>NZ_CP113524.1:3155000-3475000 GCF_026723765.1 Lacrimispora xylanolytica
TCCGTTTGGTCCTCCCTTTGTTACAAGGAATGGTCCGTTGAACTCCTGGAATGCCTGACATAACTGGGTAATCAGATTGTAGAAAATAACTGGTGTGATAAGCGGAACTGTGATCTTAAAAAACTGTGTCCACTTTCCTGCTCCATCAATAGATGCTGCTTCATAGAGATCTTCTGATACCCCCTTTAGAGCGGCAAGGAAGATAACCATGGCAGATCCAAACTGCCATACTCTTAAAAGAATGATAACTGCAAGAGCGCCGTTGGCAGATGCCATCCAGTTGATTTTTTCAGCTCCGAAAGCGCCAATTACGGTATTGATCAGACCGTCTGTATTAAATACCGCTCTCCAAAGAATTGCTATGGCAATGGAACCACCAAGAATGGAGGGAATGTAATATGCAGTTCTAAAGAAGTTTACACCCTTTAATTTAAAATTTAGAATATATGCAATGAATAATGCAAATGTCAGCTTTACAGGAACATCAATAATTGCATATTTGAATGTAACCATGAAAGCTCTTCTGATGTCAGAATCTGTAAAAATCTTATTATAGTTCATCAAACCTGTCTTTGTTACACCACTGAACAGGTCATAATTTGTAAAGCTATAGTACAGTGAAGATGCGAACGGATAAACTTTAAAAAGTATAAATCCAATCAGCCACGGTAGCACAAAGAAAAATCCTGCATTCTCTGCCAGGAACTTATGAATACCCTTAGACTTCATACTGCTTATACCTCCTGTTTTTTAAGTATTGTGTATTGCGCACGAATCATATTTTCTAAACCTACGCAAGTTTGATTATCGTTCCCCGCAATATTATTCCATACAAGTTCCCCGAAATTGCTGTATTTATCCCTCTGAAGTACACCAATGTTGCACGCCTTAAGGATGGAATAACCGATTTCCAAAATTTCAGGAGAATCCGGGAGGTCTTTCATCTTTTCCTTGACTATAACCTTGAACAAATCCCTTAATTCTCTATAATATTCGTAGATCTCTTCTGACATCTGACTGATGGTTTCGATCAGGGCTACTAAATCATTCCCTGTAAAGGCTTCCTTATTCCGAAACATTGCAGCAATTTCATTATAATGTTCTTTCCTATTATAACTCGTTTCATACGCTGTAACAAATGGCATGAATTCCAAAGTCCATTCATTTGATATCATTGCTGTATCAATCTTCTGTCTGTATTCCTCATTGTCTGTTTGCCCATAAGCAAAAAAATATGCTAAATAGTCCTGCATCGGCAGGCTGCCTGCCGTCCCCTCCAGGGCCTTAAGCCCGCCTAAATGATTCAGTACAAATTCCTTATAAGACTCTTCCCCTAAAGCCTCATACATCTGTACTGCACCAGTCAGCTGGTATGGTTTCAATGTCTCATATCTGCATTCCATGACTTTTGTCTGCCCTTTTCTTTATGGGAGCCGCCATAACGTTATGGCGGCTCGTATGAAATGTATGTTTCTTTTCTATAATGCTAATTAGTTCTCCAGAGTATCTGTAACACCCTTGATTAAGTCAGTTGCAGCCTGCTTGGAGTCAACTTCACCAGCACTTAATTTACCAAATACTTTGTAGTAAACACCGTCTGGGTTAGCCTTTAAGTCGTTGTGCTCAAATTTGCTGTCCAGAGTGAACTTGCTGTAGCTCATAACCTTTGTGTTTGCTTCAATTGTTAAAGCATCGCCAAGCTTGTTATCCTGAAGAACCTTTAAGCCTGCTGCGGAGCAAGGAATTCCTCTCTCAGTAGAACCGATCTTAACGCCTTCTTCATCATTTAACAGGAAGTTAATTAACATAGCTGCTTCTTTTGGATGCTTGGAGCTTGAAGGAACTGCAAACGCCATGGAAATCTTTGTAAATCCACCGTTGTTGTTGCCCATCTTAATGAAATCACCAAGAACGAATTCCTGACCTGGCTTGTTTACGCTGCCTTCAAGAGCTTTTTTGAACTTGGAAGCGGAGGAATCCCACTCGAAGATACCTGCATACTTGCCATCGATCCATTTTGCATTCTTGTCAAGAGAGTCAGCCATATCGCCATTGATGGTAGCTAATGTTGGGATAACGTGCTTCTCTTCTAAGCCAGTAATGAAATCCATACCGTCTTTTACTTCATCTTCTGTGTAGTTGATCTGGCCTTCTTCTACCCAGTTCTTACCATATTTGGACTCAAGATAGTAAACCATTAAGATCATACGATCATACTCACCAACTGCTAATGGATACATATCAGGATCTTTTGCTTTGAAAGCTTCTCCTGCTTTATACAGAGAATCAAGGTCTGTAGGAATTGCTACACCAACCTCATCAAAAGCTGACTTATTCCAGTAGAACAGACGACCTGTTAAAGAAATCGGAACTGCCATTAACTTCTTATCTAATTTACAAAGCTCAAGGCTTTCCGGTGAAAACTGCTTTAAATCAAGAACATCGGAGTAATCCTCAAGGTTAGCGAATGACTTTCCGCCCTGGCCGTAAGATTCAATCCAGTTCCAGTTGATCTGCATAACATCTGCTGCGTTGCCGCCTAAGATGTTTAAGGACTGCTTCTCTTCCCAGCCTGTCCATGCGCCGTACTCAGGAGTAACTGTTATGTTAGGATACTTTGCCATAAAGGCTTTGATTGCTTCTTCTGTTGCAGCATGTCTGCTGTCTCCACCCCACCAGGAAAACTTGAGTTCTACTGGCTCTCCGGAAGTTGTGTCTGAAGCTGCTGCCGAAGTTGTCTCTGCTGCCTTTGTTGTCTCAGCCGCACCGGTTGTCTCAGTCGTGCCCTTGCCGCCTGCACATGCAGATAAAGACATAGCCATAACAGTCGCTAACCCCATCGCTGTCCACTGTTTGATTTTTCTCATTTTTCTCTCTCCTTTTTTCTTTCCCTCAAATGAGTTCTTTAAAAGCCTTTGGAAGCATTTACAATTTTCAACAATTTTTTCAACCGTTGCGTAAGCGCTTACACTGTGCTTTTTCTATATTATAGCATCCATCATCTTATAATTCATTTCAAATACGGCACAAAACATTGAATATATTGACATCCTATGATATAATTTTAGTAATATTAGCTAAGGAGAATCCAATTTATGAAAGTACTTACCTCATATTCAGACGGAATTGACCATTGCATGGCTTCCAAATACTTCTCAATTGCTCATCTTCATAAAGAATCCGGTGTATTAAGTATGCACAGCCACCGCTGTTATGAGTTCAATTATTCCATCAGCGGGGAACGTACTTTTTTGATCGAAGACAATAATTACCGCGTAGAACCAGGGAATTTGTTTATGATCAACAATCACGAAAAGCATCAGGTGATACAAATGGATTCAACCATACCACACGAAAGATACACCATTTTTATAGATCCTTCTTATTTAAAAAGCATTTCCACTCCACTGACAGATTTAACCTATTGCTTCACGCACAGACCTGACAAATTTTCCCATCGAATTGCTCTGAACCAGGGCCAGCAACGACGATTTACTTACTATATCAACAAATTATCCGCCGAGGAAGGCTTTGGGCAGGACGTGGAAGAACGGTCTGTTTTCGCCGAATTTATGGTTTTTGTGACAAAACTGGCCATGGATGCCTCCGCAGGTGACGAAACTGAGGACCAGAGACAGTATTTTAACAGTAAAGTGGCCGATATCATCACTTACATCCATCATAACATTGATTCCCCCCTTAGCATTGGAGAGATAGCAGCTCATTTTTACTTAAGCACCTCTTATCTTTGCAGGTTATTTAAAAAGGGGACTGGCACCACCATTAATTCCTATATTACCAACCGCAGGATCGAGCTGGCTCAGACTTTATTGTCCGGGGGCTACAGCGTCAACGAGGTCTATCTCATGTGTGGATTTAATGATTACAGCAATTTCTTCAAAGCCTTTACAAAAAAGACAGGAATCTCACCAAAGAAGTATGCACAGAACAGCTTAAGTTAATCTAAGAGAGGACCAGAACTCCATGTGAGCTCTGATCCTCCTTTTATGTTATGACTGGTATTCCCAGCCAGTCCTCTTCATCTCTGTATAGGCAAGAAGGAATGGTCCCACTCCTTTTGCATCATCCTTAACAATGGGCTCTGACATATAGTAATCAAAGGTTCCATTTCTTCTGTCCTTACCGCCAAGTCCTGCTACAAGACAAATTCCGCCAAGGCTCATATTGCCTTTTTCCAGATTTAAGTACTTGTCACAGATACCAAGAAAGGCTTTCTTTCCGTACTGGGCGTAATCTGCTGGAAGGTATCCAAGACGTACCCCTTTTAAAATAGCATAGGAGAAAATAGCACTTCCGCTGGTCTCCAGATAATTCTTATCCATGCCGCCTAAATTTACCACCTGATACCACATGCCGCTTTCATCCTGATATTTCAGCATAGCATCAATCAGGCTTACAAATGCCTCTTTCATCCCATTCACTTCTTGAGTGTCTTGTGGGTCCGCCTTATCCATGGTATCAAGAAGTGCCATGGAATACCAGCCTAGAGCCCTCAGCCAGAAATTCTGAGAGAGACCAGTGACCTTATCACACCAGAACATCTCACGCTCTGAATCATAGGCATGGTAATAAAGACCGGTTTCTGTATCCTTCATAAATTGCTTCACATTGGAAAACTGGCTGTAAATATCATTGCAATTCTTCTTATCATGAAATCTAGTTTCATATTCCATGTAAAATGGCTGGCACATATAAAGACCGTCAAGCCATACCTGGTTTGGATAAATGTTTTTATGCCAGAAGTTCCCCTCTTTTGTTCTTGGCATCATTCCAATCTGGCTGTAAATTAAATCGATTGCTTTTCTGTATTTCTCTTTACCGGTCAAATCGTAAAGCTCAAACAAAGTTTTTCCGGCATTGATATTGTCGATGTTTAATTCCTCCACATCGTAGCCGTCAATGGTTCCGTCTTCTCTTACCCGGTGATCAATAAAAGCATCCGCGAACTCAAAATATCTGGAATTCTTTGTTATGGCATACATTTCTAAAATAGCCTTAATCATGCAGCCGTCAATGTAATTCCAACCTGACTTTTCTCCGGAAAGGAGTTTTTCAATGTTCCAGGCCGGACAGTCCGGCGTACTTTTTTCCATCAGCTCATTGATGTACATCTCAATTGCATCCACGCTCGTATTCCTCACTTTGCTATTTGTCTTGTTGGTTTAGATTCTTTTACAAGCTATTTCGGTTTCTTACCGTCTTTCTTTTTATCAGGCGGTTTTCCAGCCATACATCCTCCGGCCGTATTCCCTCTTCCATATAGGCAAGGAGCATTCTTGCCCCTTCGGTCGCTATCTGGATGGAATTGCGTTCCACCGTAGTCAGCCTTATATCAGCATAACCGGAAATATCCAAGTTGTCAAACCCTGTTAAAGAAATATCATCCGGCACCTTTAATCCCCGTTCTGAGATTGCGGTCGCTGCTCCCATAGCCATTTCATCATTAAAACATAGAATGGCTGTCAGATCATCATAAGTATCCAAAAGCCTTCCTGCCGCGAGCCTTCCGCTGTTATACCTGTAATTTCCGTACTCGACCGGAATGGATCTGGCATTGATTCCCCACCGGCCTGCCACCTGAAGAAAGCCTTCCTGTCTGAGTATGGTAGCCTCTAAATCAGGATTGCCTTCAATAACACCGATTCTTCTATGACCTTGTTCCAGAAGGTGCTCCATGGCTTTTTCCATCCCTCCCTTTTCATCCGTAACAACGGAAGGTACATCCGGGTGGACTCTTCGGCTAATAGCGACCATTGGTATTCGCTTACTACGCGCCTCTTCCACAAACTCTTCATCCCAATCCCCCTGAGACATGATTAAAAGTCCGGCAAAATTGCTTTTGTTTAGTGTTCCAGGCTCATGCATATCAATTGCTTTTACAATTACATGATAGCCGCTGCCAATGACACTATATACTCCAATTAACACATCGTGAAGGATATAAGGCGATGTAGACTTACTGATGGTGGAAAAACACAAGCCTATGTTGCGGGATGTTGATTTTTTCAACATAACAGCCGCCTGATTGGGTACATATCCCATGGATCGGGCAATCTCAAGTATTCTCTCTCTCTTTGACTCTTCCACAGCCCCACCGCCGCTTAAGGCTCTGGAAACCGTGGAGTAAGAAACGCCAGCATAAGCGGCAATATCTTTTATGGTAACTGCCATAGCTTCCCCTCCCTTTACAAATTATCATATCATTCTTTTTTACCTTTGTCATCTTCCAGAAGAATCATTTTGCAAAGGTTTGCAATCAGTAATACATTTTTATATATTATATATATTATTATTCTATTTTTTATTTTTTATATGTGCAATACTTACTATATTTAAAATAAATAAGTTTTTTACCTTTATATTATTTGCTTTTTTTAGGTAATATTCATAATATTTTTTTTCTTTTTTATTTATTTTTCATCTTTTATCTTTCCTTTGATGTGATAAGATAAGTGGAGTGTGTAAGTGCTTACACTACATATGGAATCGGTGGTACCGGTTCCCACGACTCAATGAGACGACAGAAAGAAAGTGAGGAAGTATCTATGAAAAAGAAGTTGGCTAAAGTGACAGCAATTGCTTTATCCGCAGCTATGGGCCTGTCTCTGACAGCCTGTGGTGGTTCTCAGGGCAAAGCTGATTCTAAAACAGGAACAACAGCACAGACAGAATCCAAGGCGGGAAGTGATTCCGCATCAACGGAACCCGTTGAGCTTCGCATGTCCTGGTGGGGTGGTGATGAAAGACATACTGCTACGGAAGAAGCAATTAAAAAGTTCATGGAAAAATACCCGAATATTAAGGTAACAGCAGAATACGGAGCATGGACCGGGTGGGAAGAAAAACAGTCTCTTGGAATTTTAAGCGGAGAATGTGCGGATGTCATTCAGATCGGCTCCAACTGGGTAAAGGATTACAGCAAGGGTGGAGAAACCTATTTAGACTTAAACCAGTATACTGATGTTCTTGACTTAACTCAGTTTCCTGAGGACAAATTAAAATCAAATGAGATAAACGGAAAACTTATGGCAGTTCCTATCTCCTTAACTGGACGCCTCTTCTACTGGAATAAAACAACCTTTGACGAAATTGGAGTAGCAGTTCCAACGGATGAAGCTTCTCTTTTGGCTGCAGGCGCTGCATTTAAAGCTCATGACAATGACCATTATCCTCTGGCTCTTGGAGAATATGACCGCGCTATTTTCCTCGTTTATTATCTGGAAGCAAAGTATGGCAAAGAGTGGATTGTAGACGGCAAATTAAATTACACAGAGGCTGAACTGAAAGAAGGCATGGATTTCATAAAGAAACTGGAAGACGAACATGTTATTCCTACGATTGCAACCATTAACGGTGATATGGCGGACTCCCTGGATAAGAATGCAAAATGGATTGACGGAAAATATGCTGGTCTTATGGAATGGGATTCCGGTGTTTCCAAGGTTAAAGCTGCACTTGAAGGCAGCGTCAACAAGCCAGGACAGGAATTTGTTATCGGTGAGTTCCTTAAGTTTGGTGATTTCAATGGTGGATCTACAAAGATTTCCATGGATTTTGCAGTAAAAGCATCTACCAAGCATCCAAAGGAAGCCGCTATGTTAGTAAACTTCCTGTTAAATGAGCCGGAAGGTGTTGAGACCTTATCCACTACTCGTGGTGTTCCCTGTTCAGCTGCAGCTCTTAAGGTTCTGGAAGAAAAAGGAATCGGAGATGCAATGACAAAAGAAGCAAATACAAAAGTACTGGATTATTGCAAGTTCCTTCAGGATCCTCAGTTTGACAACAGTGAATTAAAGGCTAATCCAGATGGCTTATATTACAAGGTATTTGGAAAATTAAGTGCAAAGGATATTACTCCAGAGGAAGCTGCAAAAACCTTATACGAAGGAGTGGTAACGGTTCTGGAAGAGAATTAATCTGGTATAATGATATGGAAAGGAATGGCGAACAATCATGAAGCAGTTTACAAAAAATATAGTTATTTCACAGGAGCAGGCAGGTCTAAAAAAATCTGCCGCCCCAGCAAGCCTGTACGCTTATATTCTTGATTCCATTTCTGTATGTATGGATCGTAAGCGTCCGGCAGTAATTATCTGCCCCGGCGGTGGTTACGGCCATTTATCAGACCGTGAGGGAGAGCCTGTGGCCATGCAGTTTTTAGCTATGGGATACCATGCATTTGTTCTTCATTACAGTCTGGCTCCAGACGGCTTTCCTTATCCCCAGATGGAGCTGGCTGCGGCTGTAGCCATGGTCCGTTCCCTTGCCCCGGAGTACCAGATCGACACAGAAAAAGTTGTGGTTATCGGTTTTTCTGCCGGTGGACACCTCGCTTGCAGTCTGGGAGCATTCTGGAATCAGTCATTTTTATACAGCCCTCTTGGATTAAATCCAGAGGATATTCGCCCAGATGGCCTTATTCTGGCTTATCCGGTCATATCCTCGGGCCCCTGCTGTCATTCCGGCTCTTTCCTGAATCTGTTAGGTGAAAGAGCAGAGGATGAAACCATCAGACGGCTGGTATCTTTAGAACATCAGGTAGGCCCACACACACCAAAGACATTTATCTGGCATACTTCTTCTGATGATGCGGTACCTGTAAAAAACAGTTATCTGCTGGCAGACGCTTTGACAGATCACGGGGTAAATGTGGAAATGCACATCTATCCCACCGGCTGCCATGGCTTATCCCTTGCAAATCAGGAGGTCTCAGGAGAGGATGGCAAACACATCGTACCTCAGTGTCAAAACTGGATTTCTCTGGCTCATACTTGGATGGAACATCTATAACGGTTCGAAGAGTATGTCACAAAAATGATGCAGATATAGCAAAAATACGCCTTAAATCGGATCATGATACCACAACCGATTCAAGGCGTATTTCTATTCTGATGTAAAAGTCCTTTTTCATCAGTTCTTTTATGTTTAACTTTGTTATATTCTTGACAGAAAACACCTTGAAAGCATTTAAGCCTTCTGTATTTTCTTATGTTCTCCTTATCTCACCAGCATCTTACTGATCTGATACTGATCTTCCGGAATATCCTTTGTCATAGCAAGCGCTTCCTGGATATCAAAGTCAACATATTCTCCATGCTTATAGCCTACCACACGGTTGCTCTTTCCTTCACAAAGAAGCTCTACCGCTCTGGCTCCCATGATGGAAGCGTAAACACGGTCTTTACAGGTAGGCGCTCCGCCTCTTTGCATATGACCAAGAATGGTAGCTCTTGTCTCAATTCCGGTAGCGGCTTCAATTCTTCTTGCCATAGAAGAAGAATGACCGATGCCCTCTGCATTGATAATAATGTGATGCTTCTTTCCGCGCTTTCTGTTTTCGATAATCCGGTTGATTAAAGACTGTTCATCTCCATCATACCGCTCTGGTAGAAGGATATCCTCGGCTCCGTTTGCAAAACCGCACCAAAGGGCAATGTATCCTGCATTACGGCCCATAACCTCGATGATGCTGCAGCGCTCATGAGAAGTAGAGGTATCACGTACCTTATCAATGGCTTCCATCGCCGTATTCACAGCTGTGTCAAAGCCAATGGTATAATCCGTGCAAGCAATATCCAAATCAATGGTTCCCGGAAGTCCAATGGTATTAATTCCAAGTGCAGACAGCTTACCCGCTCCACGGAAGGATCCGTCTCCGCCGATTACCACAATGCCGTCAATGTTATTCTTCCGGCAGATTTCGGCGCCTTTTTTCTGCCCTTCGGCAGTGGTAAACTCCTGACATCTGGCTGTATAAAGAATCGTTCCTCCGCGATGGATGATATCAGACACACTGGTGCTGTCCATATCCACGATTTCTTCCTGCAGAAGGCCCGCGTATCCCCTCATGATTCCCTTTACCTTTAATCCTTTATGGATTGCAGTCCTGACAACAGCGCGAATTGCAGCATTCATACCTGGTGCATCGCCGCCGCTGGTTAAGACGCCAATGGTTTTCACTTGATTTGCCATAGTAACTTCCTCCTGATTTATGGATACTAATATTGTTTTTCAATACGTACACGTTGTATTCTAATTCATTTTGCCAATCTTTTCAAGTTTTTTTTCCACAACTTTGACATTTTTTTCACCAAGTTTCTTGGCTAAATGACGAATCAGCTCTTCATCGGCGTTGACATTGCGATTGCTAGGAAGAACCTTTTTTGCCCGTTCTTTTTCCAGATAGATGATAACAGAATCACTACCTTCTGATTCCTTTAATTCTTCTAAAAGCTCCCGTTCACTGCCTGCATAAGCGTCTTTGTCCGGGAATTTAAGCCAAAGCTCCTTAGGAAGAACGGAAAAGGGAATTACCCGCTCGCAGACCAGTTTTCCTACAGGATCATCACCAATGGATACTCTTCCCTGGATAAATACTTTGGATTCTTCTATAAAAACGTCACGTTTGCTTTCATAATCCTTGGGAAACACGATTACTTCCACAGAACCAAGCAGATCTTCCAGAGTAATAAAAGCCATCATTTTGTTGTTTCTTGTAGTTTTTACTGTTTTCCCGGTAATCATTCCTCCGATGGTCACATAAGAACCGTCCTGCACCTTTGCGGCTCCGATTTCCTCATCTACAATAAAGTCATTGGTGACCGCAGTGATATTGTTTCTCCAGGTCTCCTCATAGGCTTCCATGGGATGACCGCTTAAGTAAATGCCAAGGGTCTCCTTTTCAAATGCCAGGATATCCTCTTTGATAAACTCTCCCACATCCGGAAACGTAATCTGGTAGTGAGTCTTTTCCTCTTCTCCTGCAAAATCAAAAAGAGTCATCTGGCCTTCCATGGTATTTTTACGATCCTTGCTCCTTTGATCTAAAAGCTCCGGAGCAATCAAAAGCTTCTGCTTTCTCGTCCCTGGAAGGGTATCAAGGGCTCCTGATTTAATGAAGTTTTCCAGGGTCCGCTTGTTGACTTCCTTGTTGCTCATCCGGTCGATAAAATCTTCCATGTCATGAAACACCCCATTTTGCTGGCGTTCCTGAACAATAAGTTCCACCACGGATCTTCCCACACTCTTGATGGCAGAAAGGCCGTAACGAATGGATCCTCCTGACACAGAAAATCCGCTTTCTCCCTCATTAATATCAGGGGGAAGAATCTGAATGCCCATCTGTCTGCAGTTTAAAATATATTCCGATACCTTTGTTACATTATCCATAACAGAAGTCAGTAAAGCTGCCATAAACTCCTGAGGATAATAGTACTTTAAATAAGCTGTCTGATAGGAAACCACTGCATAAGCGGCCGCATGAGACTTGTTAAAGGCATACTTGGCAAAATCGATCATCTCATCGTAGATGCGGTTCGCCACCTTTTCATCTATGCCATTGGCAATACAACCGGTAACTCCTTCCTCCGGATTACCATAAACAAAGTTCTGGCGCTCCTTTTCCATGACGTATGTCTTCTTCTTTGACATGGCTCTGCGGACAAGATCGCTTCGGCCCATGGTGTAACCAGCCAGATCCCGCACGATCTGCATAACCTGCTCCTGATAAACAATACAGCCGTGTGTCGGCCTTAAGATAGGTTCGAGCTGAGGACAGTCAAAGGTGATCGACGCCCTGTCATTCTTCCCTTTTAAGTATTTGGGGATAAAGTCCATAGGACCTGGACGATACAGGGAGATTCCGGCTATAATGTCCTCCAGGCTTTCTGGCTTTAACTCTTTCATAAAGCTTTTCATACCAGAACTCTCCAGCTGGAACACGCCTTCGTCTTTTCCGGTACCAATGGAATTTAAAACAGCCTTATCATCATAATTAATAAGGTCCATATCAATGATAATATCCCTGTTTTTCTCCACTTCTGCGACTGCCTTCTGGATAACGGTCAGGGTACGAAGTCCCAGGAAATCCATCTTTAACAGTCCCAGTTCTTCCAACGTTGTCATGGTAAACTGAGTCGTGATGGTTCCGTCCGCAGCTCTTGATAAGGGGACGTATTCATCCACTGAATTCTTACTGATTACTACTCCTGCCGCATGCATAGAGGTATGCCTTGGCAATCCCTCCAGACGCATAGACATATCAATTAAGTATTTGACCTCTGAGTCCTCATTGTAGGCACTACGAAGGTCAGGGCTTTGTTTTAGGGCCTTCTCAAGGGTCATGCCAAGATCACCCGGGATCATCTTTGCAATGGCGTCACAGCGGGCATAAGGCATATCAAGCACTCTTCCAACGTCACGGACCACACCCTTTGCTGCCAGAGTACCAAAGGTCACGATCTGAACCACCTGATCCTTTCCGTACTTCTCCACCACATAATCGATGACTTCCTGCCGCCGTTCGAAGCAGAAGTCAATATCGATATCCGGCATGGATACTCGTTCCGGGTTCAGGAAACGTTCAAACAGAAGGTTATAGCGTATGGGATCAATATTGGTGATGCCCAGACAGTAGGATACAATACTGCCGGCGGCAGACCCTCTTCCTGGCCCCACCATAATGTCCTGGGATCTGGCATAATGGATAAAGTCCCAAACGATTAAGAAGTAATCCACGTAACCCATGGAGTGGATGACATCCAGCTCATAATCAAGCCTCTCCTTTAAGGTTCCGTCATCCTCCGGATAATGCTGTTTAAAACCATCGGTACACAGTTTATTTAAATAAGACCAGGAATCAAACCCTTCCGGCACCTCATATTTAGGAAGCTTGGTCACACCAAACTCGATATCTACGTTACAGCGGTCTGCGATTTTCTGAGTGTTGTCAATCGCCTGAGTGGCAAAAGAAAACAAGGTTCTCATCTCTTCCTCAGACTTGCAATAATACTGGCCCCCCTCATAGCGCATCCGGTTCTCATCTGCAACCTTTTTCCCCGTCTGAATGCATAAGAGGATGTCGTGTGGCGCCTCATCTTCTGCATAGGTATAATGGATATCATTGGTCGCCACCAGGTCAATCCCGAGTTCCTGACTCATGCGGACCAGTCCCTGATTGACGGTCTGCTGGGCCGGTATTCCATGGTCCTGAAGCTCTAAAAAGAAGTTTCCCTTTCCAAATATCTCCTGATAATGAAGGGCTGCCGCCTTTCCCTGATCGTAAAGACCACGGCTTATGTACCGCTGGACCTCGCCTGCCAGACATGCACTAAGAGCTATGATTCCTTCGTGATACTTCTCTAAAATCTCATAATCCACTCTTGGTTTATAATAAAATCCATCCACAAATCCCTTGGAAACAATCTTCATCAGGTTTTGATACCCTTGGTTGTTTTCCGCAAGAAGTACCAGATGGTAGTATCTGTCTTCTCCGCTGTTTACCTCCCGGTCAAATCTTGAACCGGAGGTCACATATACCTCGCACCCAATAATGGGCTTGATTTCCGCTTCTTTGGCTGCTCTGTAAAAATCGATCACACCATACATGACACCATGGTCTGTGATCGCTACACTGTCCATACCAAGTTCCTTGACTCTGTGCACAAGCTCTTTGATTTTACTGGAACCATCCAAAAGACTGTATTCTGTATGGACGTGTAAATGCGTAAATGCCATCTGTCGTATCTCCTTCTTTCCTTATTTCTTCTATTATAGCACAAAGGGAGTCGCCCTGAAACATCTTATCCCAACTTTTCAAAAACAACAAGAGGCGGAGCTTCCATACCGTTCTATGGAAATCTCCGCCTTATCATCTACCTATTATTTCAGAATCACTCATGATTGCTTAAATATTTCTCAATCTCGGTAACAGCCTGTTCCTCATCCGTACCTTCCGCTGTGACCGTAATCTGTTCCCCAGCCGCAAGACCAAGGGTCATCATCCCCATAATGCTCTTTGCATTGACTCTTTTGGATTCGATCTCAACATAGATGTTGCTGTCATACTGACTTGCAACCTGAACTAACATAGCTACCGGTCTGGCTTCTAAGCCTGATGCGAGTTCCACGGTGACTGTTCTTCTTACCATAATTATCCTCCTCATTCCTATGAACGAATCTATTCCATTCTGCTGCCCATACCTGCGGTGCGCAGACGCCCTGCCAGATCACAAAGTTTTCTCAGCCGGTGATTCACTCCTGATTTTCCCACTGGTGGGTCAAGCGCTTCTCCAAGCTCCTTTAAGGTAGCTTCCGGTCTTTCAAGTCTCTCTCTGGCAATCTCCCTTAAATTGTCGGGGAGATTATCAAGTCCTATTGTATCTTTGATATACTCTATATCTTCTATCTGCTTAACCGCAGCGGATACCGTTTTGTTAATGTTGGCAGTTTCGCAGTTTACCTGACGGTTTACGCTGTTACGCATGTCCTTTAAAATCCTGATATTTTCAAGCTCCATTAGGGTAACCGGGGCTTCCATCACATTTAAGATATCTACGATCTGGTTTCCCTCTTTGATATAGACCACGTAATAACGCTTTCTTTTTACAATTTTTGCTTCAAGGCCAAAGGTGGCAATAATATTCTTTAACTGCTCTGCTTTCTCTTCTGTTGCACAAACGATTTCAAAATGATAGAATTTCTCAGGATCGCTAATGGAACCTGAGGATAAAAAAGCTCCTCTGATAAATGCTCTTCTACAGCAGGACTGCTGGATGACTACATTCTGTACTACATTTAAGTTTTCCCCAACTTCTCCGTTTTCATCAAGAAGCTTTACTGCATGCAAAACCCTAAGGGCATCCTCATGCTCCCGGATTGTAACGGTATACGTCCGGTTCTTATTCAAGTAAGCGTTTCTTCTAATAGAAACATCAGTACTTATATTAAATGTTTTTTTCAATAATGTAAAGTACTTTCTTGCAACTGCTACATTTTCCGTATGAATTTTAATGGTGTATCTGTCTTCTTCGGATATGATTATTTTCCCGCAAAGACTGATAATAGCGGCCATCTCCGCAATCTGACAATGCCTTGCCGGACTGATCTGCCGGGAAAGCTCTTCTTTTAACTTGGAAGAAAATGACATGTCTAGCCCATCCTTTTCCGTATACTATCCTTATCAATATCTCTGTGCTCTATCTTAAGCCCGAATTCCTCACTGGGCTTAAGCCTGTCATAGACTGCTTTTGCAATGGTTACGGAACGGTGCTTGCCTCCGGTACAGCCAATGGCTATTACCAGCTGGTTTTTCCCTTCCTGCACATAATTGGGAATGAGAAAGTCCAGCATATCATATAGCTTGTCCAAAAACAAGTCAGCGGTTCCATGTTGCATGACATAGTCCCGCACGATCTTTTCTTCTCCGGTTTTGTGCCGAAGGTCTTCCACATAATAAGGATTTGGGAGAAATCTCACATCAAACACCAGGTCTGCATCAGAAGGAATCCCATATTTAAAACCAAAGGAAAGCAGAGTAATGTATAGATTCCGGTACGATTCATGGTTAACAAAAATCTTCTCCAGTTCCTGTCTCAATTCTTTTGTAAGAAGCTTGCTGGTATCTATAATATAATCTGCCTCTTCCTTTAAGAACGCCAGCTTTCCCCGCTCTTTTATGATACCACTGTCAATCCGACCACCTGCTGCCAGAGGGTGCGCCCTTCTGGTCTCCTTATACCGCTTGATGAGTGTCTCATCACCAGCATCCAGGAAAAGGATCTCAAAGGGCACCCGGTTTCTGGACCATTCATCAAAAATCCGATTCAGTACCGACAGATCTTCTCCGCTTCGGATATCAATTCCAAGAGCAGCATTGGGTATGCCGTCCGGATTGTTAAGGGTCAGTTCTGCGAACTTTTCAATCAGAGGGATGGGAAGATTATCCACGCAGTAAAACCCCATGTCTTCCAACATCTTTAACGCCTGCGTCTTGCCTGCTCCAGACATGCCAGTTATTATTACAAGCCTCACGTTGTTCTCCTTTGCACTGTTAGAACTTACCCAGCGTCTTTACTTCCATCTCAAGCTCTACTCCGGATTTTTTTCTTACCCGTTCCTTTACTTCCTCACAAAGTGCCTTAATATCCGCCGCAGTGGCATGATCTTTATTGATCACAAAACCGCAATGCTTATCTGATACCTGTGCACCACCCAGGGTAAATCCCCTCAGTCCTGCATCTTCAATCAGCTTACCTGCAAAATAACCTTCCGGTCTTTTAAAGGTACTGCCTGCACTGGGATATTCCAAAGGCTGTTTTTCTTTTCTTCTTCCGGCAAGTTCATCCATCCTGCTCTTAATAGAAACCGGATCTCCCTCCTTTAACCGGATTTTGGCATCCAGTACCACGTATTGCATTGGTATGATGCAGCTGGTTCGATATCCAAGATTCAGCTCTGGAGCTGGAATTTCTTTTACTTCGCCCTCAGGAGTCAATACCCTGACAGAGCGCAGCACCTCTTTCATCTCAGAACCATATGCACCGGCATTCATTACAACCGCTCCTCCCAGTGTACCCGGGATGCCTGCTGCAAATTCAAACCCTGTTAAGGATGCCTTATAAGCCTCCTGGGCAATCCGGGCTAAAGAAAGTCCGGCACCAGCCTGAACAATCCCTGTTTCCCGGTCCACTTCACAGCCTGCAAAGCCGTCCATGGATATCACAACTCCGTCAAACCCTTCATCTCCCACCAGAAGATTGCTTCCATTTCCCAGAATGAAATAAGGAACCTCTTCTTCCCGGCATACACGCAGAACACCAGAAAGCTCCTTTTCGTCGGTTGGAGTTACAAAGCAGGCAGCAGGTCCGCCTACCTTGAAGGATGTATGCTTTCGCATCTCTTCCCCTACTTTTATATGGTTTTTATCGGCTGCACCAAGAAGTTTTTCATAAATATCAGTCATCAGACACCTCAATCATCCTGTTTTCTTGACAGGTTTGCCTGGACGCGGTTATATAATTCCTGAGCCGCGTTGTACCCCATCTTCTTTTGTCTGTAATTAACAGCCGCTGATTCAACGATAATGGCCAGGTTACGTCCTGGACGTACTGGAATGGAATGACACACCACCCGGTTTCCTAAAAATTCCGTATACTGGTCTTCAATCCCCAGTCTGTCATATTCTTTATCTTTATCCCAGTCTTCTAATTTAATTACCATATCAATGGCCTGGGTATCTTTTACGCTTTCCACACCGAACAGGGTCTTTACATCAATGATTCCAATTCCCCTTAATTCGATAAAATGCTTTGTAATTTCCGGAGCTCTTCCGATCAGGGTCGCATCACTTACCTTACGAATCTCCACAACATCATCGGTCACCAGACGATGTCCTCGTTTGATCAGTTCCAGAGCTGCTTCGCTTTTTCCGATACCGCTCTCTCCCATGATAAGCACGCCTTCACCAAAAACATCCACTAAAACACCGTGAATGCTGATGCAGGGAGCCAGCTTAACTTTTAACCAGCGGATAATCTCTGCCATTAAGTCAGATGTGGTCTTATCTGAAACAAGGCAGGGAACGCCGTAATGGTTGCAAAGAGCCAGGATATCCTCATCAGGAACCTGGCTGCGGCTGTATACCAGGCACGGAATCTGACAGGCTAAAAGCTTATCGTACATCTCAAGCTTTCTCTCTCTGCCCATCTGATTGATATATTCCTGCTCCACATAGCCGATGATCTGCACTCTTTCATTATCAAAATGATCAAAAAATCCAGTAAGCTGCAGTGCCGGACGATTGACATCAGGATGGCTTAATACAATTTTATCCGCATCAATCTCCGGAGTCATATTCCTAAGACTCATCTTTTCGATCAAATCCGTAATCGCTACTCCATGCATGGCGAAACGCTCCTTTTTCCATCTGTTTTTTTCATACTAACACAGATTCCGTATTTTGAAAAGCTTATAATGGTCAATGAAAAAAATCATAAACGCTCTTAGCCGCTCTGGCGTTCATGCCCGGAACTTTTAAAAGTTCCTCCATGGAAGCTTCTTTTATAGGCTCCAGCCCTTTAAATTCACGCATAAGCGCTTTTCTGCGGTTTGGCCCAATTCCTTCAATATCATCAAGGATGGACTTCACCTGTCCCTTGCTTCTTAAGCTTCTATGGTATTCAATTGCAAACCGATGGGCTTCATCCTGGACTCTTGTTATCAGCTTAAAGCCTTCAGAATGCCGGTCAATGGGAATCTCCACATTGTTATAGTAAAGTCCCCTGGTACGATGGTTATCATCCTTTACCATACCGCAGACGGGAATTGCAAGCCCCAGATCCTGAATAACCTGAAGCGCAATATTTACCTGCCCCCGGCCGCCATCCATCATAATGAGATCCGGAAAACGGGTGAAGCTTCCAAACTCTTCATCCACGCCCTTTTCCTTTAGCTCCTCTGCTTCCTTTAATCCATGGGAAAACCTTCTGGTCAGCACCTCATGCATGGAGGCATAGTCATTGGCTCCCTTTACCCATTTTATTTTAAACTTTCGATAATCATTACGCTTTGGTTTGCCATTTTCGTAGACTATCATAGAGCCTACTGACTCGAAACCGCTGATATTTGAAATGTCGAACGCTTCAATTCTCCTGACTTCCGTAAGCCCAAGCCAATTGCCCACTTCGTTCATGGCTCCAATGGTACGCAGCTCTTCCCGTTTGATCTTTTCCTTATCCTGAGATAAAACAAGGGCAGCGTTCTTCTCCGCCAGCTCCACCAGACGTTCCTTCTGGCCCTTTCTTGGAACCATGATTTTCACCTTCTGGCCTCGCTTGGCAGACAGCCATTCTTCGATTACCGTATCATCCTCAAGTGCAGTCTGTACCCACAGCTCCTTGGGAACAAAGGGCGTTCCTGCATAGAACTGCTTTACAAAGCCAGTCAGAATCTGCTGGTTATCCTCAGCTGCTCCAATATTTACATGAAAATGCTCCCGGCCGATCAGCCTGCCTTCCCGAACAAAAAATACCTGAACAACGGCATCCTTTTCATCCTTAGCCATGGCAATGATATCCCGGTCTTCCATACCGCTGTCCGTAATCTTCTGCTTTTGGGCGATCTGCTTTACGCTGTTTAACAAATCCCTGAATTCAATGGCCTTTTCATAATCCATCTCTTCTGAGGCAGCCTGCATCTTCTCCTCTAACATGGTAATGACCGGACTGTATTTCCCGCCCAGAAATTCCAGGGCCTGACTAATAGACTTTCCGTAATCTTCCTTGTTAATATAGCCCTGGCACGGAGCCTGACACTGCTTAATATGGTAATTTAAGCATGGCCGTTCCTTGCCGATATCTCTGGGCAGATTCCGGTTGCAGGTTCGTATCTGATATAGCTTATGAATCAGCTCTATGGTATCCTTCACAGCTCCAGCGCTGGTGTAGGGACCAAAATACTTGCATTTGTCCTTTTTCATCTCTCTGGAGAACAAGACACGGGGAAAGTCCTCGTTTACCGTAACTTTAATATAAGGATAGGTTTTATCATCCTTAAGCATGGTATTATAGCGAGGACGGTGCTCCTTGATCAAGTTGCATTCCAATACAAGAGCTTCCAATTCCGAGTCTGTTATAATGTATTCAAACCGGGCGATCCTCGACACCATCTGTTCGATTTTTGCCGTCTTGTTTCTGCTGCTTTGGAAATACTGCCTGACCCTGTTTTTTAAGCTGATTGCTTTTCCTACATAGATAATTTCGTCCCTCCTGTCATGCATGATATACACTCCAGGCTGGGACGGCAGTTTTTTTAATTCTTCTTCTATATTAAATTCGATGTGGTCCATGAAAACGAATCACCTCAATCTTGATCCATCGTACTTATTTTGCAGTTCCAGATGCCGTTTAATTGCGTAATACTTCTCTTCCGGCTCAGAATCCAGCCGTCCAATCTCCAGTATTTCACAAATAGCAAGAAGCTCTTCCGGTGAAAATTCATCCTTTCTGTCGAAAAGAACCTCCAGTTTCTCATGATACGTCCTTGCGTCAAGAAAAGCAAGAAGATTTTTATTGGTTCCCCTTAAATCTTCCGAATGACTCTCTGCGGGAGCCTCCTCCTGGGGGACTGTTTCCGGAGCTGCTTCTATGTTTATCTTCTCAAACCGGTATTTTTGCTTTACTTCTGGATACTTCTCATGATCCACCTCACTGACAAACATATCAAAAGGGCGGACATATACCTGATAGGTACCGTAAAGTGCCTGATATACCACCATCTTTTCCCTTGTTTCCGAGTGAGTGGCTACCGATACGATCTGATACATCTTATCTTTAAAATGTCTGTAAAAATCTCCTGGCCTGGGTTCTTTTTCCATGGCTTTCCTCACTTCCTAATTCCTGGAACCACCTGTGGTTACAATCACAACATTTGGTTTTTTCCTGACGTTCGTTTTTTTATCTTCAGAGCTTTCAGACGTGGGCTCTTCCTCAGCCACCTTTCCCTCCAGGCTTTCATAAGCCTTACTGGTCTCCGCCTGGGAGGCACTGGCAGACGGCCTTAAGCGCTCCAGCTCTTTTTGTTCTTTTTCCCCTTCTTCTTTGGTAAGAAGTCCTTCCCAGGTATAGCGGTTGGAGGCACTCCAAAGAATCCACTCATCATATCCGGCATCGTAGACCGCCTGAATCTGAGCTCTTACCTCCTTGGGTCCATAAGGAATATAATGATCCAGATATGAGGCAGTAAAGTCCTGAAGCCAGGGTCTTACCACTGCCTGCTTTCTGCCCTCTTTCCTATTTTCCAGAAGCTCCTTTTTGGAAAGCTCCAAAGCTGCCAGAACGGTATTGTAGGGCTCTGTATCTGGATGATCAATATTAAAGTTTCCATCGCTGTAGTGGGATGGATAAATCATAGGGCAGATGTAGTCCAGATGCTCTGCCATGTCATAATAAACTTGTCCCACTCGCTGCGCATCCACATTGCTTCCAATAATAGTGCCAAATACATCAGCCGAAACATAAATATCATGAGCAGAAAGCTTTTTGTATGCGTATTCTATAAATTCCGTAATGACATCTGTCTTTGAGCGGCCCCTTGTATCCTTCTCGTCAAACACCACCTGATTCATGGAGCTGTCTGTTGCAAAACGGATATAATCAAACTGAACCTCATCAAAGCCAGCCACCGACGCCTGGGTCCCAACTTCCACAAGGTAATCCCAGACCTCCTGGCGATAGGGATTGACCCAGGGAAGTCCTTTGTTGTCCCGGTGAAGGCTTCCGTCCTGATTTTTCAATCCCCATTCCGGTTTCTTTTCTGCCAAATAAGGATCGCGGAAAGCCACGACCCTGGCTATGGTATAAAGCCCTCTGGATTTCAGTTCTTTCATCAGGGCATCCATATCCTTGATGCATCGATCCTCAGCACCGATTTCCTGTACCGTGGGAGCCCCGTCCATGGCAAAGGTAATACGCCCATCATCATTTTTCACATCAATGACAACCGTATTGATCTCAGTTCCCTTAATCTTATCAAGGATTGCCTCCATGCCTTCGGAGCCTGCCATATAGCCGGAGATGTAGATTCCCCTCACCTTTACCGGCTTCTTCCCAGGCTGGGCCGAAACCTTAACGGCACTCTCTTCCACTTCTTTCCTGGAGGATTCTGTTTCCTCTGATTCGGTAACCTTTTTGTATCTGCTGCATCCGGATGCCACTAACGAGCACACAATTACTGCCAAAAGCCATCTTTTCATAATACTCTGTTCACTTTCTCTATGGTTTAAGGTGTTGTATTGTAATAATTATTTAACATTTTACCACAAATTGTAAAATTTACCAGTTAAAATGTTATATATGCCGGATGCAGTCGTTTTTAATATCCGTTTATTTCGTATGCCGTATATTCGTAGTCCCTTTCATAACCAAGCTTTTGGGCCAGGGCAACAGAGCCTGGATTCTGGGCGTCCCAGCTTGGGTAAAGTCCTCTTTTTAAACATTCCAAAATCAGTTTTGCTCCGCAGGCAAGGGCAGATCCCCGCCGCCTGTAGTCTGATCTTGTATCGATTTCTATTTCAATGCCACCAGGATAGGCCGAATAAGATGATGCTCCCGCAATCACCTGACCGTCTAAAAGCACGGCAACTCCAAGCCCCATTTTCTCGTATTCCTCATAGGTTTCAAAAAGGGAGCATAAATCTCTGGACCAGCTTTCCGCTAAAATCTTATGATACAGATTCCGGTTAATCATCTCCATGGTAAATGGCTCAGACAGATTATTTACAATGCTTTCTAAATATTCTTTATTAAATCCGCGGCCATGCTTTTTAATGGCGTACCTAGTCACTTTTTTCGCCTGGTTCTTCCAGACCTCTTCGATCTTAGCCGCCCATGCTTCATCTCTTGGAACCATGATGATAAAATCAGATTCTCTTCCCTCTGGCTTATTGCGGATCAGCTCCTCCAGGGGTTCTCCTGAAAAAAAGCAGAAATCTCCCAGGACGATCTGAGCGGATTTTGGTGGTTCACCATCATCTGCATAGGCTCTTCCCATAACACCACCCAGACAGGACCATATCATGGTTTCTTCCCAGCCAGCAAAGAGCTCTTCTATCAAAGAAGTATCTTTTAATTCAATAATTCCCAATCTTTTTCACTCCTTCTATGGGTTTCCATGGTAGCAGAAGCAGGAAAGCTGGTGATCATTAACCACACCAACTGCCTGGAGGTAGGAATAAATGGTCACTGAGCCGACAAAGCCCATGCCTCTCTTTTTTAAATCCTTGGAAAGGCTGTCAGATAACGGGGTCTTCACTGGGAAATTATCATCCTGGTTCACAATGATTTTCCCATCGGTAAAGCCCCATAAGTATTTGGAAAAGGAACCAAATTCCTTTTGAATCTCAATAAATATACGTGCGTTCTTAATGGCTGCTTCCATCTTCTTACTGTTTCTTATAAGTCCCTGATTCTGCATCAGCTCTTCCAGCTTCTCTTCACCGTAGGAAGCCACCTTTTCCACATCAAAGTTGTCAAAGGCCTCCCGGAATTCCTCCCGCTTCCTTAATATGGTAATCCAGGAGAGGCCAGCCTGAAATGTCTCTAAAAGAAACATTTCATAAAGCTTTTTATCGTCGTATACCGGAACTCCCCATTCTTCGTCATGGTATTTTACATAGACCGGTGATTTTTCATCCACCCAAAAACATCTTGTTTTCTCCATTATCTGGCTAGCACCTCCGGGCCGTCTTCTGTAATTAAAATGGTGTACTCCCACTGGGCAGAAAGGCTGCCATCCTGGGTATAAATCGTCCAGCCATCCTTGCTGTCTTGCACCACATCTGCTTTACCGGCATTGACCATAGGCTCAACGGTAAAGATCATGCCCGGAACAAGCAGCATATCGGTTCCCCGCGTACCAATGTGGCTGACCCATGGCTCTTCATGGAAATCAACACCTACGCCATGGCCTCCGATTTCTCTTACCACAGTATATCCATTGGCATATACGTATTCGGAAACAGCGGCTCCAACGTCTCCCAAATGTCCCCAGGCCCTGCATTCCTTAAGGCCAAGGTCCAGGCTTTCCTTTGCAACACGTACAAGTTTTTCTGCCTCTGGAGATACCTTGCCGATGCAGTACATTCTGGAAGCATCTGCGTAGTACCCGTTTACAATGGTAGTTACATCTACATTGATAATATCCCCTTCCTTAATGATGCGCTTCGGACTGGGAATTCCATGGCATACCACATCGTTAATAGAGGTACATACACTCTTTGGATATCCTTCAAAATTAAGGGGGGCTGGAATACCTCCCAGGCGAATGGTATTTTCATGAACCAGGGTATTGATATCCTGTGTCGTCATTCCTGCCTTTATATTCTCACTGACAATGTCAAGAATCTGATTGTTTATAACGCCAGCATGACGGATGCCCTCAATCTGGGCCGGTGTTTTTATCATATGGTGCTCCGGAACCTCATCACCCATCACTGCATAATTTTCTAATCTTTGGTCAAAAGCCAGATGGCAGTTTTTATATTTCTTACCACTGCCGCACCAGCATGCGTCGTTTCTTCCTGTTTTAAGCATTTCGTACCTCCTTCTTACTACACCGTTTTAACATGTTTAGCCAGGAATGTAAAGTGTTTCGCTCAAATAAAGAAACAAGAGAAAATCTCATGGCTTTTACATCCTTTCTATGATACAATTTATTGATATTAAAGGCAAAGAGTTTATGAAGGCTCAAAACAGGAAACACAATGGAGGAACAAATGAAATTTGGATTTGACAACAACAAGTATTTAAACATGCAGTCAGAGCATATCAAGGAGCGGATCGGTCAATTTGGGGACAAGCTTTATCTGGAGTTCGGTGGCAAGCTGTTTGACGATTATCACGCTTCCAGGGTACTGCCGGGATTTGAGCCTGACAGCAAACTCCGCATGCTGATGCAGCTTTCTGACCAGGCAGAAATTGTTATCGCTATCAGTGCAGCCGATATCGAAAAGAATAAGATCCGTCACGATCTTGGCATCACTTATGATGTGGATGTATTCCGCCTCATTCAGTCCTTTACGGATAAGGGACTCTATGTAGGAAGTGTAGTCATCACCCAGTATTCCGGACAGAAGTCTGCTGATGTATTTAAAAGCAAGCTGGAAACCATGGGAATCCGTGTATACCGCCATTACATCATTGACGGTTATCCAAGCAATATTCCTTTCATTGTCAGCGATGAAGGCTATGGAAGAAATGATTATATAGAAACAACAAAACCTCTTGTCATCATCACAGCACCCGGACCAGGAAGCGGAAAGATGGCTACCTGCTTATCCCAGCTTTATCATGAAAATAAAAGAGGGATCAAAGCTGGCTACGCGAAGTTTGAGACCTTCCCCGTTTGGAACCTTCCATTAAAGCATCCGGTGAACCTTGCCTACGAGGCAGCTACCGCTGATTTAAATGATGTTAACATGATTGACCCATTCCATCTGGAAGCGTACGGCACCACCTCCGTTAATTACAACCGTGATGTGGAGGTTTTTCCTGTATTAAGTGCTATCTTTGAAGAAATCTATGGAGAATGCCCCTATAAATCACCTACGGACATGGGTGTGAATATGGCTGGTTTTTGTATTATAGATGATGAGATCTGCAGAGAAGCTTCCATGCAGGAAATTATAAGAAGATATTATCAGGCGCTCTTAAGACTGGCTAAGGATACTGGCTCCAAGGATGAAGTCTATAAGATCGAGCTTATATTAAAGCAGGCAAAAATCACAACTGACAAGCGTCCGGTGGTTAAGGCTGCCAATGAACGGGCAGAAGCAATGGGCTCTCCCTGTGCGGCCTTACAGCTGGAAGACGGAAGAGTTATCACAGGAAAGACCACCAACCTTCTTGGTTCCTCTGCTGCTCTTTTACTTAACGCAGTCAAGGCATTAGGAGATATCCCTCACGATGTACATCTAATCGCTCCTTCCGCCATTGAGCCTATCCAGAAATTAAAAACTTATTATCTGGGAAGCAAAAATCCAAGACTGCATACAGACGAGGTCTTAATTGCCTTATCAACCTGTGCCGCCACAGACCCCAATGCACAAATTGCACTGGAGCAGCTGCCTAAATTAAAGGGATGCGAGGCTCATACTTCAGTCATTCTTTCTGATGTGGATATGAAAACCTTTAAAAAATTGGGAGTTCATCTGACCTGCGAGCCGCTTTACGAAGAAAAGAAAATTTATCATTAAGCCAGGTCTTACCATTTCAGCCCAGGCAAAGAATAGAAAAAATGCGTCTTGAAATTCAGACGCATTTTTGTACTTCTATCACGATTTTATATCAACCGATGCAACAGGACTATCCTCTTGACTTACCTGCTCTTCCACAAGACCTTTCACCTTGGTCCGATCCATCAAAAGAGCAGCAGCAAGTTCTCCATAAAGAAGCTCCTGAGCCATATTAAAATAGAAATCATCCTTTGCCGTACTCTTCTTTCCTTCTGCCAAACGCTTCTGTTTCTTTAAATAGAGCGTCTTAATAATCTGCATCCAGCCAGTACCTTCATTTCTCTGCATGATCTCCTTGTATTTGCCTTCTCTTTGTCTGTCATCTACCACCCAAATGGTTTCTATGTCTGGAATCTGGTCAATCAGTTCCAATGCCTCTTCTTTGGTAACAGCAGGTCTTATGGCTGCTTTTTTATTGTCTACCGGTGTATAAACCGCGCTGTGCTGCTCCTCGTAAAGCGGCTTTAGCGTATAATAAAGCCGGTCTTCCTGGGCCGCAGACATAGCAAGACTTCCAATGGCGTTCACCTTGCAAATACCATGGGTACCATACATAACCAGATCGTTTACCTGAAACATAATGCATTCCTCCTGACTGAAAAACAACACAATATTGCCAATGTTACAACTACTCTCCTATAAGTATAACACTTTACACCATGTTTTGTCAGTATTTTTTTGTTTTTTAGTCATTTTCGTGAAATATTACCAGATACAACCCTTGTATTATTTGTGCAATTTAAGTAATTATCCCATAAAAATCACCCTAAATATCCAAACATTACCAAAATGTCAGATATTTAGGGTGCTTTTTATGGTCAGTCTTTTTTAGCTGCCAGCTTAACTGCTGCACTTGCACCTACCCGGCTGCATCCAGCTTCAATATAAGCCCTTAAATCTTCCAGAGTGCGCACTCCGCCTGCTGCCTTGATTTTTACCTCTGGCCCGATGTGCTCTTTAAACAGCTGGATATCAGAAAGAGTCGCACCAGCAGTTCCAAATCCGGTAGAGGTCTTAATATAATCAGCTTTTGCAGCAGTTACTGCTTTGCACATGGCGATCTTCTCTTCTTCTGTGAGATAACAGGTCTCAATAATGACCTTTAAGATCTTGTCTCCTGTTTCCTGCTTTAACAAACGAATTTCTTCTTCTACTTTTTCATAATCTCCGTTTTTCACGTCAGCGAGATTGATTACCATATCCACTTCATTGGCTCCGTCTTCAATGGCTTTCTTGGTCTCAAGAACCTTTGACTCTGTAACACTGTAGCCAAGTGGAAACCCTACTACCGTGCATATATTCAGATTTGGAAATTCCTTATGAACTCTGCTGATATAACAGGGTGGAATGCATACAGAAGCAGTTTTATATTCCAAAGCCTCCTGACAAAGCACCTTAATCTCATCCCAGGTTGCAACCGCCTTTAATACGGTATGGTCTACATAGCTTAACATTTCTAAATCAGTCATTTGTTTGATTTCCTTTCTATTATACAAGACGCTCTGCGCCTGCTTTTGTAACTCTTGCATAGATGAGAGGCTCTGTGGCCGGCTTTTCATCACTGATGGTGACTGCACTTATAAATTCCTCTACGGAAGCCAAAAACAGCTCTTCCTTAGAAGTATAGAGCACTGCCATAACTTCTCCCTCCGCTACGCTTTGGCCCACCTTCTTTTTAAGAGCAATTCCGGCAGCAAAATCAATTTCACTCTCCTTCGTGATTCTGCCAGCTCCAAGCATGGAAGATGCAATGCCGCAACGCTCCGTATCCATATGAGTGATGTAGCCACCTTTTGGCGCTTTTACCTCCAGCTTAAAGGGAGCCTTTTGAAACAGAGAAGTATCTTTTATTACGGAAGAATCACCCCCCTGTGCTTCCACCATGGCAATCAGGCGCTTTAGTGCACTTCCATCAGCTATGGTCTTTTCTGCCATGGCCCTGCATGCGGAAAGATCACCTTTTCCTGCCAGAAAGAGCATGCCGGAAGCAAGCTGTAAGCATACCTCTGTCAAATCCTCCGGGCCATCTCCTTTTAAGGTATCCACTGCCTCTATGACCTCCAGGCTGTTGCCGATGAGACTTCCAAGAGGAATATCCATATTGGTGATCAGCGCCATGGTTTTCTTCCCTGCGTGTTCCCCAATAGCCACCATCTTTTCAGCCAGGGTAATGGAATCATCAAGGGTTTTCATAAATGCTCCACTGCCTGTCTTTACATCGAGAAGAATGCAGTCACTTCCTGCTGCCAGCTTTTTGCTCATGATGGAGGCTGCAATGAGGGGTATGCTGTCTACCGTGGCAGTCACGTCCCGAAGGGCGTAAAGCTTTTTATCGGCGGGTGCCAGATTGCCGGACTGCCCGATGACAGAAAGTCCTGTGTTGTTTACCACCTGAAAAAATTCTTCTTCCGTAAGGGTCGTACGCATCCCGGGTATGGACTCCATCTTATCAACCGTTCCACCGGTATGTCCAAGACCCCGTCCAGACATCTTTGCAACCTTGACTCCGCAAGCCGCCACAATAGGTGCCACCACCAGGGTGGTCTTGTCTCCAACACCGCCTGTGGAATGTTTATCCACCTTTATGCCTTCAATGGGAGATAAATCCACCATATCACCGGAGTGAGCCACTTCACTGGTCAAAGTGGCTGTCTCCTTATCATTCATTCCATTGAGATAAATGGCCATCAGCATTGCTGACATCTGATAATCAGGAATCTCCCCCTTTACATAGCCATCTATCATAAAACGGATTTCCTCTTCACTGAGAGTTTCTCCGTTTCTCTTTTTTGCAATTACATCATACATCCTCATGGTTTCCCTGTCCCCTCATTCACTGGATTTTAAATTATCATTTGTAAATCCCATCGGAAGTATTTCCTTTAAGGTATAGACCGAGGTCTTTTCTCCTGCTCCCAGGATAATTTGAAATTCATCAGGATCGCAAAACTCTGCCATGACCTGCCTGCAAACTCCGCAGGGAGCACAAAAATCTCCTTCTTTCCCTTTTTTATTGCCTACGATGGCAATGGCCTCAAATTCTGTAACGCCTTCTGAGACCGCCTTAAAAAATGCCGTCCGCTCTGCGCAGTTGGTAGGGGAGAAGGAGGCATTCTCGATGTTACAGCCTCTGTAGACCGTTCCGTTCTTTGCCAGAAGAGCCGCTCCCACACAAAAGTCCGAATACGGTACATATGCATTTCTTTGCGCCTCATAGGCCTCTGCCACCAACCTGTTTTTCGTTGCTTCCTCAAGCTTCATGGGCACCTCCTGTTATTTTGCTACCTCATCTAAAAAGCTCTTGCCTGCGATGTCACCCTTTACTCCAAATAAATCAAGAACCGTAGCAGCTATGTCTGCAAAGGTATCTCTTGTGCCAATGGAAACGCCTGCTTTGATTCCCTCTCCATAGATGAGCATTGGTGTGTATTCTCTGGAATGGTCGGTACTTGGAGTTCCAGGGTCACAGCCATGGTCAGCGGTTATGATAAGGACATCATCTGCTCTCATGCCTTTCATGAATTCACCTAACTGCACATCGAAATCCGTAGCAGCCTGAGCATAGCCCTTTACATCGTTTCTATGGCCGTATACCATATCAAAATCCACCAGATTCACAAAGCATATGCCATTAAAGTCATCCTTTTGCGCTTCCAGTGTCTTAATCATGCCATCAGTATTATTCACAATAGAAGTTGTTTTATCAATTCCTTTTCCTGCAAAGATATCGTATATCTTTCCAATTCCAATGGTATCAAAGCCAGCCTCTTTCAGGCAGTCCAGCATGGTAGTCTTAGGCGGAAGAAGGGAAAAATCATGACGGTGAGGGGTCCGTTTAAAATCAGGGTAAGTCCCGTCAAATGGTCTGGCAATTACCCGGCCAAGGCTGTGCTTTCCAGTCAGTAACTCTCTTGCAATCTTACAATAGCGGTAAAGCTCCTCAAGAGGCACCACTTCTTCATGAGCAGCAATCTGGAACACGCTGTCTGCCGAAGTATAAACAATCAAATCCCCAGTCTCTACATGCTCTTTTCCGAAATCTCTGATGACATCGGTTCCGGAGTAAGGCTTATTACAGAGAATTCCTCTGCCCGTCTGCTTCTTAAATTCAGAAAGGATTTCCTCTGGAAATCCGTTGGGATAGGTGGGAAGAGGCTCTTCGGATATAATTCCGGCAATTTCCCAATGGCCTATGGTGGTGTCCTTTCCCTGGGACTTTTCTGTCATGCGTCCGAAGGAACCCACAGGCATCTCTTCTTTTTCTCCTGCTGTTACGCCATCTATGTTGAACATTCCCAGTTTTTTCAAATTAGGGGTGTAATACTCGTCTGCTTTTGCAATGCTTCCTAAGGTATTGCTTCCTTCGTCATGAAATTTCGCAGCATCTGGTGCTTCTCCAATCCCAAAGCTGTCTAATACAATTAAAAATACTCTTTTTGTCTCTGACATATTCATACCTCCTGTTACGAAAAGGGATTGCTCTGCAATCCCTTCGACATTTCGTCAAATTTTTTCAAATCTTTCCACATCTGTTACAAATATAGTAGCGCCGCCCAGTTCAACCGTGGTCGGCATCATCATAAAACCAGAGGATACGGATGCCAGGTTGGGAGCCGGTACATTATATGTTATCTTCTGGCGTTTCCCACAGGTGTCTTTAATCAGATTAATGACCACTTCTACCTGCTCGTCTTCTGTACCTATCATCAAAGTCGTATTTCCCTTTTTTAAGAAGCCGCCTGTAGTGGCAAGTTTTGTCACGCTGTACTGGTGTTCATTCAGTGCATCGGTCACCCGGTTTCCATCATCGGAGCTAACGATAGCATAAATTATCTTCATATCTACCACCTCACTTTTCATTTGGCAAAACTGCATTTATTAGATGGTTCTATTATAAAGCATAATCAGGAAAAATAAAACAACCAATCCTAAAATTTTTATAAGTTTTCTGTTAATAAGCAAGATTCTGCATTTTATAAAGAAGCTTTTGATAAATTCTCTCGCTCATCCATGGTTCATTCACCGCATGCAAGCATTCACTGAGCGCAAACCAGCCGACTGCACTGTTTTCATCCTCTTTGTTACGGATAGACAGCGTGTCATCCGCCTCCAACAGATACGTCACATTCAAATGAAGATGAGAAGAGACATAAGCTCCTTTTTTCTCATGACCGTCCACCGTGAGAATCTCCAGAGAAAAAATGTCCTTGCTCACCGGCACGACTTTGCTGATTCCAGTTTCTTCCATGGCCTCTCTAAGAGCTACCTTTAGAAGATCCTTTTCTCCGTCCGCGTGTCCTCCGGTCCAGGCCCAGGAACCATAGATGTTATGATAAGCCATCAGGGTTTTGGTGCGGGAGGGATTTACCACCCAGCCGGAAGCCGATAGATGGGCCTCATCATTTTCCCTGTAAAAGCAGGAATCTCCCTGGCGCAGATAGGAAAGAATCAGCTCCTTATCCTTCTCCTCCTGTTCATTCCATGGCTGAAACCGTTCTACATCATTTATCAGCTGTTCTCTTTGATTCATGCTCTTTTGTCCCCTTTTCATCGTTTTTCAGGCATACTCTACCGCCTTAAGGATATATTTTATTGAATAAGTAAAACGAGGTGTTATATGAAATTATCTTCTCTTGTGTTTTCCGATCCTTCTCCATGGCCACCCATAGAGATTGTATCCCAAAATGAACGGTACGCAGCCGCCATGTTATCAAACATTGGTGCCTGCAATTCAGAAATGTCTGCCATCAGCCTCTATATCTATAACAGTCTCATTACAAAGAATTTCTTTTTTGAGATTGCAGAGTGTTTTCACAAAATCAGTATGGTGGAAATGCGCCATCTAAATGCATTCGGAGAGCTGAGCGTTCTTTTAGGAGCAGACCCCAGACTTTGGAGCCGGCAAAACGGTCGGATGCAGTACTGGTCACCTTCCTGCAATCATTACCCTACCATCATTGGCGAGCTGGTGACCAACGCTCTTAATGGTGAGCTGGAAGCCATACGAAAATATCAGGCTCAAGCACAGTGGATCGATGACTGTAAGATTCAGGCCGTCTTAAACCGGATTATCGCAGATGAACAATGTCACGTTGAAATATTCCGGCTTATTCTGGCTGAGCTAAACGGCGAAGCCCTGATTCAATCCGCTGAATACATTGAGGCAGAGGAAGAATCAGAACTCACAGAAGATGAATATGAACCCTTATAATCCCGGATTCTTAAAGAAGGCCTGGTCTTACTCTGTCCTGATTTCCAGGCCTTCCTGATATCCCTTTTCCATCTTGTGCCGTGCTTTCCTGTTTTCCACCGTATCAAAGATGATGGAAAAATCATAATCCTGGGGGTATAATTCAGCGGCCGGAACCAAAAGCTTTATCCGCTTGTGGTTAATCCATATTTTCTTATCCGGCAGCTGGACCTGCAAAACACCCTGGTCATTGACCGGCCTGCATACAATTCCCTTTTTCTTATCTGGCAATACATACACACTGTCACCAATGGTAAATTTGGTCAGTAACTCATCTTTATGCTGGGCACTGTTGATTCCTTCCCCCTTCTTGGCTTTTGGGGCCTTTCTCACTTTTTCCCATTCGATATCCCCATTGTTCTGATCCGATTCTTCCCACGCTCCGTAGGCATATCTTCTGGCTCTTTCAATCATCTGTTCTGGCATACCAAGCCTAGTTGCTATGGCCAGCGCGCAGCTTTCTCCTGCCTCTCCGATTTCCATACGATACAGTGGTTTTAAGGTTTCCTCATCAAAGGCCATACGCGCATTGGTGATTCCTTCTCTTTCCTTTGCATAGGTCTTTACCTCTGGATAATGAGTGGTCGCAAGGAACAGACACCCCATGTGCCTTAGTTCATCCAAAATAGCGATGGCGATTCCCATTCCCTCAGCCGGGTCTGTACCTGACCCCAATTCGTCCAGGATAACAAGGCTCTCTTCTCCTGCCTCTTTTAAAATCTTCATCACATTGGTAATATGAGCCGAGAATGTAGATAGATTCTCCGTAATATTCTGCCCATCCCCTATATCACAAAGCACCTGTCGATTTAAGCAAAGCTCCGCTTCCTTACATGGTACATGAAGTCCGCATTGGGCCATAAGAGAAAACAATCCAACCGTTTTAATAGAGACGGTTTTCCCCCCTGTGTTTGGACCTGTAATAACAATACCTCTCTCCCTCTTTCCTAATTCAAAGTTGAGAGGGACCACGGTCCTTGGGTCCATAAATGGATGACGTCCTTCCACGATTCGTATGATGCGCTCCGAATTGACTACCGGCTCTGCCCCATTCATCTCCTGGCTCAGCCGCCCTTTGGCAAACAGGAAATCCAGCTTTTCCAAATAACGTTTGTTTTTCTCCAGTACCGGGAGATTATCTTCTACAAAGGCTGTCAGTGTATACAGAATCTTTCGTACCTCATTCTCCTCTTCAATGCGAAGAAGCTCCAGTTCTCCATTCATGGCAGCAATAACGGCTGGTTCAATAAAGAGTGTGGAACCTGTAGACGACTGGTCAATGACACTGCCTGGAACAGAGGATCTATAATCTTTTTTCACTGGGAGGCAGGTTTTTCCATTTCTTATGGTTATATAGGAATCTGAGAACCATTTTTTGTTTCCCCGCAAAATGGCTTCTGCTTTTGTTCTCAGGCGTTCCTCCATCCTGCCAATCTCCTGACGGACGTTTTTCAGGCTTTTGCTGGCATAGTCTTCCACTCTTCCATTTCGGATGCTTTCATAGATCATTCCAGATAAAGCCTCCAGGGGTTCTAACTCCAGCTCGTAATAGGGAAGACTTAATTCCAGATATTTGCATCGGTTCAAAAAATCTTTTAACCGCTTTACTCCAGTAAGCATTACGCCAATCTCCTCCAGCTCTTCAGCCATAAGGCAGCCTCCCTGTTTTGTTGTCGTTATGATAACCGAAAGGTCTTTCATGGCTACCGCAGGAGGAAGCCCCATGTTATCCAGTATAATCCTGGCTTCGGTGGTATCCCGTATGCTCTTTTTTACTTCACTCTCCTTCTGACTTGGCATCAGAGTCCTGATCTGTTCTTTTGCCGCTTCTGTATGGGATAAGTTTTCCAGTTCTTCTAATATACGATAAAATTCTAATGTTTGAAATGTGTGATTCATCTCGTTCTCCTTGATTTTAAATGATCGATAAGATTCTTAAAATCCATGGAGCATAAAGCAGCCGGTCTTTCAGACAACAAAAAAACCTGAGAGATTACAAATCGACATCTCGCAGGTCATAAACCTAATCCGTCTGTTCTGTATCTTCATGGGCAAAACAGGTACACAAAGCTAAGGGCAGGTAAATATACCTTCCTTTCCTGATTCCTGTTTTCAATATAAAATTGCTTTACGCTCCATGTTCAGACACAATTAACAAAAACACACATCCTATTCTTTTCTATTCTTTCATCAATATAACATATTAAGTCATTACGGTCAACGGGATTTTCTTGATTTCCACCAGTCAGCCAGCATAAGGATTTCCTTCTCATTGAGACAATGGTTTAAGACGCCTGTCCTCATCTGTAGCAGACATTCTTCATGGTCCATCCACAAAACAGATTCTACCTCGGCTGAATCAAGAATGAGCTGTGATTCTTCTACCGTTTTTTCGTAGGCATACACCTTACTGACCTCACGGTTAAAGAAGGTCCTGCCATAAAATTCTCTTTTATCAAGCTCACTTCGAAGCCCTACAAAGGAAAGCTCATCAGGTGCTGCCTCTATGCCCAGCTCTTCTTTCAGCTCTCTGACTGCGGATTCCAGATAGTCACTTCCTGCTGTTAAGTGTCCCGCTGAAGAAACGTCATAACAACCAGGGTAGGAATCCTTGTTTGCACTGCGTTTTTGCAAAAGAACATCAAAACCATTTGTTCCATTCGGCCTTATGATCCAGACATGGGCGGTGCCGTGAAGAATACCTTCCCGATGCATGAAAAACCGGGCCATGACTCTTCCGGTCAGGCTCCCGTCTGTATGTCTTTCATCCAGCAGCTCCATTGCTTCTCCATTTAACACGGCAGCGGATAGGCGTTCCCCCTGATAGACCAGCTTCAGCGAAAAAAATGGCAATTCATCCTTAAGCAGTTCAAAGAAAATCAGATCTCCTTCCCATAGAGGAAGCTGTCCTGTTTTTTCCTTTGGTACCCACTCTAAGCTGCCCTCATTGCATTCAATAAGAGTTCCTTTAAAATCGTCTGAGGTATATAAAAACATATATTCATCAGGATACTCATCGGATACAAACGTTATAATTCCTCTTTGCCGATAGGAATGAAGGGTGAGTCCTGTTTCCTCTTTCACTTCTCTTAACAGGCAATCCTCCGGACTTTCACCTTCCTCCAGATGTCCTCCGACCCCAAGCCACTTATCCTGGTTCATATCCTGTTTTTTCTTGATCCGGTGCAGCATCAGATAACTGCCATCCTGTTCGATATAACACAGGGTCGTAAGATTTTTATGAGCCATCTGTTTTTGCCATTCCTTCCTGTTCTTTGATTACCACATCCTCATTGGTATCCGTGTCTTTACACGCATCCCCGCTATCTGTATCCCCTACCTGTATCTGAACCACACAGTTGGTCTTTTCTTCGTCATAAAATACCGGTATCCGGTAAAGGCCAGGAGTGTTAAAGTCGCATTGAGACAAATCAAAACTGAATTTTGTATGATCATAGAGTTCCCTGGAAAAATACCCGTCTGCATTTAAATCAAGTGCCTTGCCGACATTGGTCCTAGCGTAAAAGGTGGTAGTGACATTCTTATCAAAGATAGGTTTTGTCTTGTTTTTCATGATCTGTGTTAGCAGGATCATAGCCGATGCCAGAGCAAATACTCCAAATAGACTGAATCGAATCCACTGTTTTCTTTTATTTTGTTCCATTTTCTCCTCCATACTCATATTAGTTTCTTATTTATCATTGGAATGCAGACCCTTTGGCTTTGATCCCCCCTTTTTAGAAAAAGCCCGACTGCAGGTTATCTTATGATGACTGCAGTCAGGCTGTATACCTGAAAATCAACCCGGCTGATTCTGGATCATTTGCTTTTTTCCGTGACTTGGAAGACAATTCCATCGCAGTCTATCTTATCACAGAATCTTAAGAATCATCTGTCTTGTTCCCTTAAGATTTTCTGAATTTCGCATCATTATTAATGCCAATCAGTTCGCAGGAGCATATAGCTCAATGTTGCGATGCTCCGCCGCCTTCAGAGACTCTTATTGGCTAAAACCATACTTCATTCAGGCCGCAGAAGAATTCGTCCGTTTGGTTTCAGGCACTTTTCCATCTTTGTTTTGTATATAAAAATAAAAGATTAACATCTACAAACGACAACAATACCTTTCCATTATTGTTAAGCATCCATTGCCTAACATTTACAGAATAAAAATTAAAGTGTTGTAATTCACTGCCCACTATTAATATATGATTTCTTCCTCATCCCAGTGTGCATGGATACCAGAGTGTTATAAACAACAAGGAAATATAACGCTTATAATCTAAATACTTAAACATTTGAAAGAATTAGAGAAACCCATCTAATAATATTTCGGAACATTCTAGAATTTATTAAGGATTTGGTTGAGATTTTTACGAAATTATGCAAATATCTTACTTGTAACCATGGCTGGGCCTGTATCACCAGCCACCAGGGTATTACTTTTGAATTGAACTCCATAAAAAGACCGGCCAATGGTGGAAAATTCATTGGCCGGTCTATGATATTTACAGGATTAAATCTTTGAAACAATTAATGGCTATTTCCATAAATTTTCATTGCCTGAGATAAAAAAACAGACAGTCCTTCTCCGTACTGGTCAATATTTTTCAGGAAACGTTCATCAGCCACGTACAGCTGCCCAAGGCCGGCAAATGCCTCCAGAGAATATTGATATCCGAAATTTTTATTAAAAAATTGGTACATATGGTCCATGGCATCCTGAGCGATCTTAGAATCCGGCTGTTCAAACCGTATCTTTCCAAGCTCTCTAAACAGCTCTTCCATGCCTTCTGCCACCTGTTTTTGTTCCTGAGGAGACATGGAACTTATTTTTGCATTGCTTTCATCAACTGCTTTGTCTCCCCAAAGACGGCGAGCCTCCTCTTCGTACGGATTATCACCCATTATAAATCCAGCAAACTTTTCTTTTTGCGTCATAGCTTCTTCTCCCTTCCACGACCTCATGGTCTTTTCCAGTGTATCCAGCATGATATTTATTCGCTTTTTTTCATGCAGAAGGTATTTTTTCTGCAGCTTAAACGCCTCTTTTTGATTGAAATCAGGGCTGGATATCATCCTTTTAGTATCTGCAAGAGAAAATCCACAGGCTTTAAAAAACAGAATCTGCTGCAGCAAATCCAAATCATGTTCTGAATATTCCCTGTAATCATTTTCCGGATTCCGGTCGGGGCATAGAAGCCCTATTTTGTCGTAATGATGAAGTGTGCGCACACTCACCCCTGTTAAAACAGCAACTTCATTGGTATTCATCGGATTTCCCTCCTTGCAGTATCTATGATAGAGTATTACGCAACGTAGGAGTCAAGAGCATATTTTAATTATTTTGACTGCATTTGACTGCATCAATGGCCAGCACGACCATAAGCGCCAGAAGACTGTCCTCCATATCAGGCACATCAATGATATAAGTATCTGTAAAATGGAATAATTGTTTTTCAATTACGGCTACTGTTTTTCCAGTAGATGACATAATTTGATAATCCCACTCAAAAAAGCTGCCTTCCACTCTCCAGCCTTTACAGTCTACGGAAAAGGAGGGCTTAAAGAACGTGAACTCCTTGCGGATAGTGCCTATGGTCTGACCGTTCACCTGTATGTCAAAGCAGGGAAGAAATGAGATAATATGCTCTCTTAAGGTGGCTAGATGGTTATCATACCGATCATAAATTTGAAGCTTGTGCCCCCAGGCTGGCGTTCCTTTTACCGTATAAATGGTATTTCCACTTTCGTCGTAGATGTCATAGCTGTCAAACCAGGAGAAAAAGCGTTGTTTGAACATTAATTTCATAAAATTGCTCCCTTTCCTAACATTTCATTCTTTTTCATTCATGTATCATCTAATTCCATTAGATTTTATTATTATTCACTCCATTATTATAACAGAATGCAAACTTTTTACATACTATTTTAAAAGATACTTTATGAAAGCTGCAGTGCTACTAAATTCATGAAACGTTTTTCTTCCTCTCCTGTTCTTAATTTTTCTGCAAAAACATGGAAAGTGATAAACGATAATTTACTGACATTTTTCTAAAATGTTACTTAGGGTACAAAAATTCTATTTTGTTCATAAAATATATAGGCATGATCATTTGCAGGATCTTGTCTAAAACATCTTGAAATGGAGGGTTGGAAATGGCTAATAGTGCGCTTCAAATTGAACTAAATACAGCTACGACTGTTGCTTCAGGTGCAAACGTCCTTTTTGATAGCATTGTCTATCAAGCTGGAGGGATCATCTATAACCCAGCTACAGGGGTTATTACCTTTACTGAGGCTGGGAGATTTGTAATTGATTGGTGGCTTGCCACACAATCATCTCAATCTACAAATGGCGCATCGTTTGCATTGTCATCTTCACAGGGAGATTTTCTGGAAGGAAATTCTCCAATAAAAACAGGTGAGGTCTTTGGGATTGGAATTGTTGAAGTTACAGCACCCCCAGTCACCTTGTCACTTGTAAATATTAGTACTGCAGAAGTGTTCTTCTCTCAAATAGTTCCCTTAAGAGGATCTTTAGTCATCGTAGAAGATGATATTACAGGAGGAGAGACTGGTGCTACTGGACCTACTGGTGCTACTGGACCGACCGGACCGACTGGACCGACTGGTGACACTGGATCTACCGGACCGACTGGTGATACCGGCCTTACCGGACCGACTGGTGCTACGGGTGCTACCGGACCTACCGGCGATACCGGACCTACCGGACCGACCGGCGATACCGGTCTTACCGGACCGACGGGTGCTACGGGTGCCACTGGGCCTACTGGTGATACCGGACCGACCGGACCGACTGGTGATACCGGTCTTACCGGACCGACTGGTGATACCGGCGCTACCGGACCGACTGGTGATACCGGACCGACCGGACCGACTGGTGATACCGGTCTTACCGGACCTACCGGCGATACCGGTGCTACTGGGCCGACTGGTGATACCGGTGCTACTGGACCGACTGGCGATACCGGTGCTACTGGACCTACCGGCGATACGGGTGCCACTGGACCTACCGGTGATACCGGACTGACTGGACCAACTGGTGATACCGGTGCTACCGGGCCGACCGGTGATACGGGTGCTACCGGACCTACTGGTGATACTGGGCCTACCGGACCTACCGGCGATACGGGTGCTACTGGACCTACTGGTGACACCGGGCCTACCGGACCTACCGGTGATACCGGCGCTACTGGACCTACTGGTGACACTGGTGCTACTGGACCTACCGGCGATACCGGGCCTACCGGACCTACCGGCGATACGGGTGCTACTGGACCTACTGGTGACACTGGTGCTACTGGACCTACCGGCGATACCGGGCCTACCGGACCTACCGGCGATACAGGCGCTACTGGACCTACCGGCGATACCGGGCCTACCGGACCTACGGGTGATACTGGACCTACCGGGCCGACCGGCGATACAGGCGCCACTGGTCCTACTGGCGATACCGGGCCGACTGGACCTACCGGCGATACTGGACCGACCGGACCGACTGGTGATACTGGAGCCACTGGACCTACTGGCGATACCGGACCGACTGGACCTACCGGCGATACCGGGCCTACCGGACCTACGGGAGCTACTGGACCTACCGGACCGACAGGTGATACCGGACCGACTGGACCTACCGGCGATACCGGACCGACTGGACCTACGGGGGCTACCGGACCTACCGGACCTACGGGCGATACCGGGCCTACCGGACCTACCGGGGCTACCGGACCTACCGGACCTACCGGCGATACCGGACCTACCGGACCTACTGGGGCTACCGGACCTACTGGAGACACTGGACCTACCGGACCTACGGGAGATACCGGACCTACTGGACCTACTGGTGACACTGGGCCTACCGGACCTACTGGAGCTACTGGGCCTACCGGACCTACCGGAGACACTGGACCTACTGGTGATACCGGACCTACTGGTGCAGGTGTAACAACGTTTGGTTTTGCTTATCAGCTGGCAACACTTGCAGATGCTACTGTTGTCGGAGGCGCTGATGTACCGCTCAGCAACAATGGTCCTCTGGCTGGAGTTACTCACACAGCTGGAACAACGACAGTAACAGTTCCTACGGCTGGAGTATATCAAATTGATTATTATGTCACTATAACTGCTGGTATTGGAGCATCTATAGCAATTGCAGTAAATGGTACTGTAGATCCTTCAACTCCTGTAACAGCGCTTGTAGCCACTGGAGAGGTTTCCGGAACTGCAATGCTAACATTAGCTGCTGGTGATGTACTGACTCTGAGAAACAACTCTGCAGTCGCCTTGACATTAGCTCTAGCGCCAAGTGTAGGTGCACAGTTTAATATTATTGAATTAGGTTAATTTATTGAAAGCTGGGCATTAGCTGACCAAAATCAGCTGGTGTCCAGCTATTCTTCAAGCACAGCACCCATTTTTATAGTGGTTAGTCATGAAACAGATAAAGCAGTTAGAGCCAATGTCAGCTACGTATATGAGAGTCTTTAAACAATGAAAGCTGCCAATTAACAGGATCACTACTGTTAATTGACAGCTTTTTTATCATTTGCAGAACATGCTATGTAAAATAATTCTGATATAAAACTACATCATGGCTGGTAGAACAGCCGTTGCAATAACAAGCAATAGATTTAATATCATACCAACCAGGGCACCAATTCCTGCAGCCTTAGATGACTTTGGATTTGTTGTTTTCCAAACAAGAAATAAAATCAGTCCTACAAGCGGAATAAAGAAACCTAAAACGCCCCACCAGTTACTCCCCTTTTGTGTTTCTTCTACACTTACTCTTTGCTCAATTGTACTCTCCATACTCTCCTTCACCTTTCCATAAATATGTAAACCATAAAGTTCCGCTTACATTATAGAACAAAAAACGACATTGTTGTTAAATATGTAACAATTAACCGTTTTGATGTAATAAATAGCAGATCTTAAATAATTTCCGGTCACACATACTGCAAAAAAAGCCCGGCAACCACGAGATAGCTGCCGGACCATTTTTATGATTCTATTTTTTTATCACACCACTCTTCCAGTACGCACTCCCCGCATCTTGCCTTTCTTGAGGTACAGACTGCCCTGCCATGGTAAATCAATTGAAAATTGATCCGGTTCCAGTGTTCCTCTGGTAAAACTTTTTGTAATTCCAGCTCTACCTGCACTGGATTTTTGCCCGCTGCCCAGCCAAGGCGCCTGGATATTCGGAATACATGAGTATCTACCGTAACGCCTGGTATTCCATAGGCATCAGCCAGGAATAAGGTGGCAGTTTTTCTTCCAACTCCTGCAAGGCTTAGGAGCCCTTCCATACTTGTGGGGACCTCTCCGCCAAAATTCTCTACAATCTGCTGACAGCATTTCTTTAAATTCTTTGCTTTATTTTTATAAATCCCCACGGAACGGATTGAATTCTCAATTTCCTCCACAGATGCTTCTGCCATATCCTTTACGTCAGGAAATCGTGTAAATAGCTGAGGAAGCGTCTCTTCCACCTGCTTATCGGTACTTTGGGCGCTGAGCATAATGGCCGCCAGCAGCTGCCAGGGCTGCCGGTGATAAAAGCCCTCCTTTGTGACTCCATAAACCTCGTCTAATTTATCCAGAGTCAGTTTCAAACGCTCTTTATTTATTTCTCCCTTTTTCATATGTATTCTCCTTCTGCCGCCGGATAATTCCCTTTTAACATCTACTAAGCTCTCTGTTATTCTATCTCTCCAGGCTCAAAAAGCTTTATGGTTCCGTATTCCCCGTCATATCCCGGACTGCATATCACCTTTTTCGCTCTAATCCGGGCGATACCTTCAGCGATCCATTCATTTGAGACCTTTTTGATTTCTTCAATGGGTATGTCTCTTAATATAGAAAATTCTGATCCAAGAGAATATAGTAGTTCCTGGTATTGATTTTGTACACGTTTGCTGGCTGTGGTATAGCCTGTGGAAGCTGCAACCACCTCCAAAAGGGGAACCAGACTTTCAAAAGGCTTTGCCCCCGATAGCAGGACCTCCTCATTACGATCGGCTAGCTGCTGGATTCTATGAGACACACCTGTGGTCAGCTTTTTGCCACAGACCGGGCATTTGCCATGGTAAGCCTTTGCCTCATCAGGAGAAAGGCATAGACCACATTTTCTATGACCATCATAGTGATATTTTCCCTCCTCCGGGAAAAATTCAATGGTGCCGGATAATCCAGTTCCTGTATTGATAGCTTTTTTAAGCCCCTCATAGGATAAGTCTATATCCATAAGGTTGGCTTCTCTTCCCATCTTAGAAGGAGAATGGGCATCGGAGTTAGAGATAAGCTGGAATCGGTCAAGAGCCGACAGCTTTCTGATCATGGGCGGATCCGAGGAAAGCCCGGTTTCCAGCGCATGGATATGAGGAGTTAAATCTTCAAAGCATTCCTCAATGGTATCAAAGCCAGAGAATGCGCCGAATAAGGAAAAATGCGGCGTCCAGATATGGGCTGGAAAAAATATGGCCTCAGGGCATGATTCTAAGGTCATTTCCAGCAGGTCCCGGCAATCAAGGCCTAAAATGGGACGTCCATCGGAATGAAGATTTCCGATTGCTTCTAATTTCACAGAAAGGCGCTCAGCTTCTTCCAGTCCTGGAAGGAGGATTACGCTGTGAACCTTTCTCACTTTTCCATGTTTTTTATATATAGTACTGATTTCCCCTGATATTACGAACCGTGGAGTTCTCATTTGTGGACGGTATCCCGGTTCCAGACAATATTCTTCTTTTAACCGGTATAGTCCATCTTCTGCTGGAACCAGCTTTTCCTTTAACTCTTCTCTCCATGCTCTATGAGTGAAATCTCCAGTTCCTAATAAATCAATTCCTTTTCTTCTTGCCCATAAATCCAGATATTCCGGGGTGCATTCCTTGCTGGTTGCTCTGGAATAATGGGAATGAATATGTAAATCTGTAATATACATGTTCTCACCTGCTTTTTATAGAGAAAAGGGGCATTATCTGCCCCTGTGCAAACTGAATTTGTTTCCTGGCTTCCTTTTTCTGCCGTGCCAGTCCACTTCGCTCCTGTTTTACTTTCTCCTGCTGTAATTTTAAAGTATGCTGTGTTTTTATCTTTGTAATTTTATTATAGCACGGCTGTATTTTCCATGGAAGCCCCATCTTTTTCCTTGAAAACTGGTCATAATTGACTGTAAGATTTTTTTATGCTAGGATATGCCTATCAATCAGGAGAAAGGATTTTTCAGATGAATATTATGAATTTAATGCAGTTAAAAGAAGCCTGGGGCGTGTTTAAAGAAAATCATCCTAAATTCCCCTTGTTTTTAAATGCTGCTTCAAAAAACGGTCTAAAAGAAGGAAGCGTGGTGGAGATTACTATCACACCTCCGGAAGGAAAAAGCATTACCACCAACATAAAGATAAAAGAATCAGACTTAAAGCTTTTTGAGCAGTTAAAATCCGCGTTCAAATAGTCCGCCACTGTAAAAAACATTGTTGTATTTACCAAAATATGGTACAATGAACCAATCATTATGGTAAAAAGCTTCGCTATGGTCCATATTGCGGCCTGCGAACTACAACAGGAGGATTAAAAACGGAATGAAACATTCTATAAAAATATTTGCCGTTGCATTGCTTCTGTCCTTCTCATTGACCCTATCTGCTTTTGCCGGAACCTGGATGGAGGATTCTAACGGGTGGCGCTGGCAGGAAAAGGATCAACTCTCCCCTGTATCTTCCTGGGAATGGATTGATTCCAATGGGGATGGAATGTCAGAATGCTATTATTTTGATGAAAACGGATATCTGCTTACCAATACTACCACCCCCGACGGCTACACGGTCAATGAAAATGGAGCCTGGGTGGCTGATGGCATGGTAAGACTAAGAGCTGCCAACCCGTCTGCCGCTGCCTCTGCTAAAAAGGAAGGTAGAGAGCTCTATTATCAGGCGATCAAGAAAAGCTCTGAACTTCAGGGGCTGGATATCAGCGGTGATATCCATATGAGTCTTTCTTATACTGACATGGAAGTTCCCATTTCCATGAAGCTGCGCTTACAATACCATGACATCAATACTCCCAACATGGAATTTCTTTCGGAGACAGCGATGCAGATGATGGGATCAAAGGACGCCCATCAATCCTTTTATAAAGATGGTACCTACTATTCCAACGGCGGCACTCATAAAAAATATAAGATGAAGATCGGCCATGAGGATATGACGAAGAATTTAACTCTTGGTGGATTGACCGGCCAGTTCTTTGCATTTATTGACAATGTTCAGATAGCAGCTGGTGATTCAGGAAGTAAGACCATCGTATATTCCAGCAGCGGAGACGGAATGGAACCATATCTCAGTAATATTAATAATGAAATATGGCCGCTTCTCAATGAGCTAGACTTCAAGATAAACCGAATCAGCGGCAAAGCAGTTCTCACCCCGGAGGGATATTTCTCCAAGGAGGACATCACGATTGATACCACCATGGAAGATGATGGGGAGACGGCTGGTTTTACCATGAACATCAGGCTGGATTATAACAACCCAGGCCAGGCTGTAACCATTAATTTTCCTTCTACCGATGGGTATGAAGTAGTCGTTTATTAACATGATATATTAATTGCAAAAGGGAGGAAACCAGCCGATGGTTTCCTCCCTTTTTATGCTTTAAGCTTTAACCGTAGCAGACATCTTACACTGATTACAAAAAGTATGGGAAATAGGACTGCAGCCAGAATTCCCATTTTCAAATTGTTACCTAGAATACCTGAGACCTGACCCACAAGGGTGGGGCCTGAAGAACAGCCTAAGTCCCCGGCCAGGGCAAGAAAGGCGAACATAGCCGTTCCCCCGCCCCGAATGGAGGCTGATGCCATACTAAAGGTGCCAGGCCACATGATCCCAACGGACAGACCACATATTCCACAGCCAATCAGCCCCAGTGCCGGATGGGGTGACAGGGAAATCAGAATATAGGACGCACTACATAAAATTCCGCTGTAGGTCATCATTTTTCCCAAATCGATTTTTTCTCCGTACTTACCGTAAAGGGCTCTTGACGTTCCCATCATAACTGCAAAAAACATAGGGCCTGCAAGATCACCAACCGCTTTTTTCACCTTAAGGCCCTCTTCGGCAAAGGCTGAGGCCCACTGGCTTACCGCCTGTTCGCCGGCTCCGGCACAGACCATTAGTATCATAAATACCCAGAATATCTTTTTACCTATAAGGGTCCTAAAGGAGATCCCCTCATCTTCCTTTATAAGAGGTGCGATTGGGACACGGAAGAAAGTAATCATGTTATAGAGCGGTATCAGCGCCCAAAAAAGGGCCAGTATCCTCCAGTTATCCACACCCAGTAATACAAAAAACACGGTGGAGATGAGAACCACACCAACATGGCCCCAGCAGTAGAAGGAATGTAGCATGCTCATAGCCTTTTCCTTATTTTCCGTGGGACATGCCTCTACCACAGGACTTACTAAGACCTCTAAAAGTCCCCCGCCTGCTCCATAAATCATTACCGCTCCTAAAAGTCCGGTCCAGGGATTAGAAAAAAATCCTGGAAGTACCACAAGGGAAACAAGACCAAGGGCACATAGAGCAAGGGCTGTAATCATGGAAATCCGGTATCCTACCTTGTCAATCACGCCCGCTGACAACAGATCCACCAATAGCTGGATGCCGAAATTAAAGGTAACAAGAAGGGCTATCCGGGATAATGGTATGTCGTATTCCTTTTCAAACGTAAGAAACAGAAGCGGTACAAAATTGTTAATTATGGCCTGTACAATATAGCTCATAAAGCAGGCGCGTATGGTTTTATTATAATCCTGACTCATTACTTTCCTCCCTGGTCTCATTTGTTGTATTATAACGCATAATAAAATCTGATTCTTGCAAGATATGGCCAATTTATGATATAATCTAGCCATTCTTTCAAAGGAGAACCATTTATGCAAAGCACTAGAATACAGACAGACGAATCCATGATGGAGCTTGCCTCCCATGGCTCAAAGGGTTTTCCTCTGCAATATTATTACGAAGACGTAGGTCAATTTGAAAACCGATGCATTGACTGGCACTGGCACAGGGAGTTTGAGCTGGTTTCCGTTACAAAGGGCATTGTACAATGCTCCATCGGCAACATCAGTCACATACTGGAAGACGGGGATGGCTTGTTTATTAATTCAGGAGCCATACATCGGTACGCTTCTGCAGGAAGCGCAGTGATTCCCAACGTGGTATTTTCACCAGAATTCATGGCACCGGAGGGAAGTCTGATTTATGAGCAGTACTTATCTCCCTTTCTCTCTTCCGGTATTTCTCATATCGTTTTAAAATCCATGATTCCCTGGCAAAAAAGCATCCTTAACAATCTTTTAAAGCTTTACAGCACCTGTGAGAATAAGGGGTCTGCCTGGGAACTTAAAACCCATACCTTGATCTGCCAGATATGGACAGAGCTATATGAACACCGAAACGAATTAGTCACCATGGAAAATACGGGAACCAACCGTATCTCCCAGGCCCGTTTTCGACGCATGACCATGTTTATTGAAGAAAATTACAGAAAGAGGCTTACTCTAGATGATATTGCTGCCTCGGTAGGCGTTAGTAAACGGGAGGCACTTCGCTGCTTCCAATGCTCCGTTCCCTTATCTCCCATTGAATACCTTAACAAATATCGGCTGAAGCAGGCCTCGAACCTCCTTCTTTCTACGGGCTATTCCATTAGCACAATAGCAGAATCCACAGGATTTGAGAGTACCAGCTACTTTGACCGCTTGTTCAAAAGAGAGTTTCACACGACGCCCAGAAAGCATAGAAATGCCTTGAAAAGGCAGGAGAAAGATATGGATAAGCAATTATAATAAGCTGCATATAACTAAAAACAGCTCCCCCTCACCAAAACTGTTTTCCTGCTGAAAACTGTCCCGGTGAGGGGGAGCATTGATATATTCAAAAGAGAATATAAGTCTACCTGGGATGAATGATAAATCCTATGAAAAAGAACAGGAAAAAGTAAATCAGAACCAGAAGAAAACAGATTTCTCCTGCCACGCGGATTTTAATAATTCTTATCCCCTTGGTCCATTTATAAAAATAATAAGATATTAATACAATTCCAAATGTGCCAAGCGAAATAGGCAGCCAGGCCATGATAAGAAAAATAAGATTCATCGTTTTACTCCTGAAGAACTTCCTTTTCTTATCTTCTCCCTTTTCCTTTCACTTATAAGCCGTGTTTATCAGAATTGCCTTTTCTCCATGATTTTAACAGAAAAACAATAGGAAATCCCATATATCACGGCACAGATGCATGCCAAAATCACAAAAAAGGGCGCTGGCCTTATGGTTCCTAACTGACGGAACGCTGCTGTTATATTCAAATTATTTAACTCAAAGAGTTTTGCAATGCCGAATACAACGGCAAAGATAGTTATGGATACTCCGAACAAGGCGATTCTTCCCTTTTCAATTCCAAATTTAAATTGAATGGGAAGATTCACTGCACAAAATAATTGTACCACAAAAAGATACATAAGCGCACCCGGAATAATTTCTCCCATATCCATATTCTTTCCTACCAATGATTTTATGAAAACAACAGCTAAAAACAAAATCCAGACAGTGAGACTTACGAGGATTCCAAACCCGTACTTTTCCCTTACATAATCTCTTCTGCTATAGGGCAGGGTGAAAAGAAAAGAGAATCCATTTTCAAACTCATCATAGCTGATGGTGGTAAATGTGAACATCATACACATCAGCGTCATATACCCGATGATATATGCCGGATTAAAATTAGCGAACAGCATCAGTGTGCAGATTATTGTAAACATGATGTAAAATTTCGCCTGGTTCTTAAACAAAATCAAATCCTTTATAAACAATCCTTTCATATCCGCTCACCTCGAATCATTAATGTCAGAATCTCATCAATGGTCCCTTTCTCCATAACGAGATCAGGATAGTTACGAGTATAATACTCCTTTTGGTCGGTAAGGCAATAGTAGCCGTAGGCTTCTTTCCTTCGTCTGATGATATGCTGATGATCCAGCTCTTCATACTGTTCTTTGGTAGCCTTTAATAATCCATAACGGTCAAGGAGCACATCTGTCTCTTCATGGAGAACGATTCGTCCCTGATCAAGCAAGTAAACATCATCACAAAGAGTCTCTAAATCCTTTGATATATGAGAACTAATGAGAATGGATCGGTCTCCTTCCTGCATATAAGCTCTGATGTAGTCAAGAAGTTCATCTCTGGCAATAACATCAAGCCCTGCGGTAGGCTCATCTAAGATCAGTATTTTCGCCTGGTGAGACATGGCTGCAATCAATTTAAGCTTTGCTTTCATGCCGGTTGAAAATTCCTTGATTCTCTTGTGAAAAGGAAGTCCTGCATCCCTGCATTTTTGTTCAAACTCTTCTTTATTGAATTTTTTATACAAATTCTTTAAAAAGGCAGATATATCAGAAAGGGTGAGATAGCCGCTGAATCCGGAATCGTAAAGTACAACCCCAATTTCTTCCCTTTCTTTCGCAGTCAGATCCTTGGGTTCCTTATTAAGGATTCTTATCTTACCTCCATCGACTGAAATAAGCCCCAGGGCTGACTTAAATATTGTTGTCTTTCCTGCTCCGTTAGGTCCTACCAGTCCGGTAATGTATCCTGTACGCAGCTCCAAAGAACAATCCAGACTGTAACCGTCATACTGCTTCTGTACGTTTTCCATTGTTAGCATCATAATCAATCCTCCAAAATGATACGAAACATCTCTGTTATGTCCTCGTCACTCATACCACAGCTCCTGCCCTTGCGAATGGCTGTCTCTAAGTCTGATTCCACTTCTTTTCTCTTCTCTTCCAATATCAAGCCTTGATTGGTGCAGGCTACAAAGCTTCCTTTCCCATGCACGGTTATGACAAAGCCCTCCTGCTCCAGTACGTCATAGGACTTTTTTACAGTCAGTGCACTGACTCTCAGTTCCTTTGCCAGACTGCGCACAGATGGAAGAGATTCTCCTTCTTTTAACTGGCCCTCCATAATAAGGCCCTTGATTTGTTCCACCGCCTGCTCATAGATCGGCTGCATGGAAGAGTTATTTATAATGATCTTCATAAATTTCCTCCTCGACAAACAGCATATAACAGTTGACCGAAAATGTCAACTGTTATATGCTGTTTATTTTAAACCTTATGTAATTAATTGTTTACTTTTTTAGCTGAAACTGGAAAATCAGATTACGAAGGGACTGGGCCTGACCGGTAAGCTCCTCACTGGAAGCAGAATTCTCTTCTGCCGTGGCAGCGTTTACTTCTACTACCTGAGAGATCTGGCCGATACCGTTGTCAATCTGTCTGGCTGCCATTGCCTGATCCTTTGATGCAGAAGCAATGCTCTCCACCTTGTTCATAACAACTTCTGTTCTTTCTACAATAATACTCAAGCCCTTAGCGGCTGTATCTGCGATTACAGCCCCCATCTCCACTGCCTCCAGAGAATCTTCGATTAACTGGGTGGAGGTCTTTGCTGCATTGGTACTCTGGCTTGCCAAGAGGCTTACCTGGTTGGCAACAACGGAAAAGCCTTTGCCTGCTTCACCGGCTCTTGCCGCCTCAATGGAAGCATTCAGTGCCAGGAGGTTCGTCTGAGATGCAATATCATTGATGGTATTGATGATCTTATTAATTTCCTGTGAGGTATTTCTGATTACCTCCATAGCACGGACCATCTCCTGCATGTTTTCATTTTCAAGATTGATACTCTTTGTAACATTCGTCATCTCATCGCTGATTTCAACTGCATTCTGCGCATTCTCAGAAATTCTTCCGGACATATCTGCAATGGTATCGGAAAGGTCTTTTACAATGGCCGCCTGATTGGCTGCGCCTTCTGCCAGGGTCTGAGCAGAACCTGCAATCTGCACGGATCCCATGGAAACTTCATCAGACACCTGACTGATATCTCCCAGACTCTGGGAAATCTTAGTGGTAAATAATTTCAGGGACTTTTCGATATTTCTAAAATCTCCTAAAAATTCATTTTTAAAATTCACATTAAAATTACCGGATGCCATGCTGCCCATAACGGAATCAATATCCTCGATATAGGATGCAATCTTTTGAATGGAGACCCTTAAGCTGTCAGCCACCTGTCCGATTTCATCGTTGGATACATATGTAATTTCCGTATGTAAATTTCCTTCTGCAATGTCTTTTGAAGCTGTCTCAAGCTCTCTAAGCGGAACTACAATGCTGGCGGAAAGCCGTCTTGCCATAACAATGGCAGTAACCAGTGAGATTACGGAGAAAACAGCTAGTAGTACTGAGGCAATATTCTCCACGACCTGGCTTGTTTCAAATTGCTGCAGGGCTTCCTTATCAGATCTTGTACCTGTGTTATCAAGGGCATCTGCAAGCATTTCAGAAGATTTATTATAATCTGTATTATAAAAGCTTATGGCCTGCTTCGTCTGTCCGTCTTCTACCAGTTGAACGAAATGATAGGTATCTTCTTTAAACTTGCTCACGGCCTCAGTTAAGCTCTGTGATATTTGATCGTCTTTTAGATTTGTTTTAATCACGTTGATATAACCGTCGATTTTTCCAAATCTTTTGTCAAAATCTTCTTTTTGTTCAGCTGTCACAGCCGGATCATTGGAAATGACTGCCCAAAGCATACGTTTGTTAATGGTCTGTACATCTTTTCGAATTTCCATCTGTTGTTTTGTGGTCTCATATTGTACGTGAAAAAAGGTATTGAAATGATTACCGATCTTACGAAAGCTTACGAGTGAAAAAACTGAAGAAAGAAAAATGATTAATACAAGGACTGCAAATACAAGATTCAATCGTCGGGAAATTTTAAGTCTGCTGCTTTTTTTCATAGGTGCTCCCCCTTTATCCTAAGATATGGAATTAGTAAATATATACAATATTATTATATCAATTATCTGCCATTTTTCAACATATTTTGCAGAATATTACAATTCTTTAAGGTTGTATTCTATTTATTATAGAACCCACCTAACAAAGGCACATACACATTAACATTTATTAAGAACAAGCCTCTGCTTTTCTAAATTTCTATGGATTCATATGTCGAAAAATGTCAACACAAAAGGGCCGATGCCACCTACCGTTAAATGGCATGCTCCGGCCCTCTGATTTATATGACTCCTGATTCGTATTCAAAGCTTACATAGTCACTGGAAAGGTCAAAAATCTGGTCCTCCCCTTTATACAAAAGAAATCTTCCTCGGAGCAGATGACCTTCCTTAATGAATCGGGTCATTCCTCCCTTTCCGGGAGCCATGAGTTTATGAGCAAAGGTAGGTATCTCTCGTTTTCCCTGGCTGCTTAAATAGACCTTTAAGGTATACTTCCCCTGTTTTAAAACAACCGAAGTCCGTCTTTTGCAAATGACCTTTACCCCAAGATAGGTGGCAAAGCGGTATTCTCTTCCCTTATAATGAATGACGCAGATGCAGCCCTCAAAGCTAGCTCCCATAAACGGGATACTGGCAACCGATACCATGATGGAGGCTGGCTCCTTAAACTGGTTGCATTGAATCCAAAGGTAATCTTTGGGAAAGGCTCTTCCTTTGTCGCCTTCCATGTATCCTTTTTCTCCTTCAAAATCTAACACCGTTCCATTTATCATGACTCTCCCATGAAGGGTATGAGACATGCTGATTACCTGGTGCCTGCATTCCATAAAGGGCATTAGCTCAAAGGGTCCCATAATGGAATACCGCAGAGGGCTGATGGGACCGTAATGAATGATTCCCTGAAGATCGATATCCTTTGATCTTATATTTAAGCGGATCCCGCGGTGGGAGAAAACATTAGGGCCCAGCATGATTCGGTTTTGTCTTCTGTCAACCAGATAATCCTCCTCAGAAAAATGGAGGAAATAAGAGGTCTCATTCCAGATAATCTGCAAAAAAGGGTGCATGGTTCCATTTTTCTCCACGCTGATACCAGGAATCAGCGCCAGTATACTATCCTTGTTCTGATGCTTAAAATACCAGCCTTCAAAAAATGCGAAGTTTGCATTGGTATAAAAAGTGGTAACACAGGAATCTCTTAAGCTGTCCCTTAACAAAACGGTTCTTCTTTGAAGCTTTTGATTGAAACGTCTTATCTCGCCCATGCTTTCCGGCCTTTTGTGCATGGTACATTTCTTATGTTGCGGCATTTGTCCTCAGTCTCCCATCTGTTCATTTTTCTGTATCAGTTAAACATAGGGTTACCAGATTTCATGCTCCGTAGTCAGCATATGGAGAGAAAGTATGATAGAAAAAAGCCTCGCCGGCAAATCGTTGATTTACCAGTGAGGCTCCTGATTTTATATTCCTTTTAAGACCTTGTCCGTATATTCCCGAATAATCTCTGCAGAGCTTCTAAACCGCTCCAGCTCTTCTTCTGTCATGTGTATCTCAAGTATGTCTGCTGCTCCTGTCCGATTTAAAATCGTAGGAACTCCGGCATACACTCCGTTTTGACCGTATTCACCTTCTAACAGTGTGGAAACCGGGATGATCCGGTTCTCATCGTAAAGAATTGCTTTGATGATTCCGGCGCAGGTGGTAGCGATCCCATAGTAAGTGGTTCCCTTTCTCTGATAAATCTCCCAGCCTTCCCGGACTGTTTTCTTTACGATTTCATCAAGATCCACATCTCCCAGCATGTCCTTGTTATCATGAATGATATCCTGGAATGGCTTTCCTGCTACGGTTACGGTAGACCAGGGAACCATCTGGGAATCACCGTGCTCTCCCATGGAATAGGCATAGATGCTTCTCGGATCAACATTCACCAGTTCTGCAATGAAGTTTTGAAGTCTTGAGGTATCAAGAGCACTTCCGGTTCCAATAACCTGATTTTTAGGAAGTCCTGATAATTGATATACGTAATGAGCCATAATATCGACTGGGTTTGAAACAACGATGAAGATGCCGTCAAAACCGCTTGCCATAATGGGGTCTACAATGGTCTTTACTATCTTTGCACTGACTTCTAAGGTATCAAGTCTGGTCTGACCCTTTTGGGGCGGTGCTCCCGCTGTAATTACTATAATATCGGCATCTGAGCAGTCCTTATAGCCTGCCACACGGACCTTTACGTTGCGGTCCAGATACTTAATCGTATCGCGAAGGTCAAGTACTTCTCCCAGCGCTCTCTCTTCATTAATGTCAATCATCAGGATCTCATCACAGATTCCCTGAGTCACAAGGCTGAATGCGGTTGAAGAGCCTACGAGACCGCAGCCGACTATGGCTATTTTTGATGTTTTTATCTTCATCTGTCAATTCCTTCTTTATGTTTAGAGTCATGATTATCATAACTCAAAAACTAAAAATTATCAAAGGAATTTTCTACAGATGTTCCACCAATCCTTCCAGCTTTTTCGCTGTGGCATTTAACTCACTGATAGAATTTACGATGTTCTTAAATTCCTGGGTTTCCTCATTAAAAATGGTGTTGGATTCGGTGATTCTGCTGTTGATGACAGTAATGGAAGCATTGATGCTTTTTAAAACCGTATCAATCTGACCAATGGAATCGTTGGTGGAGGCAGACATCTTCCTGATTTCACCTGCAACTACGGTAAAGCCTCTTCCTGCTTCTCCTGCTCTTGCTGCTTCAATGGCAGCATTGAGACCTAACAGGTTTGTCTGTGTGGAGATATCTTTTACAAAGTCCAGAATACCATCGGTATTTCTAGTGCTTTCATTGGCTTCATTTACCTTCACGGATATTTCGGAATTCATATTTTTTAATTGTTCAATTCCATTAGAAACACTTTTTGTAGATTCTGCAATCTGAGTGATTCCTGCTGATAAACTATTAACGATACTGACCAGGTTATTTCTTTTTTCCAGACTTTTTCCAAGGGTCAAAACCCCAATCACTTTTCTGCCCTTATCAAAAATGGGAACCGCATAGGACTTAAACGGGATTCCGTAAACCGTTGCCGGCACATCCATTACTGTCACCCTCCCGCTGTTAAGGGTCTCTCTGATGGCCCCCCCTGCAGGGATTAAATCTCCTGGCGTGATATGGAATCTTAACTGATTGCCATTCTCCACCAAAATAAATTTCTCTGTGTCTGTTAATGCGAAAGCAACATCATCATCAAATAAGCTGGATAAATACGGAATCACCTCATAAAATGAGTCCAACAACTGGTGCTCTGTGGTAAAATTGTTCATAATACCTTCCCCCTTCATTCGTTAAGCCGTCTTATGTAATTTCCTGGACAGATACTTAAAATTTATCATTTGTAAAATAATTCTATTTTAGTATATCCTTGGAAGTATGTCAATGCGAAGGGCTACAAGCTTTTAAATATTTCAGGATAAAATTGGGGAAATGTAACGGCCTGGTTTTTGTCCATAATAAGCATTGGCTCCATGCTTCCTTAAATAATGCTTATCAAGAAGCTCTCTTGGGGCAGGCTTCACATGGGGGTTGATCTGTTCACACCTGGCTGCCATTTTTGCCACTTCTTCTAAAACCACACTATGATGAACTGCCTCCCTGGCATTCTTTCCCCAGGCAAACGGCCCGTGATTTTTACAAAGACAAGCTGGAACTGCCATATAATCCTTATCTTTATAATAATCTGCAATCAAAATTCCTGTATTCTTTTCATAGGCACCGTTTATCTCCTCTTCATTCAGACAGCGAAGACAGGGAATTTCTCCATACATATAATCGGCATGGGTGGTGCCGTAGCAGGGAATTCCTCTTCCAGCCTGAGCCCAGCTGGTGGCCCAGGAGGAATGAGTATGTACCACTGCCCAAATATTTGGAAATGCCTTATAAAGCTCCAGATGAGTGGGCGTATCAGAGGAAGGATTTAGGCTCCCCTCTACAATATTACCCTCCAGATCCACCACGACCATGTCCTCTGGATGCAGCTTTTCGTATTCTACTCCGCTTGGTTTAATCACGAAATACCCGCTCTTTCTATCAATAGCACTTACATTTCCCCAGGTAAATGTCACCAGCCCATACTTAGGCAAATCCATGTTTGCTTCATAAACCTGAAGCTTTAAATCTTCCAGCATATTTTCTCCTCCTCTACGGTGCTATCCGGTACATAGAGATTTCATCGGTTTCACGGTTTGCACTAATCAGTAAATCATCTCCATCCTTCATCAGATGGCACACATTTGCCGGGCCGCAATCTCCATCAAGCACTTCCCACTGGTAATTGCTGGTTTCCTTGTTCCAGGTAAACAACAGAAGGTTTCTTTCCCCTTGTCTATGACCCACTACAAGACAAGGCTTTCCACACAAATTTCCTCCGTATATGGCATGGGTAAATTCTGCAGGTTTTTCATATTCATATACCTTTTGAAAACTACCAGCCTGTTTTTTATAGATAGAAATCTGATCCCCATGAAACGGAGATAATACCGCAAGCTCTTTTTCCCCATCTTCATCAAGATCCACAAGAACTGCATCACTGGAAGGAGTATGCAGCAATTCCCTTATCTCCCACGGTTCCCCCTTTACTGCTGGGGGAATGAATTGACAGATGCCTCCTTCAAATGAAACAAGCCCTGTTTCCACCCCCTCTTCCTCCACCCGGTAATATCCGTGGTTTCGAAGCATGTTATCCTTTAGGATCTCAAATTCCAGGGGATTATCTTCACTCAAGCTGCTTAAATCCTGAGGAAGTACGGCAGTATAAACCTTTCCAGGACTGGACCAGTCTTCTTTATATTCATGACCAGATTTTAAGGTACAGGCTAATAAATAATGAATGCCATTCCGTTTAAGAATATCAAACCGATGGATATGAGGAAGCTTTACCAGGGTTCTTATCTGCCAATCATCAGGGCCGACTGGCGTTACAATCACAATGCTGGATTCCTTGGAGTCATTAGGGGAATAAAATCTATGAGTGGCAAGAAACTGTCCGTCGGTTCCAGGAACCTGTACCATGGACATAGTACCCCCTGGCCCTTTCCATACGGTGTCCACGACCTTGCCGTCCATATCAAAGAGCAGGCACCGCTCTTCTTTCTCCGCTGCCACCAGAAAATGTTCTTTTCCCTTGTAGTTTAAGGGTGCCACAGAATAACATTTGGTCAAATGCTCCAATACCTTTTTTTCTACTTTCATTCTAATCTCCCCCTTAACACTGCTTATTCAGTATTTCTGTCATTCGCCGGTTGGCATCATAAAGGTCTTTCATCCATTCCTCATTTCCGGTGAACCAGAATTCCGTGACGAATTTTCGAATGCCCAGTTCCCATGCTGTCTCTATGGCACGTTCAAAATCCACATGCCCCATACCAAAAGGAATCTCCCGGAATTTTCCAGGTACCGTTTCTTTTAAGTGCATGGCGACCAGATGCCCCTTTCCTGCTTTTAAATCATCAAGGGCATCGATTCCATATGTTTTTGCTGCATTTGTGATGTTTCCGATATCCGGATAGACGTTTAGATACATAGAAGATACTAATTTTACATATTCCATGGACTTTTCCACTGTATTCATAAATTCCGTTTCCATGGTTTCAAATCCCAGTAAAACTCCGGCCTTTGCTGCGATTTCAGTGGCCTTTTTTAGATTATCCAGAAAATATTCTCTGGTATCCTCACTGGAATCCTCGTAATAAACATCGTAGCCTGCCAGCTGAATGATCCTCACTCCCAGGTCATCTGAAAGCTGGATGGCTTTATTCATAATATCCATTCCTTTTTCCCGTATCTCAGGGTCATGGCTTCCAAGGGGATATTTCCGATGTCCGCTAAGACACATGGTACGTATGGGAAGTCCTACGATTTTCATCATACTGATGAGTTCCAGCCGCTCGGCCTGGGACATGGATAAGCGGCTCAGCTTTTCCTCTGTTTCATCGATGCTGATTTCTACGAAATCATACCCGGCTGCTTTTGCCGCTTCCAGTTTTTCTTTCCATCCAAGCCAAGAGGGCATGGATTTCTCATATAATCCAAGGGTGTATGCCTTTTCCATAAATTTGCCTCCATACAGATGCAATCAAAATGGAAGCCCGGGCATTGTTCCACAATGATTGGTTTATTTATCCTTCCGTGAGACCACGTACACAGTTACGCCTTTTTCCCGTATGAGGTCAAGGGCTTCTGTGGATGCTTTTTCATCGGTAATCAAATACTTTATCTTGTCGATGGGGCAGCTGACAAAGCTGCTGTTCTTCCCAATCTTCGTATGATCTGCCAGGACGTATACTTCCTGGGTTGCATGACTGACCATCATTTCATTGATGCTCACTTCATTAAACAGTTCGGTCGTCATCCCATTTTCAGCGCTGATACCAGAGCATCCGATAAATGCCTTTTTCGCATAAATCGTCTGCAGATTCCTAAGAGCAAAATCTCCTACCATAGCTTCTTTTGGATAGCGCAGTTCACCGCCTGTCAGCACCACATTCACTTCCTGAGAGTGATCACAGTGAATGGCTTTTCCATTATTGGTTATGACCGTAACATTGGAACAAGAGATATGCTCCAGTATTTTTAAAGCATTGCTGCTGGTATTGATAAACAGGGTGTCATTGTCTGTAACAAATCCTGCTGCAAACTCAGCAATCAGTTTCCGGTAAAGAGAAATCTCATCCATAGGGTTTTGGGACGCAACAGCCCCTCCGTGGGTGCGGACAAGAAGCTTTCTGTCTTCTAAATACTGTAAATCTCTTCGTATGGTTATCAGAGATACTTCTAATATATCCGCCAGTTCATCTACCCGCACCCTGGGATTCTTTTCCATCAATGCCAGGATGCGGTTCCTTCTATTATCTACACAAGCTCGATCCTTTTTCATATTCTTCCCTCTCAATTCACAAAGATAGGTTCATCATACACATTATATCCTTTCAAGGAGCTTGTGTCACTTGTTTTATGTTCGTTTTGATTGTAATTAAAGAATTCCGTTTTCCCTCATCTTATCTTCCATTTCCTGAGGGGACATAATGTTCCGAAGTCCAATCACCAGGGTTCCTTTGTCCTGTGCACCCTTAAACATACTTACAAAATTCTGGGCACAAAATACCACATCGTACTGGGCCGCAGCTGTCTTTCCTTCGGAAAGGGCACAGTGATGGACCTTGGAAGGCTTTAATCCAACCTTATCAAGAACCTTCTGCATTGTCATTTTCATCATCAGGCTGGAACCAGCTCCGTTGGCGCAGCAAACCATAAAACTCATATTTTGTTTTACCATAATCCTTCTCCTTACTCCTGTTTCATTCCTTTAAGTTCTTTATAGGCTTCGTAATTCTCTGTAATGAGGAAATAGCCCTTTTTATCCTTGCGGTACTGAATCTGAGGAATCACGATCAAAGCGGCAAATACAATGGCAACACCTGCATAGCTTAAGAACTTCATGACTCCTGTCATAACAGGCCATACCACAGCCCAATCCCACATGCCAAGATATCCGCCGTAAGCAGCCATTCCTACCCAGCCTGCGATTAAGGCTGAACCAAAAACCTGACAGATGCCGGAAAAGAATGGAAGAAGAAGAGCCGCTTTAATTCCTCCTTTTTCATTGGCAAATACAGCTATGGTAGCATTATCAAAAAATACGGGCACAAAACCGCATATAACAAGGACTGGACTCTTTAATACAATAAGAGTGAGGATTGCAAGCATCTGTCCCACAAATCCTGCAAGAAAGCCAAGAGGAACTGCATTGGCAGAACCAAAACCGAATACAACAGCACAGTCAACTCCTGGGAGTGAACCTGGAAGCAGCTTATCTGCAATTCCCTGGAAGGAGGCGGTCAGCTCTGTGACGAAGGTCCTGACACCAAGCTGTAAAATAGCCAGATAAACGGAGAAATATAAACAGGTTTGAATGACATAAAAGAACATACTGGCTCCTTCTTTCATGAACTTCTGCTCCACCAGATAATCCCTGCCAAGTACACAGAGGATGGTACCGAAGAACATCACCATAAGAATGGAGGTACAAACCATGTTTTCATTAAATATGGACATGAAACCTGGCAGCTCGATATCATCAATCTTTTTGATATCCTTACCATCTTTTCTCTTACCAAACAGTTTCTCTGCCAGCCAGGTGTTAAAGGCAATCCCGAACATCTGCTGATGAGCCAGACAAAAGCCTGCTCCATCGGTCAGCTCCTGACAGGGCTTAATGGTCAGATTCGAACCAACGGCCCAGTAGGCTCCGAGGATCAAGGCCATTACAATTAAAAGTGCCACATTGTTATGTAACAGGAACGGACAGGCAAAGAGAATCAGCCAGTAAGCAGTTGCAGCCTGCTGCACCTGTACGTGTCCGGTGGTGAATAAGGCTCTCATTTTTGTGATTTTACGAAATCTTACCAGCAGGATATTTACTATAAATGCAATGAGAAGAAGAATCATGGCATTGCCGAAGGTTTTTCCAAAAACCTCTTCCACTCCTGCAGTTACTGCATTCTGGCCAAAGTAAGGATCAATTACCATGGCATTCATGTTAAAACGGTCTTTCAATCCCACCAGCACAGGCCGGAAATTACTTACCAGACCGCCGGAACCAACGGTCAAAATTAAGTAACCCACAATTGCTTTTAATACTCCGGCAAGAACATCGTACCATGGTTTACCCAGCAGAATGTATCCGATCATAACGATCAATCCAATCATAAATGCCGGCTGCTGTAATACATTGACTGCAAAAAACGACCAAATCTTTAATAATACCTCCATAAGAACCCCTCCCATGATTAATCCAGATAATCTTCCTGAATCCTCAGTAAATCTTCCGGTGTCTGCGCCTGCATAAGCGCTTTCACCGCCCCTTCATTCATTAAAAGCTCCGACAGCTTTGTCATATTTTCCAGATGCTGCTCTGGATTGCAGGAAGCAAGGGTAAAAAACAGTTTTGCTTCCTTATCCTCTTCCCCTGGTGCAAAGCTTACTGCTTTATCCAGCTTCATAAATCCAATCGCAGTTTTGTGCACTCCCCTGGCACATTCCTGGGAATGAGGCATTGCAACATTTGGCATGATAATGATATATGGACCGTATTTCTTAATACAGCTGATAATATCTTCCTTGTAATTTGACTCTACGGTTCCATCCCTCTCTAATGTTTCACAGCTCATACGAACCGCTTCTTCCCAGTCAGCGGCCTCTCTGGCAAATTTATAATGTCCCTGTTTTACAAATTCTTTTAACATCTGACTCCTCCCCAAACGCTCTACAGACAGGAACGAAACGGTATATTCTGCGGAGCTTCAAAGCAATCTTCAAATCCTCTTGGGTGGTGATATGCTTTTTTCTCCCGATCCACAGGATAAACGTATTTCCCCCCCACTTCCCAGAAAAATGGGTGGAACTGATAATCAAGACGATCCTTTTTCATATCGTAGAGAACCCGGATCTCATTCACATCTGCCATGAAATTCGTCCAGACATCGTAATGAATGGGAATGACCACATCGCACCGTAATGCCTCTGCCATGCGAAGGATATCGCAGGAGGTCATCTTATCTGCCATTCCAACGGGATTTTCTCCGTAGGAGCCGAACGCTACATCTACCTTATGGTCCTTGCCGTGCTTTGCAAAATAAATGGAATAATGGGAATCTCCGCTGTGATAGATATTTCCTCCTGGTGTTTTAATCAGGAAGTTAACTGCCTTATCATCCATATCCACCGGGCATCCCCCTGTCAGTTCTTCTCTGTCCGGGCCAGTGGAATCTGTGGTTACGAGACATGTTCTGTCAAAGGAATCAAGTACAACGATTTCCATATCTTTGATCTTAATGGTATCTCCGGGACGAACAATCCTACATTGCTCTTTTGGAACTCCCCATTTAATCCAGGTTTCCACTGATTTTAGGGGTCCGATAAATGGGACTGGAACCTCCTTTCCGTATTCATCTGTTGTTGTCATCCCGCTCTGGATTACGTGAGCCGCATATTCTGCGCTCATGTGGTCCTGGTGATAATGGGTTGCCAGCACCGCATCTACCTGACGGATTGCAAATGGGTCAATGACAAATGGGACTGCCCGCAAGTTGGGCTGCATGTTTCTGGCTCCGCACATGTTTGCCATCTGATGACCTACTGCCATCTTTCCGTCTCCATGGGTGCGCTTTCCGTTTCCACACCATAAATCAATGGTCAGGTTACCGCCCCCGGGAGTCTTTAACCAGATTCCGGTACACCCCAGCCACCACATTGCCACAGTGCCGGGCTTTACTTCTTCCCTCTCAATCTCCTCATTTAACCAGGTTCCCCATTCTGGAAATGTGCTCATGATCCAAGATTCTCTGGTTGTTTCGCTTACTTTGCTCATACCTTCTTCTCCTTTGATCTTAATGTCTGTTTTTTATGTTCATTTTATTTCTTAAGGTCATATTATCATGGTTTATGATAGTTATCAATGTTTTTATATGTTCGTTTTGTCATTATATGTTCGTTAGTAAAATTTTGTAACATTATACAGATTTTTGGTGTTTTTTTGTGCACTTTTACAGATTGTCTTTTTATTAGAATCTTTGTTTTGGCGTTACTTATATTGATGGAATGGTAAAAAAACAGAAACCTGGAGGTCATGATATTATGACCAGCTAGGTTTCTGTTGCTATTCAAATATATTTCTTTTAACTTACATCACAACGAAAACATAAGTAAGATACTAAGTCTTGTATTATATTAAAGAGTAGATATTAAAGCAATCATATCTTTATTTTTATCTATTTTTGTATAGTGCCTTGAAACATGCCTACAATATAAAACATGATATTTGTTATTATTAATATGTAATAATTAGTAAGGAGCCATTAATATGTCTAAACCAAGAGGAAATCATACTGTGCCAAAGACATACCTAAAATATTTTACAGATTTCAACTTTAAGATAGGTGTGTATGATAAATATACAAACAAAAATTTTATAACCTCTACTCAAAATGTTTCAAAAAAAAGAGACTTTTATCATGATACCTTATTAGAAAATATAATTTATTGGGAAATCTTCTATAATCGAACAGTAGAAAATTTAATATCTCCTACATTTGATAAACTTGATATGCTAAGCAAAACTACTGATAATTTTAATAAAGTTTTAGATTCTGATTTAAGAGTGAAGTTATCATATATAATTAATGCCCAATTAGCGCGTAGTTATAAGTCATGGGATACTTGGCTAAAAATTGCGTCGGATATATGCAATCAAAATCTGCCATCACATATAATTTCAACCCAAGCGAACCTGATAAAATTAGGCAAGACAAAAGCTGAAGCAAATAACATTATTAACAAATCATATTTACTAAAGACTTTAAATTCTAATGAGTTTGTACTATCAAACATGGAAACATTGCTAAAAATGACTTGGATTGTATTTAGAATTAGTGATACATCCAAAACCTTTTGTACAAGTGATAATCCAGTTGCCTTTTACCATATCGATTCTAAATCAAGTAACTTAATTGATTATGGGCCTCTTTATAATGGTTGTATTATTAAGTTTCCTATTAATTTTAAGCTATGCTTAATACTCATACCTTCAGACCATTTGGATACCAAAGAATTCATAGATTATAAGGACTGTATTATTAACGCCTCATCAGATTTAATAGATCTATGCAATCAAGCTCAAAATGAGCAATGTTATCGCCAAGTCTATTATAGACCTTAATAAAACTAATTTCATAGTATAACTTAATCCGTTTTGAAAATTTCTATCATCTATCTTTAGAAAATATGGGAGCAGATTTACATCTGCCCCCATAATCATTGTTTATAAGTTGTGAACACGAAGTGCACGAATCGCATTTAAGACTGCAATAATCATAACTCCTACGTCTGCAAAGATTGCAAACCACATATTTGCGATACCGATTGCTCCAAGGCCAAGGCAGGCAAATTTGATTACCAAAGCAAGTGTAATATTCTGGTATACGATACGAATACATTTGCGGGATATTTTAATTGCTTTTGCTATCTTCATCGGATCATCATCCATTAAAACTACGTCTGCCGCTTCAATTGCTGCATCCGATCCCATGGCTCCCATGGCGATACCAATATCTGCACGAGTCAGTACCGGTGCATCGTTGATTCCATCTCCAACGAAAGCAAGTTTTTCGCTATCCTGTTTTAGATTTAGCAATTCTTCTACTTTTGTTACTTTGTCTGCCGGAAGAAGGTCGCTGTAAACTTCGTCAATTCCAAGGGAAGCTGCTACCTGGTCTGCTACTGACTTTGCATCGCCTGTCAACATAACAGTCTTTTCAACTCCAGCATGTTTCAGTTCCCTGACTGCCTCTTTGGAATGAAGCTTTATAATATCAGAGATAACAATGTGACCTGCATAGGTTCCATTGATTGCCATGTGAATAATGGTACCTACGGAATGGCAATCCTGATATGGAATGTTTAATTTCTTCATCAGTTTACTATTTCCTGCTGCAACTGTTTCCCCATCAACCTTAGCAACAATTCCATGGCCGCTGATCTCTTCAATATCTGTTACACGATTACGGTCGATTTCTTTTCCATATGCTTTCTGTAAGCTTTTACTAATGGGGTGGGAGGAGGCACATTCAGCCAGAGCTGCGTATTCCAACAATTTTTCATTTTCAATCTCATTGTGATGCACACCACTTACTTCAAATACACCTTGTGTCAATGTACCTGTTTTGTCAAATACCACGTATTTTGCACGAGATAATGTTTCAAGGTAATTGGAACCTTTGATTAAAACACCTTCCTTGCTTGCTCCACCGATTCCGGCAAAGAAGCTAAGGGGAATACTGATTACAAGTGCACATGGACAGCTGATTACAAGAAATGTCAGAGCCCGGTAAACCCAAACATCCCACTGAGCTGGTACATTTAAAAATATCATCTGAACAAGGGGAGGCAGAATCGCCAGCGCTAATGCACTGTAACAAACAGCCGGGGTATAAATCTTGGCAAATTTTGAAATGAAATCTTCTGATTTGGATTTCCGTGAGCTGGAATTCTCCACAAGCTCCAGAATCTTGGAAACGGTAGATTCCCCAAACTCTTTTGTAGTCTGGACCTTTAATACGCCAGTCATATTGATACAGCCACTTATGATTTCATCGCCTTCTCTTGCATCTCTTGGCATGCTTTCTCCTGTCAATGCACTGGTATTTAAGGTTGATGTGCCTTCCTTTATAATACCATCAAGTGGCACCTTCTCGCCTGGCTGCACCACGATAATGCTTCCGATTTCGACTTCATCAGGGTCAACCTTTTGAAGTTTCCCGTCTCGTTCCAGATTTGCATAATCTGGCCTGATATCCATGAGAGCACTAATATTCTTTCTGCTCTTTCCAACCGCGTAGCTCTGGAACAGCTCTCCAATCTGGTAGAACAGCATAACGGCTATGCCTTCTACATAGTCACCGCTCTGTTCATAGATTGCTAGGATAAATGCTCCTAAGGTTGCCACAGACATCAAGAAGTTTTCATCAAATATCTGTCTGTTTAAAATGCCTTTTCCTGCTTTTTTCAATATATCGTATCCAATAATCAGATAAGTGGCAAAGTATAATACGAACTCTGCGATTCCTGTTACCGGAATAAAATGCAATACAATAAGCATCACTGCTGAAATAATGATTCTAGCCAGCATTTTCTTCTGCTTTTTATTCATGATACGTCCCTCCCTTTATGATGATTTATTATATGCTTATTCGTTCATATGTTTGAATGAAAGGTCACACCCCTTCCGCCTTCAGGCTTCCGGGGCGCATGTGTAACGGTATGCTGATTATAATTCTATTTCACAATCAGGTTCTACCTTCTTGCAGGCCTTCAAAACATCCTGCATCACAGCTTTTGGCTCCTGGCCATCTTTGAATTCAACAATCATCTTCTGAGTCATGAAGTTTACAGTTGCTGCTTCAACGCCTGAAGTCTTTCTTGCTGCATCCTCCATAAGGTTTGCACAGTTTGCACAGTCTACTTCGATTTTATATATCTTTTTCATAATGTTGATTCCTTTCTGCTGACGGATTGTACGATTAAGTACTTGTTTAATCTTTATGCGTGTAGTATAATTCAATAAAAATTATAAGTCAATGCTATCGACCCATACCCTACCAGAAGGGCGAAAAGCATTTCTAAATGGAATAAAAGGAGTGATGTTTTATGAATCATATAGAACTTCCACATAATCACGGGGAAGAGAAAAAGCTAGATCAATTAAAGGTACAATTATCAGAAGTGGATCAATATCAGACGGTCTCAGACGTATTTAAGCAGCTAGGGGATACCACTCGGATCCGTATCTTCTGGTTATTATGTCATTGTGAGGAATGCGTCATTAACATTGCTGCTATGATGGAAATGTCAAGCCCTGCCATATCCCATCATTTAAGGCCTCTGAAAAACAGCGGGCTGATTGTGAGCCGCAGGGTGGGCAAAGAGGTTTACTATCGGGCTGCGGAGACTGCACAGAGTAAATTATTGCATGAGATGATAGAAAAGGTAATGGAAATCATCTGTCCTAAGTAAGGAGTTGGATTCTATGGAAAAGCATGTGTTGTATCCTGGGATAGAATTGTTATTTTTTGATGTAAAAGGAGAAACTCTGCCCTATCATCATGAAGCACTTGATACTATTATGGAGATTAATTATTGTAAGTCTGGCCGGATTGGTTGGAGTATAGGGAATGGGAACAATGTTTATCTTGGTCCTGGGGATTTTTCCCTTCATACGATGAAGACTTGTGCTGCTTGTAATATTACTCTGCCCAATGGTTCTTATGAGGGGCTGACTATATTGGTGGATTTAAAACGATTGGATCAAAACCCGTCAGAACTTTTGTCCGGTACTGGTATTACAGGGGAATTTCTGTATGGGAAGTTTTGTGATAGAGGATATAGTTTGTCACTTTCCGGGAATGAGGAAACGGAATGCATCTTTCGGCCTTTTTTTGAGGAAGTGTCGGAGTTAAAAACGGTTTACTGGAAAATAAAGACCGTGGAATTACTGCTATTTTTGAGTAAGCTTGAGATTAAGGAGAAGGAGCAGATATCAGAGTATCAATCGGAGCAGATTGATATTATCAGGAAAATTCATGAGCAAATGGTTCATAATATGAATCAGCGATTTACAATCGAGTATCTTTCCAAGGAATATTTGATGAATCCTACTACTTTGAAACAGGTCTTTAAGGCTGTTTATGGGACTTCTATTGCGGCACATGTGAAAGGGCATCGTATGGAGGAAGCGGCGAGGTTGTTGGTGACTACGGATGATAGTATCGCTGAAATTGCGGATCAGGTTGGTTATACGAGCCAGAGTAAGTTTACTACGGCTTTTAAGGAGTATTTTGGGGAGTTACCTACGGAGTATCGGAAACGTAATTGTGGGCATTAACATAAGGCCACGCGGATATTGATGCTCAAAACTGAAAGCCGGCTTCTTTTGTAAGTGATTAGTATTAATTGCAATTTACTGAACATAAAATGATATGATCCCAGTGCATTGTGCAGGTGAGTGTAAGCTGTTATGAATTATGAAAATATGAGCGCTTGTGAAAAGCGGGAGGCCATAGAACTCCTGGGAATCATAGTTGCAGCTGTGTTGTTAGTGTATTTACTCATCTCCTTTTACTTCACCAGTCATTTCTTTTTTTCCACCACAATAAACGGAGCCGATGTATCTTTAAAAAACGAACGACAGGCGGATCAAAGTATAAGAAGATACACGGAAAATTATAGGCTCCTTCTGATGGAACGAGAAGGTAAAACGGATGAAATTACCGGACTGGAAGCTGGACTGGAATACAAGAATAAAACATATGTAAAAGAGGCGCTTCATGAGCAGAAAGCACTTCGATGGATCGGATCATTATTTAAAAAACAAAAATTTCTTTCGGAGAATTTATTTTCCTATAATGAGAACAAGCTGAATGTAACGTTCAATCAGTTAAACTGCTTTACACAGGCGAAAATACAACCTGAAAATGTGTCGTATCAGTTTATGGACGGACATTATCAAATGGTAAAGGAAATTTACGGAAATTTGGTTGAAAAAGAAAAACTGAAAGCTACTGTAGCAGACAGCCTTTTAAAAGGAGAAACAAAACTTGACCTGGAAGCAAACTCCTGTTACGTAAATCCCGTATATACCATGAAATCTTCCAAAGCCTTTAAAACCCTCAGGTATTTAAATAAATGCGCATCTACTCATGTCACCTATCTTTTTGGCAGTAACAGAGAAGTGGTTGATGGGAATTTGATTCAATACTGGATTACAGTAGATGAAAATCTGGATATTATGCTGGATAAGGATAAAGTCAGGGCCTATGTGAAGGCTATGGGGAAGAAATACGATACCGTAGGCGTAAAAAGAAGTTTTAAAACCTCCCTCGGAACAATGGTAGAAATTGAGGGGGGAATCTATGGCTGGAAGATTGATCAGGAAGCTGAAACATCGGCGCTGGCGGATCATATCAACTCAGGACGGACTCTTATAAAAGAACCTGCATATGTTCAAAGAGCAGTATCAAGAAATGGTAATGAAATCGGAGAAACATATGTGGAAATAAATATAACCAGACAGCATATGTGGTTCTACAAAGATGGCAGACTCATTGCCCAAGGCCCTGTGGTTACCGGAAATCCAAACAGGGGTAATGCCACAGTGACCGGAGCTTACATGCTAAATTATAAACAGGAAGGTGTATCGCTAACTGGACCTGGCTATGAAGCCGGTGTCCAATACTGGATGCCTTTTTACGGAAATATCGGAATTCACGACGCGAAATGGAGGCATGCTTTTGGGGGAGAGATTTATAAAAGGAATGGATCTCATGGCTGTGTGAATTCCCCCTATTATCTTGCTAAAGCAATATACGAATATATAGAATCCGGTATCCCAATTATTTGTTATGAGGAGAAAAAATGAGTAAATAAAATCACTATTATTTCTACAACGAGGCAGTTCACACCAGTTCGGAAAGTAATAAAGGAGATTAAATTAAATTTTACTCCACATATCCAAAAAATCTGTAGTTTCCTTCCAACTATTCAAACATGCATTTTGCCACTCTTTCACGTTTCCATTGCATTTTTTTAGGCTGGAGATAGATTGATAGGGTAAAGTAAGCATATGACCTGATTTTTCATAAGTGCAGTGCTTGTAATCATATCTAAATTTTTTTTCATGTAGTCTTTTAACAGCTGTTTCGCAATGAAGAAAGGAGGGCCATATCGAATCTTCCGCAGAAGAAAGGAATAAAATAGGTCCACTTATTTTTTCTACCTCTAGATTTGCTTTGTCTGTTCTTGCACTTGTTATTATCTTCTGATACATCCAACGGACAAGCTCCTTTTGGCCTAAGACTTTTTTGATTACCATTTTAATCATAACAGGGCAGGAGAATTTCAGGAAGGGCAGATCCTGTCCGCCATAAGTCCAGGACGAGTGGCGAGAAGGTATCATGCCTTTTAATCCTTCGTAAACATAACAGCTAGGTGTGTTGGCAATTACGCAAGATAGTTCATCAAAAATAGAGGCTGCTGCCAGAGCATATTCTCCTCCTTTGGAACGTCCATATATTCCAATGTGATTTTCATCAACACTATCCTGTAGTTTCAACCATTGTATAGAGTTTTCTATAATTTCAAGTGGTATTTGATTTAAGTCTGTTGAAATCCCCTTCATTCCAAAATAGCAGACTGCCAATGCAGAATATCCTCGTTGTGCCAGAATCTCAGCTATAGCCTGTGCCTTTTCTATCCTGCCTTCGCTTCCGCTTACGACAATCACAGTTGGTCTTTTTTTCACTTTCCGTGAGGTGAAATAGCGTGCAACATAGCTTTTCTGAACTAATGCTCTGCTTTCTATTGTTTCATCACAAAACCGCCTGATACATTCTTTAGATGCTAATACCTTCCCCTGTGATTCTACTGTGAAGCAAATATGATAGCTTCTGTTTTCACTGACGTCTGAAAGCGTTTTTAATGGCTTACTTTTATTAAGATGTTTCATTCTCATGGAATAGAAAAGCCCCATTCCATCACAAGCCTGATACGTCCCATCCACTGGAGAGTCCTTCTCTAATGAGATATTACCATTATGGTCTGCTGTAAAAATACCATAAGATTCCCATAGTGAGTTTTGTCCCTGCTCTGAAATTCCTGCATTTATACAATAATAATCACTTGTCACAGCTCGTATAACAATTTCTTGATTACTTTGCAATCCACTGATTGTTATATCAACCGCTTCGTCTATGAATGACCTTGTGGGATTTATTTCTATAAGGCATTCTTTGTCCATTATATAACCTTCTTTCATTAATAAAGAGGAACTCTTTCTTCATATCCCACCCAGTTGCTATCACCAAAAGCCGCGAATTTCTTAAGTAAATTCCATAACATCTGCAGTTCACTTTCATCAAGGTCTTTATACATCTCACTTAGATATGCATTACCTCTTTTGTAGTAATCCTGTATAAAGGATTTACGATTCTCTGAGATCTGAATCTGTACTGCACGTTGGTCTGTAACACTTTTCTCGATTGTTACAAAGCCCTTTCTTTCAAGGGCTGCTACAAGCTTTTTTGCATTTTGTTTTGAATAACCCATCATGCTGGCAATTTGATTGTAATTAGCTTTGTTTTTTGGTAAATGCATGATAGTTAAGAGCGCCATCCATTGTTTGACTGTAATGAAATCATCTAATTTGTCTCCTTCTGACTGAGCTTTATTAGATAAATAGAATATTGTTGATAGAATTTGTTGTAAGTAATATTGCTTCATAACTTTTTTCTCCCCATAATATAGACAACTAGTTGTCTATATTATGGGCTTTTGAATTAGTTTTGTCAATAATTTTTATAAATATGCGTTAACATTTTAAGGAGTTACTATTTGTTTATGGTTCCAGCATAGAAAACAGGTTCTATACTGAAAGTTGGTGTTTGCTTAAAAAGCACACTTCTAACTTTCAGTATAAAACCTTATAAGTTACGTATATGTTTATTACCAGTGATTTACATTTGGTCTAATTATCCACTCAAGTCCCGCAAAATGTTTTATAATGACAAAACTCAGGTGCAGGCAACGTTGAAAACTCTTCTTGTTCAGGTGTATATCTATAAGGATTTTTCAAGGCATCGAGAAGCTTGTGCATTTTGCTTAAATCCCCCTCATTAGCAGCAGCCAGTGCCTCTTCAACCCTATGGTTTCTTGGAATAATAGCAGGGTTATGACTTTTCATAAGCTCTTTGCTTTCATCCTTTGAAATTGATTGTCGGCTAAGACGTGCTTGCCACCTGTCATGCCAATGATGATAATCAGGACTGGTAAACAAATTCTGACCATCGTTTTTATCAAATGTTAAAGACTGAAATGTCTTCGTATAATCCGCTTTGTGTTGTTGCATTAGTTGCAAAATGTCTTTGATCAAAGATAGATCTTCTACTTCGTTATTATACAGACCCAACTTGGCACGCATTCCAGATAGCCAATGTTCTTGATATAAGCTCTCAAATTTTGCAAGCTCTTCTTGTGCAATACTAACAGCCTTATTCTTATCATCATGTAAAAAGGGTAGCAAGGTTTCTGCAAAACGAGCTAAATTCCAAACTGCCATCTTTGGTTGATTTTCATAGGAATATCGGCCGTGAGTATCAATAGAACTAAATACAGTCGTTGGGTTATAAACATCCATAAATGCGCAAGGGCCATAATCAATGGTTTCACCGCTAATGGCCATATTATCTGTATTCATTACACCGTGAATAAATCCAACCAATTGCCATTTAGAAATTAGCGATGCCTGCCGCTTAATCACTTCTCTTAACAGTTGCAGATATTTGTTTTCTAATGTAGCGATGCTTGGAAAATGGCGTTTGATAGTATAATCGGCTAAGCAGCGAACATCCTCCGATGTTCCAAAACGTGAAGCATATTCAAAGGTTCCTACTCGAATATGGCTTGCTGCAACACGTGTTAAGACCGCTCCAGGCATATATTCTTCGCGCGTTATAGTTTCTCCCGTTGTTACGACCGCTAAGCTCCTTGTTGTGGGAATACCTAATTCATGCATTGCTTCACTAATGATATATTCCCGAAGCATGGGGCCTAAAGCGGCTCGTCCGTCACCTCCCCTGGAGTATGGGGTTCTTCCAGAGCCTTTTAGTTGAATATCAAAACGTTCCCCTGAATCTGTTATTTGTTCACCAAGCAGAATAGCACGTCCGTCTCCTAACATGGTAAAATACCCAAACTGATGCCCGGCATATGCTTGTGCCAAAGGTTCGGCACCTTTTGGAATTTCATTTCCTGCAAAGACATCCAATTGCAGAGGTACTCCCAAAGAAGACGCCAATAAACGATTAAAAATGATAAGCTTTGGGGCACGCACAGTGGTTGGGGATTGATGCGTGTAGAAAATCTTCGGCAACTTAGTATAGCTGTTATTAAAATTCCATTTTCCCTGTTCCATTTTTTCATCCTCCTTAAGAAACTGAATATAAAACTCTCTTAGTATCTACCTATTTCATTTTTTTATGTTTCAAATGCAGGGTTAGCTTATCCATTTAGCCAAGCTTTAAGAAGAATAGATTTTACTGAGTTTTATTGTTATGAATATTAAGCATCTATATATGCATCAGATATTAATAGGTGCTCTCATTTTATAGCGTACAAAGAAGGTTGTACAGACCCAACCCTTACAATATGCTAAGATAGGTGTCATTTGGGTACCACTTTCTATATAAAAAGTTCGGGAACCCCTATAAATACTAGGGATTCCCGAATCTGTTAGTTTTTCAAACTCACAGCATCTAATTTGTCTTTGTCATTAGCTGAAGGATAATATCTTTTATATCCCCTAGGCGCTTCATTTCTTAATTCATCAAGTACATTAACTAAAATATTATATTTGCTCATTATTGTTCCCCCAAATAATTTTTGCTTATTCTATTACCTTTTATTTATAGTAACATAAACGTAAGAAGAATTGAATAATATCTTAATTTTTTATACTATATTTTAAGAATATTACTAAAATAAATAATTTTAAACAATTATAAATTAACATACACCGCAACAATTTCAAATCTGGTTCTTTTGTATAATAAAAGAGACGGGGTTGGCCGCCTCTAGGCACTATGTGACTATCTTTAATAAGTGACGATATTTACATTAACTATCTAATTGTCATGTATAAAAAACAAGAATATACATATTACAAATGCTATACCTAAGCATAAAGCGATTATCTTGTTATAATATGTATAACAAATGAAACCTGACCAAATTGCAATAAGTATTCTTATAACTCCATCAATTTTGTCTCCCGCATCTTCCGCATGAATAATAATGTTTATCCACTTCATTGCGCAACCTAATATTAATAAAGTCGTTACAATCAATAAGAAAATCCCACTCAATGCTGCCACACCGTATTCATTAGGATTGCGAAAAAAGTTTAAAACTGAATAATCACTATTAAGCATTATTAAATTTTTACTATGCACCATTAAAAGCATAATTGATAAAATACTGATTCCGTAATAAATAACTCTGTTTTTCAATGACGTCAATACAAACATAATTATCTCCTTTTTATTTCCATTATATACCAAAACTTACAAAAAGAAAACACCCATCGGCCAAAAATCGACAGGCGTTTTCAAAAAAGGAGATCAGAATAAATGGAAATTGGGAATTATTTATAATATGGCTACTTAATCACTGCTTTCTATCCGATTTGAAAAGCCATGAAGAAAACAGGCTTGTAAGGCCATTCAGGATGAGCTTAACCGGTATGAAACGGTGCAGGCCCAGGTGGAAGAAATCCATAAGAATGTAGCCTATACAGAGATCGGCAGAGAACAGGCTGTTAAGCAGCTTCTTGATGGATTCGCCCCTACAGTTCAAGCTGCTGCGAAGTACCACCGCACATTGCATGTGCATGCGCATGTGCGGGACACATGCGTGCGTACGTCTTCGCATCTTACGGTATCATTTTACCCTTCTTCTGGTCGAACCATTCTACTTTTCCGGTAAACATTCTTTCCTCTCCTTCCTCTCTGAATTCTGCAAACAAAAAAAGACGCAGGAACAACGAACCATCATTTTGATGAATCACTATTCCCACGCCTTATTATGGCTTCCAGGCTAACACCTGGGGTACTCGTCAATATTTTGTTTACTTATAGATATTATACCAGAAGGGGAGGGGGTATGCAAGCGAAAATCCTTATTTTGCAACGGATAAACTACATTTTTACATATCATTTTTATGTAATAATCAAGGTAAAGTATAGAACAATTACCCTAAAAATGTATTCAATCCACTGTATTCAATCCCATTTTCTAATTCCTCAAAAGTGATTTTCTTACAATCCAAAAGTTCTAAGGCTCTCTTTTTACCGAAAACGCTAATAATATTAACTACTTTACTTTCGTAATCTTCCTGATTATAAAAATAAATTACTATCTTCCCGGCTAGTACCTCTATATCTTTTATAATATAACCATCTGTATTGCTTAAAGAATGTCCAAAAAAGTATATTACAGTTGAATTATATGAAAAACTGCCATCAGAAAGTACTTTCGGAATATCGCTATGAGCAAACTTGGTCCTATCCAACAAACCTGTACGTTTTTGAATGTTTTGAAAATATTTTTTAAAATATACGAAATCCAAATCGTCATCATTAGAATCTTTTATTCCCAAAACCATATTATCACTTTTTATTGAACCGTGTACATAAAAAACAGAGCTATCATCAACTCCATACAGCTTATATGTATCTGTGTAATTAAAATTCACCACATAATCAAACTTAAAATCCAGAAGTTGTTTAGACCTTGTTTTTACATTTTCTAAAGTTACAACTTCATTCAGATATATTCTAAATGCCTTTATGAGCTCATCTAAATTCTTTCTGACTTTTTCTATAAACCATCTTTTATTAATGCAACCTCTAACATTAGGAGCATCAGAATGCATATAATATCTATCACCTTTAAGAAAAATAAATTCTAAATACTCTAAAATTTTTATTTCACTTCTTGAAAAATTACTCGTATCTTGTATCATACGGATATTATTTACAAATGGTAAACATAAAAACTTTTGAAAAATTGAAACTAAATACTCTATTTCATCTTCACAATCAATCCAGCCATCATTTTCATGGATAACTTTTCTAAAATGCTTAATAAATATGTTATCTTTATATTCACTATCTTCTGCATATTTTACAAAATCATAGTATCCTGTTCTTAATTCATGATATAAATCAAACCCGTTCCCAATAACCAAAATATTCTTATCCATCTCATTTCCCCTCCTCCTATGTACATTTCTATAATCATACACCACATTTATCCAAAGGAAAAGCACCCAGTTTCATTATTATAGTAAGCCCTTGCCATAGTGCACCCTGCCGTATCCAGTGCGTTTATGGCCTGTTCCCGGAATCCTAGGAATGAAAGCTCATACCCGTAAATCTTTCGGAAGAATCCCTTTGTAAGTTTCATATCAGGGCTTATGCTTTGTAGGAGCCGTTCCCGACTGGCCGGAACCTCTATTACTACCTGTTCTCTGCAAAACAGATTGTCAAACATACCACTACGCTCTGCCTGCTCCATACAATAAAACATTTTCTCTGCTTCTTCATCCGTCAGGGGTCTGCGCTGTGACAGATTCATTAGGAAGCCCCTTCCTGATCTTCAAGGCCAGTCCTTTCATAAAAATACTTCCTCGGTACTCTCCCGGCTCTGGTTATGTATCCCTTAACATTTATCTCGTCGATCATTTCTTTAATAAGTTTATAGCCATCTCTAACAGAACAATCCATGATCTCGGCCACTTCCTCTGCATTTATCATTAACTTACTCACCTTTTTTACTCCTTCCTGCAAATCCGCACAAATGTGGAAGTCACATAAATTTACGACATTGATGTTAAAAACCTCTTTACTCGTCATATAGGACGAATGGAAAAAGATTTATGATTCTAGGACAGAACGGCACCTTTTCACCATGAAAGGTGAATACCCTCTGCACGATCTCAGGCATAGCCACGCAAGCCTATTGATAGAATTGGGATTCTCCCCTTTGGCCATAGCTGACCGCCTAGGTCATGAGAAAGTAGAAACCACATTAAACACTTATTCCCACCTGTTCCCACACAAGCGTGATGAGATAGCTGAAGAACCGGAATTTTTTTTAAGGATGAGGATATTTTATAATGGTAAATATAGAAAATGCATTTACGAATGTAGGTTGGATTTTAATACCGTTCTCGTTTGTTAGTTATTTTTTATTGGGGTTAATTGCTTATAAATGGAAAGTTAGGTATAAAGCTAAATTAGTAAAAGCCATTTGGTATATCCTAAATATAGTTTTATCCGTAACTCATGATGTGACAACTGAAAATATAGCAGTTATGATTTTATGTTTTGAAAGCTACGAAGCTATTCTTGAATTTTTTTAGAAAAAAAATAAAACCTTAATTAATAGTTCCATTACAAAAAGAAAAGAGCCAGATTCCCTTGAATTTAAAAGGTTTTCTGGCTCTAAGTATTTTATTCAAACTCAATAGTAGCCGGCGGCTTCCCAGTGCAATCATACAGCACCCGGTTCACGCCTTTCACTTCATTTACAATTCTTCTGGTCACTGTACCAAGAACCTCCCATGGAAGTTCCGCAGATTCCGCTGTCATAAAGTCAGAAGTCAATACCGCACGAAGTGCGATCGCATAATCGTAAGTTCTCTCATCTCCCATACATCCAACAGAACGCATGTTAGTAAGAGCTGCAAAGTACTGTCCTAATCCTTTATCAACCCCAGCTTTTGCAATCTCTTCTCTATAGATTGCATCCGCTTCCTGAACGATCTTCACCTTTTCAGGAGTTACTTCGCCAATAATACGAACCCCGAGTCCTGGGCCTGGGAATGGCTGGCGGTAAACTAGGTATTCCGGAATATCAAGTTCCAGACCTGCTCTTCTAACCTCATCTTTAAACAGAAGTCTTAAGGGTTCAATGATCTCTTTAAAATCCACATGCTCTGGCAGACCGCCTACGTTGTGGTGGGATTTAATCACAGCGGATTTGCCAAGTCCTGATTCAATCACGTCAGGATAGATGGTTCCCTGTACAAAGAAATCTACAGCGCCTATCTTCTTTGCTTCATCTTCAAATACACGGATGAACTCTTCGCCGATGATCTTGCGCTTTCTCTCTGGATCTTCCACGCCCTTTAACTTGTCGTAGAAACGATCCTGAGCGTTCACGCGGATGAAGTTTAAGTCATAGTGGCCTTCTGGTCCGAATACAGCTTCTACCTCATCGCCTTCGTTCTTACGGAGTAAGCCGTGGTCAACGAATACGCAGGTTAACTGCTTGCCTACTGCTTTGGAAAGCATAACAGCAGCTACAGAAGAATCGACACCACCGGATAAAGCACAAAGTACTTTACCATCTCCAACCTTTTCACGGATAGCCTGAATAGAAGTTTCTACAAAGGAATCCATCTTCCAGTCACCGGAACACTTGCAGACGTTGTAAACGAAGTTTGAAAGCATGGTAGTACCTTCCTGGGTGTGCATAACCTCAGGGTGGAACTGTACGGCATAGAGGCCGCGCTCTTCGCATTCCATGCCTGCAACTGGACAGACGGGAGTGTGAGCGGTGACTTTAAAGCCTTCTGGTGCTTTTTCTATATAATCGGTATGACTCATCCAGCAGATGGTCTTGGAGCTGACATTTTTTAAGATTTTGCTGTCGGCTTCTACGTCAACTTCAGTCTTGCCGTATTCACTGACAGGCGCTGTGTTTACCTTGCCGCCCAGCATATGTGCCATTAACTGAGAACCGTAGCAGATTCCCAGAATCGGGATTCCCAATTCAAAGAGCTCCTTTTCACAGCGAGGTGACTCTTCCTTATATGCACTGTTTGGACCACCTGTAAAAATAATTCCTTTGGGATTTATTTCCTTAATCTTGTCCAGTGACAGCGTGTGGGGATGAACCTCACAGTAAACATTGCATTCTCTGACTCTTCTGGCAATCAGCTGGTTGTACTGTCCGCCGAAATCCAGAACGATAATCATTTCTCTTTTCACGGGTATTCCTCCTAATTTCATCTTTGACAAATAGCGCTTTGGGTTACATTATATTCTACTTCCTTGGGCTTGACAAGCATTTTCTCGAATTCAAAAAAAACATGTGGAAAGTCACAAAATATTAGGTGTGACACTCCCAAACAGCCATCAAATAGCCAGTGGTAGCGCTTGACCTGTTTTCACGATTATTTCACAAATTGGTCAAAGTTTTATCACAAGAAACATTTATGATATTCCTTGTAAACGATTGAAGCATTTTTTCTCATAAATACTTTTTCATATCACGCTGGCAGAATCCCCCTTCTGCCGGCGTCTTCCTTTTCTTAGGAATATGATACATTCTAACTGCTGCAATACACCACCGCACCTTGCATTTACATTCGTAAATTTATCCCTAAATTTGACCTATTTATAATATGTTCCCTTGTTCCAATATATCATACCTGCTATGATACAGGAAAATCCCGCCTGTTGAACCATACTGCTGTCATTTCTGACAGGCATGTTACAAAAGGCGGAATCTTCAATATCATTATAGTTATGAAACCATACTTATTCTAAATATTTCTTTATATAATGGCCGGTGTAGGAATCAGGACAAAGTGCCACGTCTTCTGGTGTGCCCTTAGCAATGACGGTACCGCCCTTGTCTCCTCCTTCAGGGCCAATGTCAATGATGTAGTCCGCAGTCTTAATGACCTCCAGATTATGTTCAATGACAACTACCGTATTGCCGCCCTCTGAAAGCTTTCTTAAAATCTCAATCAGCTTGTGAACATCAGCAAAATGAAGTCCCGTGGTTGGCTCGTCTAAAATGTAGATGGTCTTACCCGTTCCACGCTTGCTTAATTCTGTAGCCAGTTTAATTCTCTGGGCTTCACCGCCTGATAATTCTGTGGAAGGCTGTCCAAGTCGGATATAGGAAAGTCCTACATCATTCAGAGTTGATATTTTTCTTGAGATAGACGGTACATTTTCAAAAAACTTTACGGCTTCTTCTACGGTCATATCAAGAACATCATAAATGTTTTTTCCCTTATATTTCACATCTAAGGTCTCTCGGTTGTAACGCTTTCCATTACATACTTCACAAGGGACGTAGACATCAGGAAGAAAGTGCATCTCTATCTTGATAATACCATCACCATTACATGCTTCACAGCGTCCGCCTTTAACGTTAAAGCTGAAACGGCCTTTGGAATAGCCCTTTGCCTTTGCATCAGGGGTGGAGGCAAATAAGTCACGAATCAAGTCAAATACACCTGTATAGGTGGCTGGGTTAGATCTTGGTGTTCTTCCAATTGGGGACTGATCGATGGCTATGATTTTATCAAGCTGATCCACGCCCTCCAGGGACTTATGCTTTCCTGGAACAGTTCTTGCCCGGTTTAATTTCTTTGCCAGAGCTTTGTAAAGAATCTCATTGACAAGAGAACTCTTACCGGAACCCGATACACCGGTGACACAGGTCATGACTCCAAGAGGGAAAGAAACATCAATGTTTTTTAAATTATTCTCTTGTGCTCCCTTTACAGTCAGATATCCGGTTGGCTCTCTGCGCTCTTTGGGTACTGGAATCTTAATGCGACCGCTTAAATAAGCTCCGGTGACTGAATTCTTATTCTTCATGATCTGCTTTGCAGTTCCTACTGCAACAACATTACCACCGTGCTCTCCGGCACCTGGACCGATATCCACAATGTAATCGGCTGCCATCATGGTGTCTTCGTCATGTTCTACCACAATTACGCTGTTTCCAAGGTCTCTCAGATGAAGAAGGGTCTTTAACAGCTTGTCATTATCTCTCTGGTGAAGACCGATACTCGGCTCATCTAAGATATAAGCAACGCCAACCAGTCCGGAACCAATCTGGGTTGCCAGACGGATTCTCTGGGCCTCTCCGCCGGACAGGGTTCCTGTAGCACGGCTTAAGGTCAGATAATCAAGACCAACATCAATGAGGAAGGAAACTCTTGCTCTGATTTCTTTTAATATCTGATCACCAATGGCACGCTGCATAGGAGTCAGATTCATCTGGTCAAAGAACTCACGGAAGCGGACGATGGACATATTGGTGGCTTCGTAAATATTTTTATCTCCTACCGTAACGGCAAGTGATTCTTTTTTCAGTCTCATGCCGCCGCAGGCTGGACATGGGGTGATGCGCATAAAGGTCTCATACTCAGCTTTGGAGGACTCAGAATAGGTTTCCCGGTATCTTCTGGCAACATTCTGTACTAGTCCCTCAAAGGCAACGTCGTAGATGCCTTCTCCTCGCTGTCCCTTATAATATACTTTTACTTCCTTTCCATTGGTTCCATGGATCAGGATGTCATGTACTTCTTTTGGATAATCCTCAAAGGGAGTATTCAGCTTAAAATGATACTCCTTTGCCAACGCATCCAGGACCGCACGGGTATAGCTTCCCTTATCGGTACAGGACTGCCAGCCAAGAACGGTAATGGCTCCTTCATCAATGCTAAGGCTCTTGTCCGGAATCATCAGATCTTCGTCAAACTCCATCTTATATCCAAGACCAAAACAGTCCGGGCAGGCTCCAAATGGGTTATTAAAGGAGAAGCTTCTTGGCTCAACTTCGTCAATGCTGATGCCGCAGTCCGGGCAGGAAAAGCTCTGACTGAAATTAATCGGATTCCCATCTATCACGTCTACGATCATAAGGCCATCTGCCAAGTCCATAACAGTCTCAATGGAATCGGTCAGACGCTTTTCTATGCCTTCCCGGATAGCCAGACGATCTACTACGACTTCTATGTTATGTTTTATGTTCTTGTCCAGCTTGATTTCTTCAGACAGCTCATAGAGATTGCCATCAATTCGGACTCTGACGTAACCGCTTTTTCTGGAGTTTTCCAGTACCTTTGCGTGCTCGCCTTTTCTTCCGCGGACCACTGGAGCCAGAAGCTGAATCTTTGTTCTCTCTGGCAGCTCCATAATCTGATCTACCATCTGATCTACGGTCTGTTTCCGAATCTCACGTCCACACTTCGGACAATGAGGGATTCCTACTCTTGCATAAAGAAGTCGTAAATAATCATAAATCTCCGTTACCGTACCTACGGTGGAACGTGGATTACGGTTGGTAGACTTCTGGTCAATAGAAATGGCCGGCGAAAGACCTTCAATGTTCTCCACATCCGGTTTTTCCATCTGGCCCAAGAACTGTCTGGCATAAGAAGAAAGGGACTCCATATAGCGTCTCTGTCCCTCTGCATAAATGGTATCAAAAGCCAGGGAAGATTTTCCCGAACCGCTTAAGCCCGTTAAAACTACCAGCTCATTCCTTGGAATATCCACGGAAACGTTTTTTAAATTGTGCTCATTGGCACCTCTTATCTTAATATACTGTTTTGCCATAATGTACTCCTGTTATCAACTGACATCCTGAATGGCACTGCCTCAGGATGGGGGCCTCCTCAGCCCACTCCCTTATAACACAACAACTGATTTTTCCAATTATATCACACTATTTTGCTTTTTGCAAACATTTGTTCGATAATAAATCTACAATTTAGTCTTTCTGATCAAAGACCAGCAAACTCCATTATATATCATGCAACAGAGAAAAATAACTATGAAATCGCATCCATTCCAGGATACATTAAGGAAGGCAAGAAGAAAAAGAATGAGGGATTGATATAAAATAGATACAAGAGTTGCCAGGGGGGAACCCCTGATTTTTCATATGCGAATGCACATAGAATGTAACACACGCTCCATAAGTTCACAGGCTAATGGCATGTGATGTGATATGATGTGATATGATGTGATGCGAAGTAAGATATAGTCGCTTTTCTTATTTATAGAGAAATAATATTTATTTATCAAGAAGAAAAGCTACTTTTCTTGACATCCACCTTTCTATTATATATGATTTTATTTATTCTCAAAAAAATATTCTAAGATACGCGTTAGTACATTACATGTGCATATGCGTATGCTTGAACACATGGGTGGGCACGTGTTGACAGCTTGCAGATTCTAACAAAAAAGGTATAAATACAAGGAGGAAAAGACTTGAGGTTTGAATATACGAATTCAGTCAGTCAGGATTTCATTTTACTGTGCCAGGAGCTGGATGAATCTTTAAATGAACAGGTTGGCGGAGAGAAGAACCGCTCTCAATATGCCCAGTACAATTATTTGGATGACATTAAAGATGTGATCGTGGCCTATGACAATGATTTACCCGTAGCATGTGCCAGCTTCAAACGGTATGATGAAGAATGTGCCGAGGTAAAGCGGGTTTATGTGCGTGATGAATATCGGGGTAAGGGAATATCTAAAAAGCTTATGGAACTGATTGAGGTCTATGCCAAAGAAAAAGGATTTCAAGCTCTGATACTGGAGACCGGCAGGCCAATGACCACGGCAATCCATTTATACCAGGGCATAGGGTTTGAGACCATTCCTAATTATGGGCAATATAAAGATATGGCTGATTCCATCTGCATGAAAAAGGTACTATAATTTACCTGCCTAATTCATAGAAACAGGGCCTAAGCAAGCGCATTGATCTATTGATCTGCACAGCTTAGGCCCTGTTCGACTTTTTACTCTATAATTTCTTTCTTATAAGGATAGATGTTCTTTTTAGCTCTCCACGTCCTCATCAAGCTCCTGCATCAGTTCCGGGAAGCTCTCCCGTTCAAATTCCTGTATGGATATGGACTTCTTGTTTGGATTGGCGAAAACAAAGGTTTTGTCCACATTTTCCACGTAATTCTGGATTTTATCGTTGGTGGCACTGATAATTGCCTGAAAGCCAAGACCACGGATCAGCTCGATACAGCTTGCTACCTTTTCTGCGTCCATTTTCGAAAATGCCTCGTCAAGAACCACCAGGCGAATGGTAGGATTTCTTTGCACCTTTGGGGACTGGCTGATGCGGTAGGCCTGCGCAAAGCTTGCAAGAAGTGCCACATAAAGGGGGTTCTGGCCCTCTCCGCCGGAGTTTTTCTTAAGCATTTTACTTAAGCGGATTTTAATGACTTCATCTTCATTTTGCACCAGCTGCTGCATGTCAAAGGACAGATAGGTGCGGTAATCTGCGTACCGGTCCATATTTCTCTTGGCTTCCTCCATCTGCTCCGGGGTGGCATTGTCCGGCGGGATGAAGATATTAATAAGGTCATTGATGATTTCTCCGTACTGATTTTCGTGCTCCATGGTGAACAGGTTCATCTGGTCATCCACAGCATCCGTTAATTGAGAGGGATTCACCTCCAGGGAGTCATCCATGAACATGTCGTAATAACGGCCGTCCGGTCCTTTGTTCTTACCGATGACAAACTGGTATTTATCCTTACCGAAATCAAGACGGCTGATGATCCGGTTCAGTTCATCCTTTCGCTGAATGGCATCCCGGATGGCACTACGTATCTTGAACATGAAATCGTCTTTAAAATGAAGAACGGCTGATTTTGCCTGTTCTGCTGCCATTTTCCGATACTCTTCCAGATTTCCGCATTCCATCAGTTCCAGTAGTCTGTCGTACTCTTCATTGTCCTTTGAGGTAAGAGAGCAGTTTCTGTTGGGATATTTCCTTCCATACTCTCCTCTGGCAGAGACAAGAATAGAAAAGGCATCATCCCTTGCTTCCTCTGCCTTCTTTGACAGAGCATAGAACCGGTCCTTCAACCGGTCGTATCTCGGGATTTCTTCTGTCTCAAAATACGCTCTGCTTTCCTCTTCCAGCTCTTCCTCTGGTTCCAGGCTGCTTGTCTTCTCCACCAGCTGTGACTGAAGCTCCAGAATCTCTTTTTGATATCCTTCGATCTTACCGCTGCATTCAAAGATCAGCTTATCTAAGGCTCTTTGCTCTGCCCGCTTTCCGTCACACAGTATTAAAATGGCTTCCCGCTCCTTTTCCCACTCGCTGACATTTTGGGCTTTTATTTTCTCAAGCTTCTGTTCCAGCTTCTTTTTTTCTTTTTCCTTTTGATTTAAGGAGTTCATATCCTGCTGCCATTCCAGATAAACGCTTGTTTCTTCTGATAAGGCTTCCATGGAAAGAATTCTCTGGCATTCTTTTAAGACCTCTTCCTGAGGCTTTTTCTCTTCCTCCATGGAAATAAGGCTCTTTTCCAGCAAACGGATTCTTCTGCGGACGCTGTCCTTGCCGATATAGGCAAATTTCGTGTAATTGTCCGGATTCATATGCTGGAGCCGGAAGGTGTGATACAGCATGCAGTCTGGAGTCACTCCTACCTTGCAGCGGCGAAGCTCCTCCACGGTCAGGCATTTTACAACGCGGCCCAGGAGAAGATCGATGTAAGGCTGTAAGTAGGTCTCACGCACCACGACCTCCTCGGACAACGCTCCTTCCATTACCTCACTGGTATGCTTTGACGCTTCCTCGGTATCCAGAACTGCCACGTTATAGTATTCGTTCCTATCTAGCTCCCCATAGATTTCAAGGGCTGTCTTAGCATATGCCGGAGATACCACCAGAGACAGCTTGTGATTGCCCATGTAGCCCTCAACGGCATTTCTCCAGGTTTCGTCCCTGATATCCAGAAGGTCTGCTAAAACCCACACTTCTACGGCTTTTCCCGTCTCTTCTAAAAGGCGCTTCTGGACATAGGCTCTGGCCCGTTCTAAATATTTGGGGTAGGCTTTATTGCCTGCTTTAAGCTGGGTCAGTTCTTCGCTTGTCTGGCGCTCTTTTTTGCGGATATCACGTAAGGTACCTTCCGCTTCTTTTTTGGTCTCTTCTGTCTCTTTTTGCATTTCAGCAATGGAACGTTTTAACCGGATGAGAGTTTCCTCATCTGCTTCCTTTTTGCCAAATGCCTCGATATCCCAAATGGTCTGGTTTGCGGTGGTATCTTCTTCCACCCATTCCTTCAGCTTATCCGAGGTCTGGGACCATTTGACAGCACTTTTGTTTAAATGACCGATCAGTTCCTCTGTCGCATTCCACTGATTTTTTAAGTCCTCATATCCGGTGGAAGAGATTCTTTTAAGAAGCTCTTCTCCCTGCAGCGTCAGATCTTTCACCTGACCTTCCAGGCTGGTCTTTTGCTCTTCCTGACGAAGGAGGTCTTCCTTTGCAAGCCCAGTTTTATCCGTCAAAGCCTGGATTCTTGTCTGGTAGTCCTTGATTTCCGCTTTCCGGAAAAAGTACATATTTTTATGAATCTGGTCATTGAACTCCTGGACCCGATTGTATTTATCCGATAGTTCCTTTAGAATACTGATCTCAACCGACGTATCCTCGATTTTCTTCCGCATGCGGCCATACTGCATGACGCTTTCCTGCATATCCTCAATATGGATATCCTGGTCCATGCAGATGTATTCCTTTACGAAGTCCTCCAGCTTGATGTTCATTCGAAATGGAATGGCCCGTTTAAAGAGCAGTGGAAATTTCTCTGAATCAAGGCCGCCTAAATATACATCATAGAGCTGTCTCCGAAACCGCTCGTTATGGGACGTTGCAAAATACTCCTCCTTCGTATAATTAGAACGAAGGGTTGCAGTAATTTCCTCTATGGTCATGGCCCGGTCAGACGTCCGGTATCCATTGTCCCATAATGGACCCTTGTGCCAGAAGAATTTTCTGGAGATTTCATTGGTGGAGGTCTCTACATCAAAAACAACGCCAACGCACTGGAACGCCTCCGTATCAGTTCGCTCCAGCTCCAGCACAATGGTGGTTGAGAAATTCTGGTTTCTTAAGTAGGCAAATTCATTGTTCTCTCCAATGTTCACCATGCCCCGCAGATATTCAATGAGATTTCGGTCGGAATCATCGGCAGCCGCCTTATTAAAGAAGCCCCGACCATCGGTATTGGCATATAGAAGAATCTGCATGGCATCGATGACCGTAGATTTTCCGCTGCCGGAATGACCAGTAAAGAAATTGATTTCTTTATGGAAGGATAAGGTTTTCCGGTTGATATAATGCCAGTTGTTTAACAGGATCCTGGAAAGAGCCTCAAATTTCTGATTCGTCATCGCTGTCCTCTCCTTCTTCAAATGATTCTAACAGGCCCCTGACGTCGTCACCAAAAAGTACCACATTGATACAGGGGTAGATGATCAGCCGGCTGTCCCCTTCTAAGTCTTCCAAAAGGTCTAAGGGTTCCAGTACCTGATATTTCTTTAACAATGCTATGGTCCTTCTGATTTCAGTAGGAGCTGGCTGCTTTTTAAAGAGCCGGTAGCTTCCAAGCTTCTCGTGGATATCACTTAATGTGGTATAAACATTGACGCTTGTAGATACCTCTGCCATCTGTTCGTCGTAAATCAGCTTTAAAACAAGAAGATATAGGGTAGCAAGCTTTGGAAGCTTATCTCCCATGGTCGTTTCTCCCTGAATATAAATGATCCCAAGCTGGCTGTTTTCCAGAATGGATACACCGATTACGGCAAGATAGGAACGGATAAATTCCAGATGCTTGTTGCAGATTCGAAATTCCTGATTATAGGCAAAGCGTTCGGTCCGCTTATCGTACTTGTGCTCCAGCACAAAGGTCTGACGCAGGAGTATTTTTAAGCCGTCGGTGACTTCTCTTTTCTCCTCCTGGCTTAAAGCGTCATAATATGGAATCTGGCCGATGGCGCCAGCAGTCTCTTCGTATGTCATGATTCATTCCTCCTTACAAACACCAGCTTGGGGTAGCGGTATCTGCCATTGTCAATCAATTCCGGTTCAGGATTTTCCACTCCGTAAATGCTTTTTCGTCTGGTGGAATAATCATAAGCCAGAATCAGCATTTCAAAATCCTCTGCCGTTTTCACCGTATGCTCTGTCACTTCCATACGACCGTGATCCATATGGGAAGCCAGATAGCTTTCGATCTCTTTTCGGCTGTAACGGTTCTTTAGCCGGTTTAAGTTTAAAATCTCCTGAGCTGTCAGCTCCACAGATTCCTCATCTGCTGCAAGGGTCTCTTTAAAGACAGACCTTGGCTTTCTTTTCTTATATAGAGCATGCTCCGATAAAATGGATACCTGGGATAAGTTCATCCGATTGCCAGTCTCCTGGATCGCAGCTTCCTGATCCTCTGCCTCTGATAAATGATTTAAAAGGCGGATGACAAGGCCCTTCATGTTATCTTCCTGATTGAGCAGATAATTAAGCCTTGTTACGGTGGCCCGGATATACCTGGAATGTTCCTTATCCATGTTGGCGATCCGGTGCTCAATATCATCGAATCCACGCTCAATTTGATCCAGCTTTTCGGAAACATCTGCTGCCGTTACTTTATTCCGGCTGCGGACGCTCATCTCTTCCATCCACTGGACATCCTCCCGCATAGCGCTGATCCAACGCTTGATATCATTTTTATAGAGATAGAAGTTATCAGAGGTTTTTAAAATGTGGTATTTCTTTTTTACGATTTCTTCCACATAGCCTTCCAGATGATCCTTTAAAAGCTCTCCGTATGCCCTTTTTTCCAGGAGGCTTGCAAAGAACTTGTCCATGTTGTGAAGCATGTCCTGAAGTGTCTTGTTGAGCCGTTTCGTGTTGACGTAAGCTGTATTTAACAGACTGATGCTGGCTCTGGGATCATTCTTAAGGGAAAAGAGAATGGCGTAAATGTTCTGGATATAAATCTGAGTCTCATCTTCTTCGTCTGTGGTAAGCTTAAAAAATGCCTCAATCATAACAGCAGCGTAATCAGGGATTACGATATGGACTGTCATGGAGGCATAATCATCTACTTTTCGAAGCCAACCGGCTCTTAACAGCCAGTTAAGCACTCTGGCGGCAGGGGGTTCCAGCTCATCGGCTTCCTCCTCCAGCTCATCTTGCCAGATGACGAACCGTTTCTGGAGAAAGTATTCGTCAAGCACCTGGAGACAGACCTCTCTGCTTAAAAAGTAGTTGCTGTATTCGTATTCTTCATTAATTCTCAGCAAAGCTTCTATGTAGGTAGACCGGTTGATGGAACGGAACAATCCCCAAAAGCGGTCGGGTATTTCATTCATCAGTATCATAATTCTTTCGCTTCCTCTCCCGTCCTTCTGCTGTGATTCTTACCTTTCAGCGGCTTTTTTGCAGAAACGGACAAAAAGAAACGGCTATCATAGGTTCATGACAGCCGTTATGTTTTTTTAAGGCTTCTCCTTACATTATAGCAAAAATCTCCATTTCTTACAATAACATTATACTGGCTGATGGTATCTGCCTCTCATGGTATCTGCTGATAATGATGATTAGTATTTTGAAGAATGGTAGCTCTGTACTTCTTCTGGAATCTCAATCTCCTGGGAATCATGGGAAACAGCATTGTATGCAGAATATCCGCTGTCAAATGCCTCCTGCTCCTTGACTGGGGCAGCTCCCATATCCTGTAGACGGAATTTTTCCACTTCCTGTTTTAATAACTGAGCCTGGGCATCTAATTCTTCACTGGATGCAGAACTTTCTTCCGCAGTAGCCGCATTGGTCTGAACTACTACAGATACCTGGGTCAGGCCCTGGTTAATCTCATCTATGGCTTCCACCTGTTCATAAGAGGCAGTTGCAATCTCCTGAATGGTCTTTTCTACCAGTGCAGAATGCTCTGCCACTTCCTTTAAGATACGGGTCGTCTCACGGGCAATTTTTCCTCCCTCTGAGACGGTCTCAACAGAGTGTCCGATCAGCTCTGCTGTCTGCTTGGCGGCCTCCGCAGATTTACCAGCCAGATTCCGTACTTCATCGGCAACGACTGCAAAGCCTTTTCCTGCTTCGCCGGCTCTTGCAGATTCCACAGCCGCATTCAGGGCCAGAATATTCGTCTGGAATGCAATGTCCTCAATCACCTTGGTTATGCTGGATATCTTATCGGAAGCCTGTCCGATTTCCTTCATGGATTGATCCAGCCTCTCCATGTAGGCATTGCCTTCATTCATTCCGTCACTGGCCTGTTTCACATAATCGGTTGCTTTTTGAACATTGGCTGCATTCTCCTGGGCTCTGTTTGCAACACTGGTTATGGAAGAGCTTAATTCTTCCACCGTAGCGGCCTGCTCCGTAGCGCCTGCTGCCAAAGCCGTGGAAGCATCTGAAATCTGCTTGGAGCCATCTGCCACACGTTCTGAGGCTTCCTTTATCTTACCAAAAACGGAATTCAGATTTAAAGTGATTCGATTTAAAGAATCCCTGATCTTTACAAAATCACCCTTATAATCCTGGGTTGTTGTAACGGTACAATCTCCTTTTTCCAGTCCGCTTAAAATCATGGATATCTCATTGATATATTGATTTAAGGTATTAACCGTCTGCGTAAAGGACTGAGAAAGGATTTCAAGCTCATCACCTGAGCTTACCTGTGGTACTTCAGTATGTAAATCTCCCTCTGACAGGGCCTCGATGCGTTTCACCAAATTGATGATGGGGGTTACAATAGGAGTGGCAATGCGGAACGCAAAGAGCAATGATACCCCGATTAACAGAACCGTCATAAACGCAGTCATACCCACAGACTGATAAAATGCCATCATCATCTCTGACTTATCGGAAACGACTGCCATGGACCAGCCATCGGTATTGGTGACCGGTGTATATCCCATAATCAGAACTTTACCCTTAAAGACTGATTGCCGGATACCTGTATTTCCTTTTGCCATATCCTGAATATTATTAGAGAGAACAGAAAACGCTTTGTCCGTTTTTCCCATTTCAATATAGTTGGTCTCATTTGCTACGGTCTCTCTGTTTTTATGGGCAACCACCTTACCTGTTTTATCCACAATAAAACCATAGCCTGATTTACCTATGGAAACTCCGTCAATCATGTTGCTGAACGTATCCGCATCCATGGCTCCAGATATAATTCCGTTGAATTGTCCGTTATTGACTTTCGTGGCAATCACCAGAATGGTTTTTCCAAGCACCTCGCTGTGGAAGGTGGAAGAAAGATAGGTCTCTCCCTTCATTGCCTGGATAAAATATTCCTGATTGCTTATATCGCTTCCATTGCTGGCTTTTCCGTTGACATCTGCTGTAATCAAATCGATAAAGCCATATTGCTTTGCCAGCTTGTCAAGAGCCTCTTTTCTCTGATCCGGGCTTTTATTCTGATCTGTTATGGATGTGTACTGGGATGCGGATTCAATCTTTGTCTTATAGACTTCAATGGCATTCTCCACGGACTGACTATAAGCCTTGGCCGATTCCATCAGTCGCTTATCGGTGTTATCTTTCGTATCACTATAAAACATAAAACCATTGACTACTCCAAAAAGAATCGAAATTGATACTGAGAGACTGATGATACCAATTAACAATGTCTTTTTAATGGATCGTTTCTTTCCAGTTGAAACCTGGCCTTCCTCTTTTTTTCTAATAGCCTTTTGTAATAATTGACTCTTCCTTTCCATGGTCATATCCCCCACTTATCCTTTGTATTTTTCTAACCGTTTCTTTCCAAATCGTATTTGAATTATATAACAAATAGCAGATATTTGTCAAATATTGTAAAATCTAGTCATAAGGCAAGTGTTAGCGTATATCAAGGGACAAAATAACAGCTATAGTCCTAGACAATTATTTTTTAAATTCCATAAAAAAACCGCTGCAGCCTTAGCTAACAGCGGTTTGATTCATCTAATTTTTATTATCTCCAAGGTGAGAATCTGATTCTTTCTCAGCTTCCTTTTCTTCAACCCAGTCTGTAAGACCGTCAGAAAGTTCTGCTTTGTCTTCCCCCTCAGCATCCTTCTTTTTCTCATCCGGTTCAGGAATTCCTTTTGCCTCCCGGAAAATCTTCATGAATTCCTTACCAGTAATGGTTTCTCTTTCAATCAGGAACTCTGCAATCTTATCCATGACATCACGATTCTCCATCAGCAGGGATTTGGCTTCTTCATAGGCTTCCTTCAGCATTCTCATTACTTCGTCATCTACCTGGGAAGAAGTTGCTTCTGCACAGTTCATCACAGTACGGCCGCTTAAGTACTGGTCTTCCTTGGTAGCAAGTCCAATAAGACCAAACTTATCTGACATACCGTATTGAGTCACCATAGCTCTGGCAATCTTAGTTGCCTGCTCTATGTCATTGGCAGCTCCTGTGGTAATGGAATCAAATACGATTTCTTCAGCCGCACGGCCAGCCAGATAGCCTACCAGCATGGCATGAAGCTCTTTTTTGGAATTTAAGAATTTCTCTTCTTCCGGTACCTGCATCACGTATCCCAGAGCACCCATGGTCCTTGGAACAATGGTGATTTTCTGTACTGGTTCTGCATCTTTTTGCAGGGCACTGACCAGGGCATGGCCGACCTCGTGGTAGGAAACGATACGGCGTTCTTCCTTATTAAGAACACGGTCTTTCTTTTCTTTACCAACCAGCACTACCTCAACTGCCTCAAATAAATCCTTCTGTGCCACGGCATGACGTCCGTTCTTAACTGCCAGAATGGCGGATTCGTTAATCATGTTTGCAAGATCAGAACCAACGGCTCCAGAGGTTGCAAGAGCGATGGCATCAAGATCAACGGTCTCATCAAGAAGAACGTCTCTTGCATGAACCTTTAAAATATCCACACGGCCTTTTAAATCGGGCTTATCCACGATAATACGGCGGTCAAAACGACCTGGTCTTAAAAGAGCCGGATCTAGAATCTCCGGACGGTTGGTCGCCGCAAGGACTAAAAGACCCTTGGAAGAGTCAAATCCATCCATCTCTGAAAGAAGCTGGTTGAGTGTCTGTTCTCTCTCATCGTTACCGCCTCCAAACCTGGAATCACGGCTTTTTCCGATGGCATCCACTTCATCGATAAAGATTATACAGGGAGCGGATTCCTGGGCCTGTTTGAATAAATCACGGACGCGGGAAGCACCCACACCTACGAACATTTCAACAAAATCGGAACCTGACAGGGAATAAAAGGGCACGTGAGCCTCTCCTGCTACTGCCTTGGCAAGAAGGGTCTTACCTGTTCCCGGAGGGCCTACAAGGAGGGCACCTTTTGGAAGCTTGGCTCCAATCTTCGTATATTTCCCCGGATTATGAAGGAAATCTACAATCTCAGTTAAGGATTCCTTTGCCTCGTCTTCTCCCGCCACATCCTTAAAGGTGATACCGGTTTCCTTCTGCACATAGACCTTGGCGTTGCTCTTTCCAACTCCCATCAGTCCGCCGCCGCCAACCCGGCGCATCATGAAGTTCAATAAGAATCCCATGGCTGCAAATAAAAGCAGATAGCTGACTATGGTCTGAATGAAGAAATTGCTGTCTTTTCGAGTCCTTACGATATCTACACCTGCATCATAAAGCCGTTCTACCAGCTTTGAGTCAGAGTCCATACGAACCGTGTAATAGCTGACTCCGGGCTTGTATCCTTCCCAGGTGTTCTTAGGCGTAATGGTAATCTTTGTATCGTCTACATGAACAGACTCTACTTGTTTCGCATCAACCATATTCATAAAGGTGTCGTAACTCAGTTCTTTATTGGTCCTCGTTGTAATTGCATTGTGCAGATAAGAAATTCCTGCTACGGCAATCAGAAACGCAGCGACCCATATAACGATGGCCTGGGTATTTTTCGGCATCTTGTTTTGATTCTGATTCTTGTTATCCATCTGTGTAAAGTCTCCAATCCGGATAGTTTCTACCCATTATATATCTCTATCATTATAGTGTCAGTCTCCCCATAAATCAAGAAAAGAATTATAAAATCCTTATAAACACCCGGACTGGTTTTATTTTTCAAAAATGTAATTTACCGTTCCTCACGGAAATATGCCTGACCAAGACTTTCCGGTGGCTGGTGTTCCCTTTTTTTCCTTAAACTGGAAATGATGAGCACGATAATGGTTACAACGTAAGGCAGTGCTTTGAATATTTCCTGTGACCCACGGCTTAAGCCTGGGATATATAAATATAGGATGTAAAGTCCACCAAACAGCAAGGAACCCCAGATGGCTCCTACCGGCTTCCAAAGGGCAAAAATGACTAGAGCGATGGCAAGCCAGCCTCTGTCACCAAAACCGTTATTGGTCCAGGTTCCTCCGGAATATTCCATTACAAAGTAGAGACCGCCAAGACCGCTTAAACCGCCGCCAATGCAGGTTGCCAGATACTTGTAGGCAGTAACAGGAATTCCTGCTGCATCCGCAGTCGCCGGGCTCTCTCCTACGGCTCTTAAGTTCAGGCCTTTTCTCGTTTTATTTAAGAAAAGTGCAAGTGCGATTGCAAGTGCAACGCCAAGATACGTAAGAAAACCATAAGAAAACAGAGCCTGTCCCAAGACGCCAAGCTTAGAAAGTCCTGGAATGGGAGTCTTAAATGCCTGTCCGGTCACTGCAACAGAGATCTGTCCAACACCGCCTGCAAGCTTTGAAAGAGAGCCGCCGAAAAAGTTGCCAAATCCCACACCAAAGGTAGTCAGTGCAAGTCCGGTTACGTTTTGATTTGCCTTTAAGGTTATGGTCAGTATGCTGTAAATCAGTCCGCCAAATGCAGCACACAAAAAGGCACATAAAAAGGAAATCAGCACGCCAACCAGTCCATTGGGAGCCGCTGTAGAATTTTCATATAAAAAGGCGCCGATCAGTCCTGCAATGCCTCCCATATACATCATGCCCGGAATCCCCAGATTTAAGTTACCTGATTTTTCTGTCAGGATTTCTCCAAGTGCGCCATAGAGAATTCCGATTCCCTGACCGATCACTTTTTGAATAAAGATTACCAAAAGTCCCATGATCTATTACTCCTTCCTATTCTGCCGATGAACGTTTGCCGCCCCGGAACCTTACTTCATAGTCAATAAAGAATTCACAGCCCAGAATAAAGAAAAGAATGATGCCGGTAATAACGTCGGAAGCATTTTCATTTAAATTGAACTGAGAGGCGATCTGTCCGGCTCCCTTTTGCATGAATACAAGGAAGAAGGAAACAATGATCATGGCAAAGGTGTTGAATTTACTGAGCCAGGAAACGATGATGGCAGTAAATCCTCTGCCGCCTGCCGTACTGGTGGAAATCGTATGGCTGGCACCGCTTACGATGATGAATCCGGCAATTCCACATAAGGCACCGGAAAGAGCTACGGTTCTCATAATTACTTTTTTCACGTTAATTCCGGCATAGCGTGCAGTATTGCCGCTCTCTCCCACGACGGAGATTTCATAGCCCTGCTTGCTGTGCTTTAAGTAAAAATACATGGCAATGGTAAGCCCTAATACAATGATAAGATTCCAGCCATATTCCAGACCAAAGAGCTTTGGAAGCCAGCCACCCTTTGTCGCAGAGTTAATGGTTCCAACGGAGTTAGATCCCTTTGGATTTTCCCAGAAAATGATACCAAAGGTTACTACCTGCATGGCAACATAGTTCATCATCAAGGTAAATAATGTTTCATTGGTATCCCAGTATGCCTTAAAGAAAGCTGGAATGCAGGCCCAGATCATGGCTGCTATGGCGCTTCCAAGGAACATGAGGGGAAATAATATAAAAGGAGAAAGAGTATTTCCAAAATAGATCATCATAGCGGCGGAAGTTACGCCTCCAATTAAGACCTGACCTTCTGCACCAATATTCCAGAATCTCATTTTAAATGCCGGAGTGATACCAACTGCGATACAAAGCAGCACCAGGGTATCTCTTATGGTCATCCAGATTCTTCTCTTGGTACCTACGGCTCCTTCAAAGATTCCTTTATAAACTTCAATCGGATTCAGTCCAGTCAGTGCCACGATGACTCCTGCACAGACTACCAAAGACAGAAAAACCGCAATGAGGCGAATCATCCATGCCTTCCATGGTTCAATGGATTCCCGCTTTGCCGTTTGAAACAGCGGCTCTTTTCCCTTCATCATTCCTGATTTCCTCCTGTTTTCATCATCAGCTTTCCGATTTCTTCTTTTGTGGCACTTCTGCCGTCAACGATACCGCTTATGGTTCCGCCGCACATCACAAGGATGCTGTCACATAATTCCATGAGCACATCAAGATCCTCACCAACACAGATAACAGCGGTCCCTTTCTTTTTCTGCTCATTGAGCAGGTTGTAGATGGTGTGGGAGGAATGAATATCGAGTCCGCGAACCGGATATGCCACTAAAAGTACCGATGGTGCCGATGCGATCTCACGTCCGACTAATACCTTCTGAACATTACCGCCTGACAGCTTTCGTACTGGTATTGAAGTTCCCGGAGTGGCAATTCCAAGCTCATGAATCAGCTTTTCTGCCAGTGCCTTTGGAGATCTTCGGTCTGCAAAAAAGGAACGGCCTTTTTTGTAGCTTCGAAGCATAATATTATCCGTTAAATCCATGGTACCAACAAGTCCCATACCCAGACGGTCTTCCGGAACAAAGGAAAGCCGGACTCCAGCCTTTGCAATATCGGCTGCGCTCATAACGGTCAGTTCCTTTTCTCCGCCTTCCGGAGGGTAATAAAGGGCAGAACCTCTGGTGGTTGGAATCAGTCCCGCAATGGCCTCTAAAAGCTCTCTCTGGCCGCTTCCTGCGACGCCTGCAATTCCAAGAATCTCTCCGCTGTTAGCGACAAAGGTGGCGTTTTCCAAGGTGGTGATCCCTTCCTTGCTTACACAGGTAAGCCCATGTATCTCCAGTCTTTTTTCCGGGGAAACAGGATCCGGACGTTCTATGTTCAAGCTAACTTTTTTTCCTACCATCATTTCGGTCAAGGATTCTTCTGTCGCTTCTTTTGTCTCGATGGTACCGATATACTGGCCCTTTCTAAGAACCGATACCCGGTCAGACAAGGTAAGTACTTCATTGAGCTTATGGGTGATGATGATAATGGAATGACCTGCTTTTCTCATGTTGCGGAGTACTGCAAAGAGGCGGTCCGCTTCCTGAGGGGTAAGTACTGCCGTAGGCTCATCTAATATAAGGATGTCCACCCCACGGTATAACAGCTTAACGATCTCAACGGTCTGCTTCTGGGACACTGACATGGTGTAAATCTTCTGGTCAGGGTCTAAATCAAATCCGTATTTGGCGGTGAGGCTGTTGATTTTATCGCTGACTGCTTTCCGGTCAAGAAGCTCCTGTCCCGGTAGGCCTAAAATGATGTTTTCCGCAGCAGTAAACACCTCAACCAGCTTAAAATGCTGGTGAATCATACCAATTCCTAAATCAAAGGAATCCTTGGGAGACCGTATGGATACCTCTTTTCCATTCACCGCAATCTGCCCCTCATCAGGGTAATAGATTCCGGAAATCATATTCATAAGTGTTGTTTTGCCGCTTCCGTTTTCCCCCAGAATCGAAAGTATTTCTCCTCTCTTTACAGACAGGCAGACTTTGTCGTTGGCAGTTACCTTGCCAAACCGTTTGGTGATATTTTTCAGTTCAATGGCATAATTATCGTTCACCGGGACATCCTCCGTTTCATTTTTTCCTGCTTTTCCCATTCCATTCTTTAATAGCAAAAAGCGGGGCCAAAATATCTGGCGCCGCTTTTAAGCCTGACTCATTTCCGTCTGAGCATTTATTTATCAATGGTAGTAATACCATCAATTAAGATATCAAATGCCGGTGCAGAACCGAATTCAGACTCATGGAAATATCCATTGGATACGTATTCCACGTCACTTCCATCCTTTTTATAGGTTTCAAGCTTTTTGCCGCCTACTGTAAAAGTAGAAGTATCAAATACGTGAAGGGTTCCTGCCTTAATGGCATCTTCTGTTTCTTTTACCTTCTCTTCCGTTCCAGGAGCTATTGCATCCTTATTCAGTTCGGTAATGGAAACAGCTCCGTCCTTGTAGCCCTGGCACCAGTCTGTGTCAATGGCCTTGCCGTCAATCACACTCTGTACTGCATAGGTCACGTATGGAGCCCAGTTGATGGAGGCTGAAGTAAGTGCAGTCTTAGGAGCCGTTGCAAGCATGGAGATGTTGTAGCCTACATCTGGAACGCCGGCTGCTTCACAAGCAACAGGAGCGCCAGTGGTATCTGCATGCTGGCTGATTAATACACAGCCATTGGAAATCAAAGCATCGGCTGCTTCTTTTTCCAGATCAAAGCTTCCCCAGCTGTTGGTATACTTAACTTCCATAGTAGCCTGCGGACATACGGAACGTACGCCAAGGAAAAAGGAAGTATAACCGCTGATTACCTCTGCGTATGGATAAGCGCCTACATAACCGATCTTTACTGCGTCTTCTTTTACTTTTCCATCCTGAATCATCTGGTTTAACTTAAGTCCAGCTACGACACCGGATACATAACGGGATTCATATACGTTAGTAAAATAATTATGCATATTGCTTAAGCCGCTTAATTTTGCCTGATATCCGGTTGCATGACAGAACTGAACCTCTGGATATTCTTTTGCAGCTTCTATAATATAGGATTCGTAACCAAAGCTGTTGGCAAAAATGATGTTGCAGCCCTGATCCGCAAGATCCATAGCCGCATCTTTTGCACTCTCGTCTTCTGGAACGTTCCATTTTACAATGATCTGGTCATCGGATAAGCCAAGGGCTTTCTTCATATCCAGGGCACCATTGTAATGAGCGGCTGTGTAGCTCTCGTTCTCATCGCCGATGTAAATAAATCCTACCTTTAAATCTTCTTTGGCGACTTTGCCTTTTGGGTCAGCAGCTTCTGTTTTACCAGCTTCTGTTGCCTGACCTTCTGCTTTTGTTGTAGCTGTAGCGGATGGGGAACCGGAGTTACCGCAGGCGGTTAATGACAGAGCCATAAGTCCTGCCAGAGCCAGACCAACCAACTTCTTTGATTTCATAACTAATCCTCCTCAAACGTGTGCGCTTTGGTGTTGTTAACCTCTATAAATTGCAAAATTTACATTACCCAGTATAACATCGTTTTAAGGCTTGTCAATAAGAAAAATGTCATTTTTTACACTATTTCTTTCCACCATAAGCGGGCTTAATTATCATTAATAAGCGGCTATTATAGTATGGTGTTTTTTAACCTTTTTCATCATATTTTTCCCATTTTTCTTTTTCGATAAAAATGAAAAGCAAATGGTATAATATAATAGAAGAAATACCATCCACTTCCATATAAATATAATCCACCCAAAAAATTTCCACTTAATTATTTTAGTTTTTTATGTTTGGCTCTGGATTTTTTTTTTGAATAGGTGTATAATCACTTTTTTGAAAACATCCCCATACCATCACCACAGAAGGAGGTTACACTGTTATGTCAGTGAAATACGTATTTGTCACCGGAGGCGTTGTGTCCGGACTTGGCAAAGGTATTACCGCAGCATCGCTTGGTCGACTGTTAAAAGCCCGAGGCTATAAAGTCACCATGCAGAAATTCGATCCTTATATCAATATTGATCCAGGTACCATGAATCCCGTTCAGCATGGAGAAGTTTTCGTGACAGAAGATGGAGTAGAAACAGATTTAGATCTTGGACACTACGAACGTTTTATCGATGAGAGCCTGACCAAAAATTCCAACGTTACAACTGGTAAGGTTTATTGGACCGTATTGACCCGCGAACGACGGGGAGACTTCGGGGGAGGCACCGTACAGGTTATCCCTCATATTACCGACGAAATAAAAAGCCGTTTTCACCACAATCACAATTCCTCTGAAACAGAAATTGCTATCATAGAAGTAGGCGGAACGGTAGGCGACATCGAAAGCCAGCCTTTCTTAGAGGCAATCCGCCAATTCCAACATGAAGTAGGCCGCGAGAATGCAATGCTGATCCACGTGACCCTGGTTCCATATCTGAAAGTTTCCGAAGAACTAAAAACCAAACCGACCCAGGCCAGTGTAAAAGACTTACAGGGAATGGGTATCCAGCCCGACATCATTGTATGCCGTTCCGAACAGCCCCTTGATGACGGAATCCGAAGCAAAATCGCACAATTCTGTAATGTTCCCAAGACTCACGTAATCCAGAACCTGGATGTTGAGGTATTATATGAACTTCCCCTTGTTATGGAAGAAGAACATCTGGCTCAGGTCGCATGTGAGTGTTTAAAGCTCCCATGTCCTACTCCTGATTTAGCAGAATGGGCTGCCATGATTGATAACTGGAAGCATCCGGAAAAGGAAGTGACCATTGCATTAGTAGGCAAATACATTCAGCTTCATGACGCTTATATTTCCGTTGTCGAGGCATTAAAACACGGCGGCGTATATAACCGTGCCGACGTTACCATTAAATGGGTGGATTCTGAACTCGTGACCAATGAGAATGCAGATGAATTATTCAGCGATGTCAATGGTATTCTTGTTCCGGGAGGCTTTGGTAGCCGTGGAATCGAAGGAAAGATTTCTTCCATACAATATGCCCGCGAACATAACATACCATTCCTTGGCATTTGCCTTGGCATGCAGATGGCCATCGTGGAATTTGCCCGCAATGTAGTCGGTTTTGCCGATGCTCATACCTCAGAGCTTGATATGGATACCACACATCCCGTGATTCATTTAATGCCAGACCAGAATGATATTGAAGATATTGGCGGAACTCTTCGTCTTGGTTCTTATCCTTGTGTTCTGGACAAGTCCTCCAAATCCTTTGAGGTGTATGGAGAAGAACTGATTCACGAACGCCACAGACATCGTTATGAGGTAAATAACGATTACCGTGAAGATTTAACAAAAGCTGGAATGAAGCTTTCCGGTATCTCTCCAGATGGACGAATCGTAGAGATGGTAGAAATCCCGGCTCACCCATGGTTCGTAGCGACCCAGGCTCACCCAGAGTTTAAATCAAGACCAAACAGACCTCACCCGCTGTTCCGTGATTTCATCAAGGCAGCTGTTGAAAATAAAAAATAATGACACCGAACGATGGAGTTCAGGTTCTTACTTAGAATCTGGCTCCATTTTAATTTTGCGAAAATAAGAATTTACTTTAAATTATTATTTTCTTTTATTTTTTTCTTGCACTTTTCTCATCTTCTGCTATAATAATATGCAACGTGTGTCCGCAGGGAAGACAGTTGTGCTCATAGGAGATACACATAAGGAGGATATGTATTATGAAATTGAAAAAAGTTTTTGCACTTACTCTTGCTGCTTGCTTAAGCGCTTCTCTCGTTGCCGGCTGCAGCAGCTCAGGTTCCTCAGGATCTTCAAACAGCGGCGAAAAGGTTGTAAAAATTGGTGTATTTGAGCCAACCACCGGAGAAAACGGCGGCGGCGGCTTCCAGGAAGTCTTAGGCGTTCGTTACGCCAACCAGGTTCACCCAACCGTGAAGATCGGTGGAGAGGACTATAAAGTTGTATTAGTGGAAGTAGATAATAAATCCGATAAAACAGAGGCTGTCAATGCAGCACAGAAGCTTGTAAGCCAGAAGGTTTCTGCTGTTATCGGAAGCTATGGTTCCGGTGTTTCCATTGCCGCCGGACAGATCTTTGCAGATGCCAAGATTCCGGCGATCGGCGCTTCCTGTACGAATCCACAGGTTACCCAGGGAAATGACTATTACTTCCGTGTATGCTTCTTAGATCCCTTCCAGGGAACGGTTATGGCAAACTATGCCAATGATAACGGAGCAAAGAAGGCAGCCATTATTACACAGCTTGGAGATGATTACTCTTCCGGACTTGGTTCTTTCTTTAAAACCTCCTTTACAAAGCTTGGCGGTACTGTAGTAAGTGAAGAACAGTTCCAGACTAACCAGACAGACTTTAAAGCAATCCTTACAAACATTAAGGCGCAGAACCCTGACATTATCTTCGCTCCTTCTTCTATTACAACAGCCCCTTTAATCATTAAGCAGGCCCGTGAGCTTGGAATCACAGCTACCATTGCTGCTGGTGATACCTGGGAGAACTCAACAGTTATCGACAATGCAGGAACCTCCGCAGACGGAATCGTTCTTTCTACTTTCTTTGACGAAGCAGAGCCAGCCAACGACGAAGCTGCTTCCTTTATCTCTGGTTTCAAAACTTACTTAAAGGAACAGAAGCAGGATGAAATCATTCCAGCCGTATCTGCCCTTGGCTATGACGCTTACTTAAGCGCATGTAAGGCAATTGAAACTGCTGGTACTACCGATGGCGAAAAGATTAAAGACGCTTTAAAGGGAGTATCCATTGAAGGCGTTACCGGTAATATCTCCTTTGACGAGAACGGAGATGCTAAAAAGGATATGGCATTTATTAAGACTGTTGAGAACGGAAAATTCAAATTCCTGACAACAACTACCGTAAAATAACAAATTACATCGCAATGATGCAAACATCACCGGATGAGTGGGGACGCATTTCCTTCCCCACTCGTTCCATTTGTAACGGGTACCTTTTCCATATACTTCACAGATAGGAGGCTTTTCGCCACATGAGTCTTTCAACCTTTTTACAGCAGTGCCTGACCGGTATTTCCCTTGGCGGTGCATATGCTCTCATAGCCATTGGCTATACGCTGGTTTACGGAATCCTTCGCCTCATCAACTTCGCCCATGGCGATATTTTTATGATGGCAGGCTATTTCATGATATTTGCCATGGCAAGTTTTCCATGGTTCATTTCCATTCCACTGGTGCTCTTCATCACCGTTGTTCTTGGTGTTTCCATTGAACGGGTCGCTTACCGCCCCCTTCGTTCCGCTCCAAGAATGTCTGTTATGATTTCAGCCATTGGTGTTTCCTACCTCCTGCAAAATCTTGCTACATACTTATTTACTGCCCTTCCAAAGGGATATCCTGAACTTCCTGTCTTAAAGAAGATTTATCAGATCGGAGGTCTTTCTGCTTCCTTCGTTACCTTCTTAACACCGGTCCTTACTCTCATTATTGTGTATGTTCTTATGGTCCTGATCAACAAAACAAAGATCGGAATGGCAATGCGTGCTGTGGCAAAGGATTACGATACTGCCTCTTTAATGGGAATCAAGATTAATCGGATCATTACCTTTACCTTTGCAATCGGTTCTCTTTTAGCTGCTGTCGGCTCTATCCTCTATTTTACAGACCGTATGACCGTGTTCCCATTCTCCGGCTCCCTGCCGGGCTTAAAGTGCTTCGTAGCTGCGGTATTCGGAGGAATCGGCAGCATTCCAGGTGCCGTCATTGGAGGCTTTATCCTGGGACTTGGAGAAACTGCCCTGGTTGCAACCGGGTATTCTACCTTCAGCGATGCATTTACCTTTGTTCTGTTAATTGCCATTCTCCTGATCAAACCTACTGGCTTGTTCGGTGAGAAAACAACCGATAAAGTGTGAGGTGTCTTTTATGAAGAAAAAAGCAGTATCCAAAAACAGACTCTATACTCTGATCGCCCTTTTATTTGTCATTGGAATCCTGGGTATTTTACAGGCTAACAGTGCTCAGTACAGCTATCAGATTTCCATTCTGGAACGAAGTGCCATCTATGCGGTGGTCGCTGTTTCCATGAATTTACTCACCGGATTTACCGGACTCTTTTCCTTGGGCCAGGCCGGATTCATGGCAATCGGTGCTTATACGGTTGCTATACTGACAATCCCAGTAGACAACCGTGCAAGCGTTTATTATGTAGACGGAATCGCACCAGCCATTGCAAATCTCCAGTGTCCCTTCTGGCTGGCACTCATTTTAGCAGGAGTTTTTTCTGCTGCCATTGCTGCCTTAATCGGGATTCCGGTACTTCGTTTAAAAAGTGATTATTTAGCCATTGCTACCCTTGGTTTTTCTGAGATCATCCGTGCGGTAATTTCTGCCCCACAGTTAAATAAAATCACCAATGGTTCTTATGGACTTAAGAATATCCCAGGCTTTCCAAACCTGTTTGTGGCCTTTGGCTTATGTGCCCTCTGCATCCTTCTTATGGTGCTTTTGATCAATTCCTCTTATGGCCGTGCATTTAAGGCTCTTCGTGAGGATGAGGTGGCCGCTCAGGCTATGGGACTTAATTTATTCCGTTACAAAGAGCTGGCTTTTGTAATTTCCTCCTTCTTTACAGGAGTTGGCGGAGGTCTTCTTGCTATATTCATGCGCTCCATTGATTCTAAGACCTTCTCCATTAACTTGACCTACGACATTCTTCTTATTGTCGTTCTTGGTGGAATCGGAAGTATTACAGGAAGCGTCATCGGCGCATTTTTAGTTACTGCTGGAAGAGAATGGCTTCGATTCTTTGACAATCCTCTTACCATTGGAGGCATTGACATTCCTCTGTTCCGTTCCGGCTTTCGTATGGTCATCTTCTCCATTCTTCTTATGGCAGTGGTGCTCTTCTACCGCCGTGGAATCATGGGAAGCAATGAGTTTTCATGGGAAGGCCTTGGAAGGCTGATCCGCAGCATTCCAGACAGATTAAAGAAGAAAAATAAAACACATAAGGGGGAAAACATATAATGTCAGCGGAAGCAAAAACTCCAGTCAATGTCCTCCATATGGAGGATGTTACCATGCAGTTTGGCGGCGTAGTAGCTGTCAACGGACTCACCCTTGATGTAAACCAGGGCGAAATCGTGGCACTCATTGGTCCTAACGGTGCTGGAAAAACAACTGCCTTTAACTGTGTTACCGGTATTTATGAGCCTACCTTTGGTAAGGTTGATTTCATGGGAGAGACCATTCTCTCTAATACTCCCAAGGGAAAAGCGGCGAAAACATACTTGGGTGAAGTAACTCCCAGACCGATTACCGTGATCCGAAATACACCGGATAAGATTACCCAGAAGGGCATAGCCAGAACCTTTCAGAACATTCGTCTCTTTGGGCAGCTTACTGTATTCGACAATGTTCTTATTGCAAAGCATATGCGGGCCAGACAAAATGTGTTTTCCGCCACTCTTCGTTTAAACCACAAGGAGGAAGAGCGGATGCGGGCAGAGGCCACTGCTCTTTTGGAGGAGCAGAATCTTCTCCACTTAAAGGATGAGATTGCCTCTTCTCTCCCTTACGGTCTGCAAAGACGTCTGGAGATTGCAAGAGCTCTGGCTACCGAGCCAAAGTTTCTTCTCCTTGATGAGCCTGCGGCTGGTATGAATCCACAGGAGACCCAGGAGCTTACGGATTTTATCAAGCAGATCCGGGACACCTATCATTTGACTGTATTTATGATTGAACACCATATGGATCTGGTCATGCAGATCTCAGACCGAATCTATGTACTGGATTTTGGAAAACTGATTGCACAGGGAACACCGGATGAAATCCAGAACAACGAACGGGTTATTGAAGCATATCTGGGGGTGAGTGACGATGCTGAAGATTGAGAATTTAAAAGTGAACTACGGGGGCATTGAAGCCGTAAAGGGCATTTCCTTTGAAGTGCCGGATAAAAGCATTGTAACCCTGATCGGTGCCAACGGCGCCGGAAAGAGTACCACGCTCCGCTCCATTGTAGGCCTTGTAAAGCCTTCTGCCGGAAGCAGCATTACTCTCGATGGAGAAGAGCTCATCGGACTTGATACTACACAGGTCGTATCCAAGGGCATTGCTCTAGTGCCGGAAGGCCGTCATGTGTTTCCCGATATGACCGTACTTGAAAACATTAAGATCGGGGCTTATTTAAGAAACGACAGTCTGGAAGACGATATCAACTGGGTCTACAGCCTGTTTCCAAGGTTAAAGGAACGAAGCTGGCAGCTCTCCGGAACCTTATCCGGCGGTGAGCAGCAGATGCTTGCAGTCGCAAGAGCCTTAATGAGCCACCCCAGAATCCTCATGATGGATGAACCTTCCCTTGGATTGGCACCTCTTATCGTTAAGGACTTGTTCTCCATTATCAAGGAAATCAATAAAAAGGGCGTGACCGTACTTTTAATCGAACAGAATGCCAATATGGCCCTTCACACGGCTGATATCGGATATGTACTGGAAACCGGAAGAATCACCTTATCCGGTGCGGGTAAAGAGCTTCTGGCTGACGAATCCGTGAAAGCAGCTTACCTTGGTAAAAAGAAACATTAATCATAAGGAGCCATTGCTCATAAGTGAAAGACCGCTTATGGAGCAATGGCTTCTTTTTTCTGATTCCAGCTCTCATTTTTCTCACAAAGTTTCTCTTCTAATCGTCAAAATTCCTGATTTATTTAACTAATATTGTGTTTTTTAACAACATGTTTGCAAATATAACTATATCATTAATAATTCTTAATATTAATAGCATTTTATTAACTATTGCAATATAAATTCGATAATAATTTCAAGTAATAAATTAATTTAAGGAGGTGATTCCCATGTGAATTTAAATTAGTCATTGAAAGCAATATCAGTTTATTACAAAAGAAAAAGTAAAGGGGAAAATGAATGAGTAAAATGATTAAGCTATTGGCAACTGGATTAGCTGTAGTATCCATGTCTTCCATGACGAACTACGCTGTTTTAGCTGCTCCTTACAACAACAAAGAGTTTGAATTAGCACAGCCTGATGGAACCAGGGTTTCCGTATCCATTACAGGCGATGAGTATTATCAGCATATTGAAAGTCCGGACGGATATACGCTGATCCGTGATGAAAACGGCTGGATCTGTTATGCAGAATTAAACGCTGACCAGACAGAGTATGTGTCTACGGGAACGGTTTACAACACAAGCAGTGAACGAAGATCCACTGACGAGCCTCAGCGGGGCGGTGGCGGCCTTCAGAAGCATTTAAAGATCAAGAGCGATGCAATCAGGGAACAGGCGGATGAAGTGAGGAACAGGCTTCATGGAAATGATTTTAAAAATACCCCAAAATCAGAAAACAGTTTTGAAAATTCACTGCTGGATTCCAAGGTAGCCGCATCTGGTGATGTAAAGGGATTGACGATCCTGGTTGATTTCCCAGATAAAAAAAGCGATATTTCCCAATCCGAAATAGAACGCTTCTTCAACGAAACCGGGTACCGGGGCTTTAACAACAATGGGTCTGTGAGGGATTATTATTATGATGTCTCAGGCGGCAGAGTCACCTATACCAATAATTTAATTGGTTTCTATACCGCAAAGCATCCGAAAACATATTATGATGACATTTATGAGCAGACAGGCTCCTACGCAAAATCCAATGAGTTTGCAGAAGAAGTATTTCAGTGGCTGAAAAGCTCTGGATATAATCTTTCCTCTTTAACCACAGATTCTAAAGGATACTTAAAAGCTGTGAACATTCTTTATGCCGGAACTCCGGATGCAGGCTGGGCAAAGGGATTGTGGCCTCATCAAGCCTGGTATCCAAAGTCAGATTATATCAATGGAGCAAGAATCCAGAAATATGAGATGACTAACATCGGACGGGATTTGTCTCTTTATACCATCTGCCATGAAAGCGGTCATATGATCTACGGATACCCGGATCTTTATGATTACGATGGTGATTCCCAGGGCACTGGTATGTACAGCTTAATGAGTACCGTGGCAAATGACAAAAATCCGGTTCCACCGGATCCATATTGCAGAAATGTGATATCTCGCTGGAATCTTCCCATAAATATGAATGAATACAATGCCGGAACCAAGTTTGCCGCAGTTGCTGACGGCAACGGTAATTCCTATACCTACAAATGGTCAGGCAATCAGTCAAACGAGTATTTCCTCATTGAGAACCTTCAGAAAACCGGCAGATATGCTGACCTTCCTGATGCAGGACTTGCCATCTGGCATATTGATGAAAAAGGAAATAACTCCAGAAATGAAATGACACCGAGTAACCATTACTTAGTTTCTCTGGAACAGGCCGATGGAAATTATGATATGGAGAGAAATAGGAACGGCGGAAACAGGGGAGACTTATTCCGGAAAGGATACAAGGATTCCTTTACCAGCAGCACCACTCCAAATTCCAAATGGTGGAATCAGTCAGCCTCTGGTCTTGAAATATCCCAGATCAGCAACGCAGGCTCTGAGATGACCTTTGTTCAGGCCTCCAACGGCCAGAACCCAAATCCTGACCCCGACCCAGATCCTACCCCACAGCAAAAGAACATCGCAGGACTGGCAACTCCTACAGCCTCTTATGTTTCTGATTGGGAAAGCATCCTTGCATTAAATGATGGAATCGACCCTACCAGCTCAAATGACAGAAGCGGCGCTGTTTACGGCAACTGGCCGGAGACCGGTTCTCAATGGGTACAGTATACATTTAATGAGACTCACACCATCACAGGCAGTGATATTTATTGGTTTAAAGATGGTCAGGGAATTGATGTGCCCGCATCTTACCGTATGTATTACTGGGATGGAAGTGCATGGCAGGATATAAAGAATCCAAAAGGCCTTGGTACAAAGACCAATCAATATAACACCACGACCTTTACACCAGTCACAACCTATGCAATCTCCATTGTTATGGAATCAAAAGGAACCAGCTCTACCGGTATCCTTGAATGGAAGGTATACGGAAACTAAAAAAAATTTATTCTAAATTCATACACCAAAAAGGAACTGTGACCACAAAGCCCTTATATATGGCTAAATGGTTACAGTTCCTTTTCTTTTACATGTGCGGTCGTATATCGATTTTTTAACAGGTTTCACTATTGGATCACCCGGCGTATGGTAACCGGTTTCCTGTAATTCCACGAGGAAATTTTAATCCCGCTTCTTCGGTTTGCTGCATGAACGATCTGGCCTTTTCCGATGTACATAGCCACATGGTCGATCTGGCTTCCACTGGAATAGAACAACAAGTCCCCCGGCTCCATGTTGGAGGCTGGAATTGCCTCTCCCTCTGCCGCCTGTTGCCTTGAAGTTCTGTCAAGCTGTACTCCTGCCGCATGCTCCATAACATACTGGACAAAACCAGAACAGTCTGCACCGGTATTTGGATCGGTGCCTCCCCACCTATAAGGCTTTCCAACGAAATTAACCGCATAATTTACAACCTGGGTACGCATGTCACTGTTTTTCTCTGCTTCCGGTATGGTGTAAGCTATGGTGGCAAATTCCGGCACATAGGCATAGGCAGCCTGGCCCTTATATTCTATCTTGGCCCAGCCATCACTTCCAGAAAGGAACCGATAGGTTTCTCCCTCATGGATTCTTCCTAAAATCTGGGCATCGGTACTTGGCTGGTTCCTGACACGAAGGGTATCGGTGTTAACACGAAGCATCAGCTTCATATCGTAATAAGCGATGGCCCTTGCTTCTTTTCCAGTCACCAGATACTGTCCATACACATAACCAGTGATTTGTCCTGATTTTATCTTATACCAGCCATTTTCCTCCGACAGCACGCTGGCTCCGGAATGGCTTTTTAATTTTCCTACGATTTCCGCATCATTCTTTGGTTCTTTTCTGATATTTAAGGAATCCTCTACGACTGCCACTCCAAGATTACTGAATATGGTCTGAAAGGTTCCTATTCTCATTTTTTCCTGCGTAAGACCGGCCGATTTTTCTTCTGACTTCTGTTTTTCGCTTTTCTGGTACTTGTCCATATAGACATCGATTCCAGCTACCGGAGTACCGGTAGTCACAGTCGTCTTGGTTCCTGCGGCCTGCACATCTGCTGTTGCAATCCATACGGCACTGCCGCATGCGATTGCGAAGCCCAGCATTTTCCATGCTTTGTCAGTCATATGCACGTTCCTTCGCAAGTTATTCATTTTTAACCAGGCGGTGTGGCCGCCTTTCTTTTACAACTGGATATTCAGTTCCTCAGAACGGCTCTTTAAATACTCCATTCCATAGTCCCTGTCTTTTTCTATCTGCACTTTTAACTGCTCCAATCCGTCAAATTTCCGTTCAGGGCGGACGAAGTGCAATAGCTGTACTTCTATAGTCTTTCCATAAATATCCCTATTTATACCATAAATGTAAGTTTCTGCTCCTACGGGGGATCCACCTTCCACGGTGGGCTTCTTTCCGATGTTGGTAATCCCTCCATAATAGCAGCCTTCTATATAGACTCTGGATACATAAACGCCAAAGGTCGGCAGATGTTTTTCCGGCTCCGGTACAATATTCGCAGTAGGAAAGCCTAAGACCGGGCCTCCCAGATGATTGCCATGAACTACGTTTCCATGAATGGAATAAGGCTCACCTAAGAGCTCATTGGCCTTTTCCATATTTCCGGCATCCAGCAGCTCTCTGATGTATGTACTGCTGATATCACGGTGATCATCCTTTTCTTTTTGAATGACAATTAATTCGTAACCATACCGGTCCTTCCACTGATTTAGGCTGTCCGCATTTCCTGCTCCCAGATAGCCAAAGGTGCAGTCCGTGCCGACTACTATGGTCTTTGCATTCATCTGACCTACCAGTATTTCCTTTACAAATTCCTCCGGGTCCATATGGGCGGTTTCCATGGTAAAGGGGTATTCTACCAGATAGTCGATGCCGATTCGCTCCAGATTGTTTTTTCTCTCCAGATTCGTAGTAATGACCCGCTGCGTGCTTTCTGAATCCAGGATACTTGGTGACATGTCAAAGGTAAAAACGGCAATCTGATATCCTTTTTCCTTTTTTACTTCTGCCATCTCCCGAAGAAGCTTCTGGTGGCCCCTGTGGCGTCCGTCAAACTTTCCAAGTGTGACCACCGATGGTTCTTCGATCTGAAATTTCCTGGTTCCGGTTATATACTCCATCTTTATTTTCCTCCCAGAAATACCTTTTGGGGCTTAAGCAAGTTCCTTTCTCTGTCAGGCTCATAAACTCCAATAAAATGATTCTCACTGTCATAAACTCTCACCGGTCCGTCCACCGTTACAGAGCTTTCCATCCCTTGATTTCTTAAAAATGGGTTCCCATTATGAACCAGCTTATCAAATTCCGGTTTCATGACAATGGCGGGATAATTCTCAAATACCTTGTCCACAGCAAGGATACGTTCTCCCAAAGTTCCTTCGTCTCTAAGCGCTTCAATCTGGGACAGAGTAAGGCTCTCCTCCAGACAAAATCCTGAGACCTGGGTACGGGTCAATGACTCCATACAGCCGCCGCAGCCCAGCTTTCTTCCAATATCATAGCAAAGGGTCCGGATATAAGTTCCCTTGGAGCAGGTCACTGTCATAGTGACTCTGGGAAGCTCTATTTTATCCACCCGGATTTCCAGTATCTCTACGGGCCTTGCCTTCCGCTCCACTTCTTTTCCTGCTCTGGCAAGCTCATAAAGCTTCTTGCCGTCTACTTTCAGGGCAGAATACATGGGGGGAATCTGGTCATAATGCCCCAGAAAGCTTAATACCGCCTCACGGATTTCCTCTTCCTCTCTATGAACCGGATATTCAGCAAGAACCGTCCCTGTCACATCCTGAGTGTCAGTTTCTTTTCCAAGAAGTAGGACTGCTTCATATGTTTTCGTCTTATCCGTCAGCATATCACAGAGCTTGGTCGCCTTACCAAGACAGACAGGAAGCACTCCTTCTGCCATGGGATCTAAGGTACCGGTATGTCCTATCTTTTTCTGCTTTAAAATACCTCTCATTTTCGCCACGACGTCATGAGAGGTAAATCCTTTTTCTTTATACACATTGATGATGCCGTCTGCCATCGTCCGTTCTCCTAATTAAGCTGTTTTGCGATCTGATCTGATAGATTGTTGATCACATCGTGAACGCTTCCTGTCATTGTACAGCCAGCAGCCTTTTTATGACCGCCTCCGCCAAAGTATACAGCGATTTTACTCACATCAAGATCAGAAGTGGAACGAAGACTTACCTTATATTCTCTGCAGGCAGTCTCATACATAAAGATGGCACATTCCACACCTTCCGTTATCCTAAGCTGGTCGATGATTCCATCCATATCACTTCCTGAGACACCGTAAAACTCCATGTCTTTCTTGCTGATTGCGCTGAAGATACATTGGCTGTTATGAAAGGTTATGCTTTCCAGCAGTGCCCTTCCAAGAATTTGATTCTGAATATATGTTTTTCGGTAAAAGCTGTCATCGATGATTCTGGAAAAATTAATTCCTTTTTCCATCAGCTTTCCGGCTATTTCCATGGTCTTTCTGGATGTAGAGTCATATTTGAATACTCCGGTATCATGTATGATGCCGGTATAGATACATTCTGCCACTTCCCTGCTGATCTTAGCTTCATCAAGAAGGCCGTAAAGCACTTCACAGGTTGAGCTGGAATGTCCTTCCACAATATTTTCACCGGCATAGCCGATGTTGGTGATGTGGTGGTCTACACAGATGCTTTTTTTTGCCGTATTTAAATACTTCACCGCTTCTCCAAGGCGAAGGGTATCGCTGCAGTCAAGACAAATACACAGGTCATACTCCTTGTCTTTTGAAAAATCGCTGACAATTCGGTCAAAATGATTTAAATAATTAAATTTATCCGATGGCTTCTCTAAGTATACCACCGTCTCTATCTGAGGATAGTTTTCTTTTAAGTAATTATATGTTGCCAGACAGGAACCTACACAGTCCCCATCTGGTCTGACATGGCCCATAATGGCCGCATTTTTTACATCTTCAAGGATTGTATCAAGGTAACTCAAAGGTGCACCTCCTTAATCTTTGATGTCTTTTGTAACCTCTTCAATCAGTCTGGACATGTTAACGCCATACTCAATGGACTGATCCAGAATGAATTTAATTTCAGGTGTGTTGCGAAGATTGACTCTTCTTGCCAGTTCTCTGCGGATATAGCCTTCTGCGCTCCTTAAACCTTCAATGGTCGCTTTGCCGGCTTCCTCATCTCCCAGAATACTGATATAAGCCTTACAGAATTTTAAGTCTGGAGTTACCTCAACGGCAATTACAGTTGTCATAGGGTGGATTCTTGGATCCTTGATTTCCAGACGGATAATCTGGCTTAACTCCCTCTGGACTTCCATATTGATTCTTGTATTCTTTATACTGTTTTTACGCATGTTATTCCTTTCGCTTTTCATCCACATTTTCAAAAAGACCAGCCCGCAAAAACGGGCTCATCTTTCTAAAATCCAGGTGGAGTGGTTCCTAGCGGGGAACCTCCACCATGGTATATGCTTCGATCATATCGTCTTCCTGGATATCGTTAAACTTCTCAAATACAAGACCACACTCGTAACCGGTTGCTACTTCTTTTACATCATCTTTAAATCTCTTTAAGGATGCTAACGGTCCTTCGTAAATCTTTTCTCCAGCTCTTGTAATACGAACGCTGCAGCCTCTTACGAATTTACCATCCATTACATAGGAACCTGCGATCGTACCTACACCAGATGCCTTAAAGGTCTGGCGGACAATGGCGTGACCAGTAACCTGTTCCTCAAAGATAGGATCAAGCATACCCTTCATGGCTGATTCCACATCTGCAATCGCCTGATAGATTACTTTGTAAAGTCTCATATCTACTTTTTCCCGGTCCGCAATGGATTTAGCTGTTACATCAGGTCTAACGTTAAAGCCAATGATGATAGCATTTGATGCGGAAGCCAGGGATACGTCGGACTCATTGATGGCACCAACGCCGCCATGAATCACTTTTACCATAACTTCTTCATTAGACAGCTTCACAAGACTCTGCTTTACCGCCTCTACAGATCCCTGTACGTCAGCCTTTACGATGATTGGCAGTTCTTTTACAGTACCTGCTTTAATCTGGCTGAATAAATCATCCAATGATAACTTAGCTTTTGTATCTTCCAGTAATTTATTCTTACCTTCTGAAATAAATGTTTCTGCGAAGCTTCTTGCTTCTTTTTCAGTCTCAGTTCCAACCAGGACTTCTCCAGCATTGGGAACGTCATTCAGACCTAAAATCTCTACTGGAGTCGATGGGCCTGCTTCTTTTACTCTGCGTCCCTTGTCATCCATCATGGCACGAACTTTTCCGTAACAGGATCCGGCTGCAACGGTATCACCAACACGTAAGGTACCTTTTTGTACCAGTACGGTAGCTACCGGGCCTTTGCCCTTATCAAGCTCTGCCTCAATAATAAGACCTCTTGCACGGCGGTTTGGATTCGCCTTTAATTCTTTTACTTCGGAAGTAAGAAGAATCATCTCAAGAAGCTCTTTGATACCTTCCTTTGTATGAGCTGAAACCGGTACAAATACAGTGCTTCCGCCCCAGTCTTCTGAAATCAGCTCATGCTCAGATAATTCCTGCTTTGCACGATCAATGTTAGCACTTGGCTTATCGATTTTGTTGATGGCAACAATAATCTCTACGCCTGCAGCCTTTGCATGGTTAATGGCCTCTACGGTCTGAGGCATAACTCCGTCATCTGCTGCAACAACAAGGATTGCAATATCTGTGGACTGAGCACCTCTCATACGCATGGCTGTAAATGCCTCATGTCCTGGTGTATCTAAAAATGTGATGTTCTGTCCGTTCACCTCAACCGTATAAGCACCGATATGCTGTGTGATACCGCCTGCCTCTCTGGTGGTTACGCTGGTCTGACGGATTGCATCAAGAAGGGAAGTTTTACCGTGGTCAACATGGCCCATAACACAAACAACCGGTGGTCTGGTAACCATATCTTTCTCATCTTCTTCTTCCTCTTTTAACAGTTCCTCGATTACATCTACTTTCACTTCTTTTTCGCAGAGTACATCGTATTCCATCGCGATCTCTTCTGCCTGTTCAAAGTCGATTTCTGTATTTAAAGTGACGATTTTACCCTGTAAAAACAGCTTCTTTACAATGGCTGATGGCGTAAGCTTCATGCTTTCTGCCAGCTCTTTAATGGTCAGTCTCTCTGGGATTATGATGGTCTTAACTTCTTCGACCTTCGCTTCTCTGTGTACTGGTGGCAGGATTGGAGCTTTGCCCTTACCGCCTTTTACTGCACCTTTGTTTACGCTATCATCATCTTTGTCTCTTTTATCAAATCTGTCATTCTTATAGTTATTCTTTGTTGCGCGGTTGCTGGTAGGCTTTGCCTGGATTGGAGTATCAAAGGATCCTGTCTTAGCTCCGCCATCTCTTCCATTTCTTCCGCCTGGACCTTGTGGTCTTCCATCACGATTTCCCTGGTAGCCGCCCTGGCCCTGTGGTCTTCCATCACGGTTTCCCTGATAGCCGCCGCCCTGTGGTCTTCCATCACGATTTCCCTGATAGCCGCCTTGGCCCTGTGGTCTGTTTCCTTGGTAACCGCCCTGGCCCTGTGGTCTATTTCCCTGGTAGCCACCCTGGCCCTGTGGTCTGTTTCCCTGGTAGCCGCCCTGGCCTTGTGGTCTTCCATCACGATTTCCCTGGTAGCCGCCCTGGCCCTGTGGTCTTCCATCACGATTTCCCTGGTAACCGCCCTGGCCCTGTGGTCTTCCGTCACGATTTCCCTGATAGCCGCCCTGGCCCTGTGGTCTTCCGTCACGATTTCCCTGGTAACCGCCCTGGCCCTGTGGTCTATTTCCCTGATAGCCGCCCTGGCCCTGTGGTCTATTTCCCTGGTAGCCGCCCTGACCCTGCGGTCTTCCGTCACGATTTCCCTGGTAGCCACCCTGGCCCTGTGGTCTTCCGTCACGATTTCCCTGATAGCCGCCCTGGCCCTGTGGTCTTCCGTCACGATTTCCCTGATAACCTCCCTGGCCCTGTGGTCTATTTCCCTGATAACCGCCCTGGCCCTGTGGTCTATTTCCCTGGTAGCCGCCCTGACCCTGTGGTCTTCCGTCACGGTTTCCCTGGTAACCTGTGCTATGTTCTCTGCTCGTGTCAGATCCTGATGACGCGGACTGCTCACTTACCTGCTGGTTTCTTGCAGGATATTCTCTCTGAGATCCTGACTGATTCGGTCTCTGATCTCTTCCGCCCTGGCCCTGTGGTCTGCTCTGAGCATTCTGGGGACGAAATACTGCTGCTATTTTCTTCTTCGGTGCATCAGAATCATCACCTTCATGGGCATCAGAATGTCCCTGGGCGTTTGTTCTGCTGTGACCGCCCACTTCCTTTTTTACGATTGCTGCCTGTTCTTCTGAAATATTTGAAGAACTTTTTAAATTTATATTATGCTTTTCCAAGATATCCAGTATCTCCTTACTGCTGTCTTTGCCGAGTTCCTTTGCCAGATCATATACTCTCATGTTTTCCTCCATTCTGTGCACATTCTACAGCACATGCGGGTAGATGTGAAGGCTCATTCTCACACTCACTACCGACCATTGTATTCATTAGTTTCACGACTGCCTTAGCAAATCCACTATCCATAATGACGAGAGACGCCCGCATCTCTTTGCCCATAGCGTGGCCCAGTTCATCTTTACTTGCAAAGAAGTAGATTGGAACTTTATAGTAAGTACACATGTTGGTAAACATCTTTTTGGTATTATCTGAGGCTTCTTCTGAAACAATTACTAATGACGCCTTTCCTGCTTTTACAGATTTTTCTGTCATAAATTCCCCGCTGCCAATCTTACCTGCTTTGGTGGCCAGACCAATTAGATTCAGGATCTTCTGTCTGTTATCCAATCTGTTCCATCTCCTTTTCCAATGTTTCGTATACTTCCTTTGGTATTGCCATCTTAAAGGAACGCTCCAGCCCCTTATTCTTTACCGCCTTATGAAAACATTCCATAGAAGGGCACAGATAAGCGCCGCGGCCGTTTTTACGACCAGTCGCGTCAAGAACGATTTCGTCCTCCGAGGTCTTTAACACACGAATCATCTCTTTTTTACTTTTCATCTCACCACAGCCGATACACTGTCTGAGGGGTATTTTTTTTGTACTCAAGTTTCCATCACTTCCCGTTTTCTTTATTCCTGAATATTGCCGTCCTGATACTCTTCCTGGTAGTCTGATGCTTCTATATCGCCGCCTTCCTTATATTCACTTGCAAATTCTTCGAAGGATGTATTTCCATCCTGGTATTCAAGACCAAGTTCTTCAAAAAGCCCAAGTTCTCTTGCCTGTGTCTCACTCTTGATATCGATCTTGTATCCAGTCAGCCTGGCTGCAAGTCTTGCATTCTGCCCTTCCTTACCAATGGCAAGGGATAACTGATAATCAGGAACGATTACCTGGGCTTCCTTTGATTCTTCATCTGCTACGACACAGATGACCTTTGCAGGACTTAATGCATTCTCGATCAGATATGCAGGATTGTCATCCCAATTGATGATATCGATCTTTTCGCCTCTTAATTCATTAACGATGGAATTAACTCTGGCACCATTTAAACCAACGCAGGCACCTACCGGATCAACGTTTACTTCGTTGGATTTTACTGCGATCTTGGTTCTGGAGCCAGCTTCTCTTGCAATGGCTTTGATCTCTACCGTACCGTCTTTTACTTCTGCAACTTCAGATTCAAAGAGACGCTTTACAAGGTCAGGATGAGTTCTGGAAACAGAAATTCTTGGTCCTTTTGGAGTATCCTTAACTTCCAGCACAAGAACCTTGATACGCTCGGTCGCTTTAAATACTTCGCTTTTTACCATCTCGGTTTCATTTAAAATGGCGTCTACTTTACCAAGATTAATGCTCACATTTCTTCCAAGATATCTCTGTACAATTCCTGTAACCACTTCTCTTTCCTGGCAGAACCAGTCGTTATACAGTGACTTTCTTCCTTCCTCACGGATCTTCTGCAAAATAACGTTCTTGGCATTCTGTGTGGCAATTCTTCCGAACTTCTTTGAGTCGATCTGACAATGGATCACATCTCCAAGTTCGTACTTGGGATTTGTCATCTTTGCATCTGCAAGACTGATCTGAAGCAGAGGATCTTCAACTGTTTCAACCACTTCTTTTTCTGCAAATACATTAAAATCGCAGGTATCACGGTTGATGCTGACTTTAACATTATCTGCTTTGCCAAAATGGTTTTTGCACGCTGTAAGGAGAGAATTTTCAATCGCTTCCAGAAGAGTTTCCTTGCTTATGTTATTCTCCTTTTCCAGAATATTCAGTGCTTCTAACAGTTCCTTATTCATTTTTTTATCCTCCTAATATTTCTTACTGTTTAGAAATCAAATGCCAGCCGGATCAGTGCGATTTCCGGACGGTTAATCACAAGCTCGGTTCCATCTTCTATGGTTATGGTCACAGTTTCCTTATTATAAGACTGTAATGTTCCATTAAAATCTTTCTGTTTGTTCAATGCCTTATATAAACGGATATCTACTTCTTTTCCAATGCTTCGTTCAAAGTCTTTATCCTTCTTTAGAGGCCTTCCAAGTCCCGGGGAGCTGACCTCTAAAATATAACTGTCTTCAATGAAATCCTTTTCATCCAGCCATTCTCCCAGCCTCCGGCTGATGATCTCACAGTCATCTACTGTGATTCCGCCTTCTTTATCTATATAAGCACGTAAGTACCAGTTTCCTGCTTCTTTTATATATTCCACATCGACCAGTTCAAAATTGTTTTCTGTCATAAGGGGCATCAAAAAGCTTTCTGTCTTTGCTTCATATTGTTCCCTTTTTGCCATATTCCTCCCACCTTTCCAAACAAATGGAAAGAGTGGACTTGCGCCCACTCTTTATCCGTCAAACATTCATGTTATCCATAGTAGTATAGCACCGATTCCCAGGTAATGCAAGGGCTTTTTCTCTTTTTTCCCGTTATTCCCGTAATCCTCCACGATTCATTCCACTTCGACAAATAGAAAGGAAATTGTAGACATATCTTCACACTCCTTTTTATTGTACATATTATAACACTATATCAGATTAATATATCGAAAAGGAGGACCCATGAAGCCTAAACTGGAAGTTCGCGGGGTCAGTTACTCCTATCATTCCCTTGAGGGTGAGACGCTGGCCCTTTCTGATATATCTTTTACGGCAGAAAACGGGGAATTCCTTGCAATCGTCGGACCCTCCGGCTGCGGGAAATCTACCCTCTTATCTCTTCTCAGCGGATTGCTGACTCCTGATACGGGAGAAATTCTTATAGACGGTGTTTCCCAGTCTGAATCATTCTCAAACATCGGCTATATGCTGCAAAGGGATCACCTTTTTGAATGGCGGACGATTATGGGAAATGCGGAGCTTGGCCTTGAAATACAGAAAAAGCTTGACAGCAGTTCCAAAGAAAAGCTGCATCAAATGCTCTTAACCTATGGTCTTGGAAATTTTGAGCAGGCAAAACCATCTGAATTATCCGGAGGCATGAGACAGCGTGCCGCACTGGTCCGCACTCTGGCTCTGGAGCCTGACCTTCTTTTGTTAGACGAACCGTTTTCCGCACTCGACTATCAGACCAGACTCTCTGTCTGCGATGACATCAGTTCTATTATAAAAAGCACCCAAAAAACAGCAATATTAATCACCCATGATCTTTCCGAAGCAATCAGTGTTGCGGACAGGGTCATCGTACTGACAAGCAGACCGGGACGGATGAAAGCCATTGTACCGGTTTCTTTTGGAGATGATTATATACGGCCGCTCATGAGGCGAAACATGCCGGAATTTTCTGTCTTCTTTAATCAGGTATGGAAGGAGCTGCAGAACCATGATTGAGACTCATCCATCCTTAGCCCAGCAGGAATTTATTGAAAAGGAAAAACAGCACCGGCGTAATGTAAGGATCTTACGTCTGATGCTTCTGGTTCTCCTTTTATCGATCTGGGAGCTTAGCGCAAGACTGGGAATTATTAATGACTTTATCTTCAGCTCCCCTACCCGTGTGACCATGACCTTTATTGACATGGTAAAGGATCATTCCATTTTTGTTCATACCGGAGTGACGGTAATGGAAACCCTCATAAGCTTTGTTCTGGTTGTCGGCTTCGGACTCCTTATTTCCATACTTCTCTGGTCCAGCCGTAGCATATCTGAGGTACTGGAACCTTATCTCGTTATGCTTAACAGCCTACCTAAATCCGCCCTTGCCCCCATCTTAATTGTATGGTTAGGCAATAACATTAAGACCATCATTGTTGCATCTATTTCAGTTGCTGTCTTTGGTTGTATCATGACTCTCCACACGGGTTTCTCCCAAACAGACCCGGATAAAATCAAGTTGATTTATTCTCTTGGAGGGACAAAGAAGGATGTGTTATTAAAGGTATTGCTTCCAAGCTCGATCCCTTTGATTATCAGCAATATGAAGGTCAACATCGGACTTTGTCTGGTTGGTGTTATTATTGGAGAATTCCTGGCAGCTAATAAGGGGCTGGGATATCTGATTATCTATGGCAGCCAGGTGTTTAAGATGGATTTGGTTGTTATGAGCATTGTGATTCTCTGTATTGTGTCTGCGATTTTGTATCAGGGGATTTCTATTTTGGAGAAGAAGATTAAGTTTTAACTGTTTCATTCGTTTAAGGAGCTTTAAAGCATTCATTAATCATGCTGCAAAGCTCCTTAAACTTTCTCCTATCCTGCAACTGTGATTTTAAAAAGCTCTAATGCTATGCTATTTATTTTTATTCAGACCATTGCATTTGATTATCTGGAATTCCTAGTTCCCTACAACGTTCACATACTAACTGTTTTTCTTCCTGATTTCCAATGCTGTATTTCAAGATCAAATTCTTAAAAACGATATACTTAATATTATCAGACTTAAAATCCACAAACCAGTTTTCATTAGGCGTATCGCCTGATTTCATCACTTTTGAAATTTCTTCTGGAAAATTACTGTACTTTGAGGAAAAAAATAACACAGTCCAATATTTTGGTTTTCCTGCAGTCTTCCATATCTCTATTTTTTTTATTTCCAATAAGTCAAGAACGTTTTCTTCGGTAATACTTTCCTTTATTAATACTCCTTCATATAATGTACTGTTATCATTTATTGGCAGACTCTTTCCACAGCATGAAACATCTTTTACTCCATCAATATCAAATTCATCTTTTAATAATTCATCAATGGAAACTTTAAATAACCTGCTTAAAAAGATTATTTTTTCCATTTCCGGAATAGCAATATCTGATTCCCACTTTGTGATTGCCTGTCTACTCACATTACATAGCTCCGCTAATTGTTCTTGTGTAAGACCATTCTCTTTTCGTAAATATTGTATTTTCTCAGATAATTTCATAATGACTCCTATTTCACTAAATAATTATTTTGATATTTCTATTTTAGCAGAGACATTTTAGAATAGCTATTAACTATAAAGTTCTTTTATGCAACCAATAGTTGCACGAAATGAAGTTCAATAGTGCAAGACCTCCAGCCAATCATTATAAAAATATAATCACAGCTATAATTCAAATCATATATATTTAAAATTATAATTAATACTGTTGCATGCTTACCAATTCACCATATCCAACCATATCATTTTGTACCCACAGCTCTTTAAGATAAATTTTGTAGTTATGGGCATTGTAATTCTGTATTGTAGCTGCGATTTTATATCAGGGAATATCTTTGTTGGAGGATAAAATTAAGTTTATCTGTTTGATTTATAAAAGGAGCTTTCAGTAGAATACCCATCATACTGAAAGCTCCTTTTATCTATTTCACTATCTAATATGCATAATTTTTGGATCTATATTATAAAAGTGGGCACGATAAGTAACTATATATTACAATTAAGTAGACACAAAAAGGAGTTATCTACTCATGTCCACAAGCAAAACTGGAACACGGTATGACGAGGACTTCAAACGTACTCTCGTTAACCTTTATCAATCCGGCGGTAAAACACAGGCTGCTCTCTGTAAAGAATACGGGGTATCCCTACCCCCGCTTACCCGTTGGATCAAACAATACTCTACCGTTAAAACGGATGATGGCGAAGTCTTGACTGCCAAACAAGTGAAAGACCTTCAAAAACGCAATGCTCAGCTTGAGGAGGAACTCCTCATATTAAAAAAAGCGATTGCCATCTTCACGCCACACTCCAGCAACGATTAGATGCGGTTTATAAGCTTTGTTTTCAGCATGACACAAAAATTGTTTGCCATGTACATATTATAAGCATTTCCACTCCGTACCTGCTAACCACACCAAAGAAAATCAGGAGATAGCCAAACGAATTTTTCAAATCTATGCTGATTATAACAAGCGTCTTGGTGCATATAAGATTACCTATGTCCTCCGGCGTGATAATGGCATCCACATCAGTGTTGGACGAGTGTACCGACTGATGAAAACACTTCAATTACCACGTATGTCCACGGAAAAGACATATCGTTACTGTCGGCATAAAGATAATGGTAATTGCAACAATTATCTTCATCAAGAGTTCAACCCGAAATCCCCTGATATTGTCTGGGCTAGTGATTTCACTTATAATAAGGTCTCCAGGAAATGGTATTACCTTTGTATTGTAATGGATCTATTTTCTCGCAAAGTCATTTCTTGGAACATTTCAGCACTACCTGATGTCAATCTGGTATTGACTGCATTCAAAAAAGCTTATGATAGAAGGAGGTGCCCTGCAGGGCTCATGTTTCATTCTGATCGAGGATCTCAATATACTGCATTTGCTTTTAGACAGTTATTAGATTCTCTTAATGTAATGCAGTCATTTTCTAAGAAAGGCTATCCCTTTGACAACGCCTGCTGTGAAAGTCTCTTTAAATATCTAAAAAAAGAAGAAACCAACCGAAAAACCTATCACTCTTTACAGGAACTGCAGTTATCCGTATTTGAGTACATTGAAGGTTTCTACAACTCTAGGAGACCACATGTTTCTCTTGGACTGCTAACCCCTAATGAAAAAGAAGAACTCTTCTGGAATCAACCTTAGTAACTGATTCCAGAAAGTTTTTCTAATAATCGTGTCTACTTACTTGACTACAGTGCATATTCTCTCTTATGTTTTGTTTCTTCATATGCTGACTGCAATAAATATAAATCTGAATCCGCATTAATTATTCACTCAATTTAACCACTACAGCCATATTATAATGACTTAATAAAGAAATATATTAAAATTCAAGCTTATTTAGTAGCATTCTAATTTCTTTATATTTTTTAGACCCACACTACATGTAATATAAAAGAAAATGCGATATTGATAATTAAATATTTAACTATAAATGCTCTATACAATTTCACTTAGCTAAATAATATCACACGTGTTCTAATAGATTTATTATATTAATTAATAATGGTGGACATTGCAATAATTATAAGATACTTAGCTTAGTCAGACTAAGACATATATTAGTCACTTTATATACTTTTATTTAAACAAACCAACTAATATAAGGCTATATCGACTCAACTAAAACATCTATATCTTCATTACTCTGAATGCTTTGGCTCATTAAATTATAATAAGGGCTATTAATACTTATTCTTATTATAGATTGTTTACCTAAATAACACAATAATTTATAAAAATCTTGCATTGCATTAGCAATATATTTATCCTCTGATTTGTAAACTTCATTTAGTATATCACGAATTTCACAAAGCTCTTTAGTTGCAACATCAACCTTAAACTTTCGTATTAATTTAACTTTTTCAGTAACATAGCAACTAATTGAAAACGGTTTTGCTTTCTTAATATAAAAATCTTTGCTATAAATAAGTTCTTTTATAAGGCGTTCTCCTGTATCGAATAAAACTAAGGCCTCCGACACATTAGACTGACTATTAGCAAATTTAAGATAATTTCTTGCTATCGCATGCTTAATTTTAAAAGAATTTGGCTGTATATGTTGAGCAAATTTCAAGTGACTTAACGCTTTGGCAAAATCACCATTTTGTTGCTCATATATTCCTAACTGTAACCAATAATAGCTAATATTTTCAAAATAATCTTTTAATTCATATAGTAAATTTCCAATTTCTTTTATGCTAAATATAAATTGATCACTTAGTTTTTTTTCTTTGAGTAAACTTTGAAAAACAATAATCCATATATCATTATTTCCTTCATGTACATATCTTGAAATGAATATAAGTAATTCTTTTATAATGCCATAGACCTGTTGTCTGTTTTTCTTTATTATCTCATCCTGAAATAAAGAATTTCTTAAAGAAAGCCCTTGATCATCATACCTTATATAGTCTACTATTTTCAAATTTTTAATATCTATATTTACCGCCAAGTCAACTGCTTTCCCATATCTTTCATTGAATAATTCCATTGGATAGTATTCTATATCAGCTTTATCAAAAATTGCGATTTCTAACAATAATCTAATTTCGTCTCTTGATAAATGGCTTACATCTAACATTTTTCTTTTTAGCTTTTTTAGTATGCCTTTTCCATATGTTAAATCTATAATTAAACTAACTATACTACGCTTCCTTAAAATTTCTTGTTGTCTCTTCGTTCTAGGTAATTCTATCAAACTTGATAAATACTTTTTATCAGATAATTTTTTTTCTATTATTTTAGCATCGCTATCAGTTATTATATCTGTACACTCAAAATCAGTATAACAATTACCCTCTAAATAATATTTTTTTCTGTTATGATAATATATACGAGAAGCACATAAGAACACTACAGTTTTTCCTAAATAGTTATCTTGAAACATTTTTTCAATTTCATTATAATAATAACTTGCATTATCAATAATAATAGCGTACTGTGAAAAATCAGTCTTATTTATATATTTCTTGATTACATTTCTATTTATATACCCACCTTTATATTCCATTACTTCATAATCTTGATTATGTAGGTATACCCCTAGTTGCTTTAGTAATGTACTTTTACCAGAGAAAGAGCCTCCATATATGCAAAAGCACTTTGTAGTTGATTTTCGGGCTATTAATTCTTCTAATCTATTTTTTGCTAAAATTAATGTATCATTTTCAAATGTCCAACTTTCAAAAACATCTTGCCAACTGCAATTAAAACCTTGATAGATACTACTCTCATATGGCTTTTTGAAAATATGCATTATATCATCGAGTCTAAAAATTTTACTATAATTCAGTTCCATTCTAACTTTTTTAACTTCATCTGGAGCATAATTTAAAGTATGAAGAAATCTCAAAAATTGTTCTGTAGTCCATTCTATAACGCTTGCATTTAAATTCTTGGCTTTTTGCTTAAGAGCTAATGATGGATATGGCTCTATAAAAAACAACTTGTTTTTGTTACTCTGTAATTGTAAACTTCCGTAAAGTTGAAGATAGTATTCAAAGTCTGGTTCATCAAGTGATGCACCAATAAAAATGATGTCACTTGTGGAGTATAATTCACCTGTAAAAGCCATTAAACCCAAGTCAATTTTTTTTGTAATTAGCTCATTATACTCATCTTTACTAAATATATATCCTGCATCTGGTTTTTTAACATCTCCATGGAGTTTTATCAACATCATATTTTCGCCAATACTATTAGGTATATATTCCTTTAACCCATAGGAAAAATATGATTTTTTCACATTCTCATAAATATTTTCTACAAGATCATCAATATTTACAGTATATATCCGTTTCCACGGATAGTCCACTAAATATCCGTGAAACCCCTCATTATTAAATACTGATTTAGCCCTCGCATTTTTTAATCGTTCTGTCAAAAATTTTTCTCTAGCTGTTTTCCCCCCGTACATATCATCAATGCAACTACATAGTTCTCTTATTTTATATTGCTCTATTTCTTTATATTCCATCTCTGTAATTTCTTTTTGATTTACTTTACCTATTACAAAATTCTGAATTAATTCAAGACAGATCTCTTTTCCTGTCGGCATTGTACCGGAATCACAAATTGCATCTCTAGAAAAACCTGCACCTAAAAATAATGTTGGGCAATTCCCTATTAGACTGCTTTTCAGCTCCTTTACTTCTAATTCATCACTCATATCTCATCCCCCCCTTTTTAAACTATACGTTTAAATGATTATAATACGTTTAAAATAATACACTTTTAATCATAAACCGTTTATCAATATAAAATTACAAATGATAGAAATAATGTAATTTTATAAGCTTATTATATACACTTTTTTATTTCAAATCAACCATTATCCGTATATTATACTTTTATGGTAAATTTTATTTATTTAATATATAATAAATCATTTTATACTACAGCACTTCAAGATAAATTTGTTTGTTATGAGCATTATAATTCTCTTTATTGTATATACGATTTTGTATCAGGGGATTTCTTTGTTGGAGAAGAAAATTAAGTTTTAATTGTTTCATTAGTCAAAGGAGCTTTCAGTAGAATAATTATCATACTGAGAGCTCCTTTTATCTATTTCACTATCAAATATTCATAGTTTATGATTTACCAAGTATATCCTATACGTTTATACATGATTTATATATTACCTTTTTACCACACTTCCATCTGGATAGCGGGCGAATCTTCCCATCTCCCTTTCATGGACCGGCTCATCATCTGGCCATGGCCAGCCTCCGAACTGGGTATTCTGATAATCTTCATATGCATTTCGTATTTCCTGTTCGGAATTCATAACAAATGGTCCATATTGCACCACCGGTTCATTGATGGGCTCTCCTTCCAGTAGTAAAACGTAGCTGGTTTTATCTCCATTTACCACTGTAATGTCATCTTCTCCTGAAAGCTTGATTCGGGAAGAGGGATCTATGTTTTTACCGTCTATGGTAATAGAACCGGTTCCCTCATAAAAATACAGGTTGCGGTTTAAGGTCTTAGAACCAGCAATGATATGAAACTCTGCCTCTGGCTCCAGCTCCACAAGCTGGATTCCTACATGATTTTCTTCCTTTGCTGCCCATGAATTTTTCGTTGGCTCCAGGCTTTTTTTATCTTCACATCTTCCGGCAATTAATCGGATGGTTGCTGTCTTTCCTTTTTCATTGGTATGCTTTATCACTGGAATTTCTTCTGCCCATAGCATCTTGTAATCCGGGTCTGCGAATTTACTCCTTGCCGGTAGATTCAGCCAGATCTGAAATAGTTCAAGGGGATTTTCCTTATCCTGATGCACCAGGGGGAACATCTCTACATGCTGGCAGCCTGCTCCGGTGGTCAGCCATTGGACGTCGCCATTCCCATAACGTCCTTGGGCTCCCTTGGAATCAAAATGGTCAACAATCCCTTCCAATACAACGGTAACCGTCTCAAACCCACGGTGAGGATGAACCGGAAATCCGGGAACTGATTCACCATGGTACATGCTAAAGCCGTCTTTTCCTGAAAAATCATTACCCATTCTTCTTCCTTCTAAAGAAACAGCAGGTCCTTGTGCCTCATTCCCTGCCGGGAAATGATCCTTATGATGCATACATGCCAGGAACGGACTGTCCATTCCCCATTGGAAACCTATTTTTTCAATTGCCTTTATCTTTTTACTCATTTGATTCACTCCTTGTGTTTATTTTTTTCAACAGATGCACTAACATTTCCTTTTCCTCTTCCTCAAGTCCAGTAAAACTCTCTGCTAAGTCTTCCACATGTCTGGGAAATATCTCTTCTATTTTATCTCTCCCTTTTTGTGTGATAGCAATAATACTTGATCTTTTATCCTTTGGATTGGGGTGTCGCTCTATCATGGCATCTTTTTCTAAGTTGTTAATTACCACCGTCATATTTCCGGAGGTAGAAAGAATACTGTCAATGATCTCATTAATTGTTAAATCGCCTTTATGGTACAATGCCTCCAGCGCAGCAAATTGGGCAGATGTCAGACCTCCCTGATTAAAGATAGCACCAGCCCTCCTGTGAAGTGCCTGAGTCGTCCTGCTAAGTCCAATAAATGCCTTTAAATTGATATCATTTTCTTTTCCATAAGATATTTTGTTCTTTTTCATAGTTTCAATATATCACTAATTAGTGATAATGTCAATGTTGTTTTAGAGATATGAGGAAATCATAGAATTTAGACAATAAGGACAAGCCAGTATTTTAAATGCTGGCTTGTCCTTAATTATAGGATTGTATCCGATATTTGTGAATTGTTAGTAAGGCTGAGTAAAACAAACCACTATTTTTTCTATTCCAATAGAATTAGTTTATTAAATAATTTCTTTTGTCTTTGAGGCATACCAGTAAGGAACTCCCAAAAACAAAGAGGCTCCTGCCATATTCCCAAGTGTTACAATCAGAACATTCTTACACACCTCAAACAGTGTCAAATTAACATCGTGAGGCAGTAAAAGTGCTATTGAAAAAATCCCCATATTGGCTATCGAATGTTCAAATCCGGAAACAGCAAATGCTAAAACACAAAACACCATCATCATTAATTTAGCAGTTTCTTCCTTCATCTTATAGCAGAGCCAGATTGCAAGGCATATTACAAAGTTGCATAACACTGCACGGAAAAATAGCTGACTCATGGGTATATCAAGTTTGGAAAGAGCCGTTTTTTCAATGTATGCATCTGATATCCCGATCATTGCTTTGCTTTGTACATAGATAAAAGCTAATACCATGCATCCGATTAAGTTTCCGGCATAATTAATCAGCAAAAGCTTTGCTGTTTGTTTCAAACTCACCGTTCTCTTTAGATACCCAATGGTAAATACAAAACAATTTCCAGTAAAAAGCTCCCCTCCTGCAAACGTCAGTAGCCCCAGGGCCACCCAGAAGGTGAGCCCGATTGCTATTTTTCCATACATTTTTCCTTCCACCTGTATGATTGCAGCCGCAGAAAAGGAAAGGGCAATTCCTATGATAATAAAAAATCCTGACATCATAGCCAATACAACATACTGGAATAAGTTCTCGTTTAAAAATTCACTTTTCTTCTGTGCAGATTCTGCCACTTTATTGACTTCATTTGTATACATGACCGTACCTGCCACTACATAGTTTCAATCATGTTACAGTCAAATACTTCATCCAACCAGTCAAACATTACCTGATGGAAAAGTGCATGATTCCCCTCCTGACAATGCTCTTCTGCCCCTTCTTCTATTGTAAATACCCGAACCGTCTTTGGTGCCTTAATTTCCTCAAGTAATGCATCTAACTGATCTCTGGACACGAAATGATCCGTCTCTCCCATGGTCAGTAATACAGGGCATTTTATTTTACTGGCAATTCCTTTTAAAGAAGCCTTTTTCATCTCTTCAAATACTTCATAGCGGTGTTTCAGACCAAACACCCATTTTCCGTTATTCAGCATCCATCTTAGATTGGAATTTTGTTCCTCGGCCAACGCAAGCATCTGCTCTCGTCTTTCTTCAGGCAGCTCTAATACTTGTGCCAGCTGGGGATTCTGATTTAAAGTGGAATCGAAGGTATCGTAAAATACATTAAACGCAATACAAGCCTTCACTCGTTCTTCAAATGCGGCTGCTCTCGGTGCAAAGTACCCGCCCAGACTCATACCGAGCAGTGCAATTTTTTCCTTGTCAATTTCTTGTCTTGTTTCCAGATAATCAATCGCTGCTTTTACCGGAACCTCCGCATCATGGCGCATTACAAGATTTTGTTTACGAAGGGCTTCTCCTTGTCCTGGCATTTCAAAGACCAGACAGTGATATCCTCTCTTAATTGCTGCAGCTGCACCGCAAAAATACAATTCCTGTAACGTAGAGTCATATCCTCCAACAAAGATGAGAACTGGACGTTTCGTTAACTCATTTTTCTTATCCTCTAAGGCTCCGTAAAAATATCCTTTCAAATAAGTTCCTTCATAAGGGATTTTTACGATTTCGAAATGACTGTCTAATAAATCCATTCCTTTCTCAAAAGCCATGACACTCTTATCGAAATTTTCCATTCTTCTTTCATCGGTTCCATCCAAAAAGAATTCTCCCGTACGATAATAATTATGTGCTCGTAAAAAGGCCTCTCTGGCACTTACCTTATGGCTCTTATTCAAGCAATCAATTGCGGTCTGATAGGTCCTGTCCGCTGTTTTTTTCCATTCCAAAAACCAGCTTTCAAAGTTTCCTTCCTCCACTTTAGATACTGTAGCAAGGCATTCCCCTATTTCAGCACCTTGATATCCTCCATAAGTTGCTGCTCTTAATAATTCAAATGAAAACGCCTGATCGTTAAAATAAAATTTCATAATCGTTTCTCCTTATCATTCATTGTAATTATGCAGTTCACGTAATCCATTACTTTTGCATAATAGATTTTTATACAACAGTTTCATTGAACATTCAGTGAATAATTTTCTTTTAAATATACCCGGAAAATACATTGCTATATTTTCCAGGTTAAAAGCGTGTAATCTACGATCTGCTTCAGATAACTATCCCGATTACTATGATACATATTATGATTATCAAAGAAAACATCCTGCACAATGTAGGAATAGATTGCACTCCAAAACTGATTGACCATCATAAAAGGATCAAAGGAGCGAATTTCCTTTCTGTCCACATATACCTGAATCAGTTTCATGGTCTGCTCCATCAACAGGTTCACATGTTGATTAAAGCTTTTTGTATATTCCTCTGAAAAAACACTTTTTTCTTTTAATAAAATCATGAGTACATTTTTATCCTTTGCTATATAAGTGAAGAAAATGTTTCCCAGTGAAATCAGTAATTCTTTGATTGGCATGGTTTCCTTTAAGGCTGCAATCTCAGACTCTACCAATAAGTAACGTTCTTCCAGAAACTCATTGAGTATCAAATCCAAAATTTGTTTTTTCCCTTCCGGAAAATAGTGATAGATCAATCCGTCTGCCATGCCTATATTCTTCGTTATTTGCCTTGTGGTTGTAGCATGGTAGCCTTGTAATGCAAATAGTTCCTTTGCTGAGTTTAAAAGCTGCTCTCTTCGTTCCATTGCCTGAAGATCACGACTCGTGAGATTTGTTGTATCATTTTTTGCTTTCATTTCATTCACCGTCCGTTCAGTGAATATTATATACCTTCTTTTTTAAAAATGCAATGGTTTTATTTAGTTTTTTTGCTTGATAAAAAGATCAGCAATCCAATGATCTGGACTGTTAACTATTTCTGTATAGAAGAAACCAAGTCAGTGATTAATGGTTTAGCACAAATAATATCTCATCTACGATGCAGCCATATAGTAATATAACGATACTCATTATAATAAACGTTACTCTAAAAGAAAATATATGAAATCTCTGTTTCCATTCTAACCAGTCTTTTTCCTTACCCCTGTCTTTTTTTATAATAGACCCAGCACCTGTTATCAATCCCATACTACCAGCTGCAAATAAAATCCCTTTTATGCTCTCAAGAGTTGTTATCAAACTTCCTCTTGAAATAAGTAAACTAATTACACCACTTATTATCACTAAAGTGCAGCTAACAAAACTACTATACTTCATACATTTATAAAAATCCATTCCAACAATCTTTACACGTTCCATACTATTTAACCCTTTTGATATAAGTGACAGGCAACATAATGACCTTGTTCTACTTCTGATAATTTTGGTGCCTCACATTTACATTTATCCATTACTTTACAACATCTGCCTTGAAATTTACACCCTGGCGGCGTATTAATAGGACTTGGAACATCACCTTCTAACATAATTCTCTGTCTGGAATCTTCAATCTTTGGATCGGCAATAGGTATCGCTGACATTAACGCTTCCGTATAAGGATGAAGTGGGTGCTGATAAAGATTTTCTGATTCTGCGAGTTCTACGATAGACCCTAAATACATGACAGCGATTCGGTCGGAAATATGTTTCACCATTGCAAGATCATGAGCGATAAAAAGATAGGTCAGCTTCATCTCCTTTTGGAATTGAATCAGCATATTCGCAATTTGTGCCTGTATGGATACGTCTAGTGCTGAAATAGGCTCATCGCACATGATGAATTTAGGTTCAACAGCAAGAGCTCTGGCAATTCCAATTCTTTGTCTCTGACCGCCTGAAAATTCATGGATAAAACGGTTCGCATGCTCTTTATTTAATCCAACCAGTTCCAGCAGATGAGCAATCTTTTCCTCTTTTTCCTTCTTTGTTTTAGCCAGCCCATGAATTTCAATGCCCTCCCCAATAATCTCTGCAACTGTCATTCTGGGGTCTAAGGAAGCATAAGGATCCTGAAAAATAATCTGGACTTCTTTGTGAAACGCCTTTTTTTCTTTTCCCCTTAGTTTATGTACATTTTGTCCTTTATAATATACTTCCCCTTCCGATGCACGATACATGCCCACGACCGTACGGCCACAGGTGGTCTTTCCACAGCCGGATTCACCTACCAGACCTAATGTTTCTCCTTCTTTGATACGAAATGAAACATCATCAACTGCTTTTAATACATCATGTTTCCCCACATCAAAATATTTCTTTAAATGCTTCACCTCTAAAATATCATGACTGCTCATACGATTCACCCTCATTTACTGCAAAGTCATTTTCAATCAAGACTATCATTTTTCTGTCATTAAGGAACATTTTTTTATTAGACTCAGGTACTTCCTTATGATGCAGCCAACAGCTTGTATGATGACCGGCTTCAAAATGTGTTTTTTCAGGCATTTCTTCTAAGCAGACATTCATACAATAATTACAGCGTTTTGCAAATGCACATCCTTTGGGCGGAGAAATAAGGTCTGGTGGAGTTCCTTTGATGGTCTGCAAAAGTTCTTTGTTCTTCCACTCCAATTTAGGAACACTGCCAAGAAGTGCCAGGGTGTATGGGTGCTGTGGATGATAGAAAATGTCATCTCTTTTTCCGCTTTCAACAATTTGTCCTGCATACATAACAGCAACCTTATTAGCGGAACCGGCTACAATGCCAAAATCATGAGTAATTAAGATAACAGCGGTTTTTAGTTTATCCTTCAGACTTTTAATAAGCTCCATAATTTGTGCTTGAATCGTGACATCAAGAGCTGTCGTTGGCTCATCAGCAATCAGTATTTTGGGATTGCAGGCGATGGCAATGGCAATCATCGCCCTTTGCCTCATCCCACCTGAAAATTCAAAGGGAAATTGATCGATCCTGGTTTCCGGGTTTGGAATGCCTACTGCTTCTAATAATTGGAGAGCCTCTTGTCTGGCTTCCTTTCTGCTGATCTGCCTATGCTGGACAATATTTTCTATAATCTGTTTTCCGATTTTCATGGTTGGATTTAACGAAACCAAAGCATCCTGAAAGATCATAGAGCACTCTCCGCCCCGAAAAGCCCTTTGCTCTTTTTGACTCATTTCCAATAAGTTCTTTCCATTATAGATAATCTTACTGCCCTTTTTGATTTCACCCTGGGGAGCTTTGACCAGAGACATGATTGCTCTGGAGGTCACACTTTTGCCACAACCGGATTCACCAATAATAGCCAAAACTTCTCCTGCTTTTACCTCAAAAGAAACACCTCTTACCGCCTGCACTTCTCCAGCATAGGTATGAAAAGAAACTATTAAATCTTCAACTTTTAGTAAAGCTTCCTGACTCATCATGATTTCCTCCTAGTCTCTAAGCTGCGGGTCAAGTGCATCCCTAAGTCCATCCCCTAAAATATTAAACGCCAATACAAGTAAACATAAAAGTAAACTGGGAAACAATAAATGGGCAGGATAAAATGCCATTGCCTCCTGACCGGCTGAAAGTAATGTCCCCAAACTGAATGCAGGCGGCTGTAGGCCAATTCCTAAAAATGATAGTATGGTTTCGTCAAAAATAATATGAGGAATGGATGTAGCCATATCAAGGATTAATAAGCTTAAGGTATTGGGGATCAGATGTTTTGCGATGACTCTTCCTGTGGAGGCTCCAAGCGCCGCGGAAGCCATGATGTATTCGCTCTCTCTAAGCTTTAGAATCTGACCTCTTACCATACGGGCTGTACTCGTCCAGTTGGTGATACATAATGCAAATAATAAAGGCAGATAACCATTTCCCAATACAACTAAAATAATTAAAGTAACAATAAGATAAGGAATGCTATTTAAGACCTCTACAATACGCATCATCACATCATCCACAAAACCGCCCAGGTACGCCATAACCGCTCCGTAAATGCAGCCAATCACCACTTTTAGAGTTGCTGCAACAATAGCAACAATAATGGAAAATCTCAAGCCTTTCCACAAACGGGAAAAAAGGTCTCTTCCTAAATAATCCGTTCCCAGCCAATAGGTACTATCAGGCGGTAAATTTTTAATTTCCGGCGTTAAGGTTGTATAATTTTGACCACTTAAGCCAGGTCCTATGATTGACATAAGAAAGAGAATTATGAGTACAGCCATTGATAACAGGGCTAATTTATTTTTCTTTAATCTTCTCCAGGCGTCCTGCCAATAGCTGATATTCGGTCTGACGACCTCATCAGCATCAAACTTAGACTGATCAGCCAATTCAAACCTTTTATCTACCAATGAATTCATTCTATTTCCCCCTTCCCTTATTTCCCGGCACCGATTTTGATTCGGGGATCCACGATTCCGTATAAAATGTCTGTAACCAACATGGTGATGACCGTAATAATTGCGTAAAATGTGGTTCCTGCCAGGACAATGGGAATATCTCTTCCCTGAACAGCTTCTATGTAATATCGTCCCATGCCGGGAATGGAGAAGACCCGTTCTATAAACAGTGAACCAGTCAGAATACCTGCTACTGTTGACGGCAGAACAGTGATAATAGGAATAAATGAATTCCGTATCACATGATTCTTTACGATCTGCATTTCAGAAAGCCCTTTTGCCCTTGCTGTAAGGGTATATTCCTGGTTAATGCTCTCCAGCATACTTGTCTTTGTCAGTCTGGAATAATAGGCTATGAAGCTGCAGGAACCGGCTATGGTGGGAAGAATCGTATACTTCCAGCCCCCAAACCACAATTCCTTTCCTTTGGGCCAGCCAATAATAGGGAGCTTTAAGATATCTCCATTGGCACAATATTTCTGGAGCAAAAGGGATATAACAAGGGAAGGCATGGATACTAAAATCATAGCCCCTACTAAGATCAGCTTATCCCAGTAGCTTCCTCTCTTCATCGCTGCTATAATTCCCAGTAAGATGCCCAAAGTCACACCTAATAAAATCTGCTGAATGCTGAGCCTGATGGTCACTGGAAGTTTCGCCTTTAGATTTTTAGCAAATGTTTCGCCTGGTCTGATAATGGATTCTCCAAAATCGCCCTTAAGGATCAGCCCCTTCATGGTGATTACATACCGTTCCACCACGGGCTTATCGTATCCGTATTTTTCTATAATCTTGGTCTGCACTGTTTTTGGCAGTTTAGCAATCTTTGAAGTGAGTGCATTTCCAGGGATTGCTGACAGCAGGAAGAACGTAGCTGTTACAATCAAGAACAAGGTAATAAGCATTTCCAATACTCTTCGGATGATGTATTTTGCCATTTTCATTCTCCTACTCTATCACTTATACCAAAAGCACATCGACGTTTGCCGATGCGCTATGTGGTATAACCTTACCTTCTATTTACTGTTCCACAACATAAGCATATTTGAATTCATATTTTCCGCCAAAGATAGGATACTGAAGCCCTTTTAAGCGGTTATTGATATAACTATGTTTATCACGATAAAGAAGAGGTTTGATTGCTGCATCTTCTTTGATTAAGATACGTTCTGCATCCCCATATAGCTTCAGCCGTTTTTCATTATCCTGCTCTTTTTCTAACTGGTCCAGGAGCTGATCATAGGCTTTGCTGGAATACTTACCATAATTGCTGCTTCCACCGGTCCTAAAGATATCAATAAATGTCATAGGATCGTTATAATCTGCTCCCCATACCTGCATACACAAGTCAAATTCCCCAGCAACCTGTGCGGAATGTGCAAGCCCGAAGTCACCTACAATATTAAGATCTACCTTTATGCCTAAATTATCTTGTATCCGCTGTACCACATATTGCTCTATGTCTTTTTCTATGGTTGATTCGCCGTAACCTAAGAATTGAATGGTAATGGTGCTTAGATCATCCGTATCTTTTCCAAGCTCTTTTAATCCTTCATGAAAGAGCGCCTGTAATTTTTCCGGATTATTTGCGTATTCACTATATTCTTCTTTAATGGGTTCCGGGACCTCTGAACGATATTCTTTATCTCCGACTTTAATATTGGGCGTTACTAGGCCATAAGCTGCCGTGTATCTGCTATTGTAAACAGAATCAATAAATGTCTGGCTATCCAATGTATATGCAATTGCTTTTCTCACTTTTGCATTCTGCATGAGACCGCTGGGACATGATTCCTGAGTATTAAATGAAAAGTATTGGGATGCAACGTCCCCATCCGTATAAAGCTGGCATTTTCCTTCACTTGCCGCCTGATCCCATTTTTTCAAATAATCACCGGAAGCTGCTACAAAATCTAACTGACCTGCTTCAAATAACTGGAACTGGGTAGCCGTTTCATCAATCTGCTGTAAATCAATTTCTTCTAAGTAAACATTTTCTGCATCCCAATATTCTGGATTTTTCACTAAAACAGTGCTTTGGCTGGCGGTGTATTCCTTCACCATATACGGTCCGCAGGATAAGGTCTGCATTGCATCCGTACCATATGTATCCCCATATTTTTCAATATTGTCCACGCGAATTGGATCAAACATGGTATAGGATAATTTGTCAATGAAATAAGATTCTGGTTTTTCAAGGGTAAATTTAAGCGTATTATCATCGACAGCTTCTACGCCTACATCTTTGAAGTCACATTCGCCATTGTAATATTTCTCCGCATTCTTAATGGGGAATGCAAAAAAAGCATATGGACATGCTAAATCTGCGTTCAGCACTCTTTCTACCGTATCTACATACTGGCTTGCAACTACTTCTACCCCATCCGACCATTTATTTTTTCTTAAATGAAACGTATAGGTAAGACCATCTTCTGAAACCTCATATTTTTCACATCCGGCATTTTCCAGAACACCATTATTCTCTCGAAATAACCCTTCACAGGTTGCTAAGAAAAACGAACCGGACTCAGAATCACCAACCTGTGCGGTATCAAAGGTAATGACATGAAATTGCTGACCATGTGCAATCTGCTCTGATGCAAGTTTCTCTCCATTCGGTCCCTTTTTATCATTCTGCGAGGCTTGTTGAGTAGCAGTGGTATCCCCACTTGCAGATTTATCAGAGCCACCACATCCTGCTATACCAGTTGCAACTAGTCCTGTTACAAGCATCAGACCAATAAACTTTTTTAATCTCATTGATAATCATCCCTTTCTCTTCACTATTTTAAGATATGTAATGCATAATTTTTGTAGTACCACATTGCCAGACAAGTACCTATGGAACGGTATTATCTCTATTATTCTTTTTCATACTACCCCTCCTTACTATTGTTTATAAGTATTACTTTTCTCTCTGCTTCCAAACATGGGAACTGACTCGTAATTTATGGAAAGAGCCCAATCTATACCATTTTGTCCAAAAAATCCTTATGACGATTTGGGCTGCTATGGGCATTGTGGTTCTTTGTATTGTTTATGCAGTTTTGTATCATGGAATTACTAACCTGGAGAAAAAATTAGATTTTAACTTCTTAACTTGATAAAAGGAGCATTTGCAGTATATTTTCTATACAACAAATGCTCCTTTTATTCATATCCTGTTTACCCCATCTGCGAATCAAGTTCCTTTAATCTTTTTAGCCATTTCGTTATGCTGCCATTTTGAAAGAATTCCAGCAATGCCCCATCACAAAATCGTTCCGCACGAACTGCTCCTGTAATAAGAGCCATGATACATTGAGCATCAAGTGATGACACCTCTGCATCTTTCATTGATTCAGTTTCCCATAAAAGACCATTCTTCTCTAAAATCTCTCCATACCGATTTAACTGCATATCTTCATTTTCATCCATACAGGTATATACGTCCTGCAGGAACTCGCTGACAACATCGGAATAGTTAACAAATGGCATCTGTATCGGGCTTTCTTTAGTTCCTTTCTTTTCCTTATCAATGATCCAGTCCCCGTACTGTGCTTCTGTGAGCTTTGGTATGTATTTTGTTATTATTTCAAATCTGTTTGCCATACTCGATACCTCCTGATGATATAGCCTTATCTTTTCTAAATGCATGCGTCTAACATAGTTATGATTTATATCCTATACCAAATTGTATCTTTTTTCCATCTTTAGTTACAAAAAAAGGCCCAACCCCCATCTTCCTAAGGTTTGAGCCATTGATACCCAAGTTTAATTATTTTAATATAATCTGCTATTTTGTTAATCTACGACGATAAATATAATTTGATACCAGCGTAACGGTCCCTACGATTAATAAACCGATTGCCCAAAATTGCCTGAACGTAAATATAGCAATAACACCAGAAAGCAATAACCCAGCTCCTATGCAGCTACCAACCGTTGTTCCGATTTTATCGACCTTAGGTGATGGGGTTCGCAATTTCTTCGATTTCTCAATTATTGAATTTGTGAATTTCAATGATTGATCCGTAGCATTTCTAGTCGTTTCAAATAATTTTTTCTGATTCATTGATTCAGCCTCCATTTAATTGATTTTGTGGTGACGTAGTATTTATAGTAAATTTAGTTTAAAAACCGACCACCGGTTTCTATATCTTGTAAAAAATGGACTGTTATCACAACAGTCCTATCGATCAGATGAAAGACCTTCTCAAAAAACCCCCATCTGCTTATATCCACTCATTACGTTGTCAATAAATGCTTTATCAACGATATCTAATCCAAGAGAACACATAACGGATTGCAAGTAATTCAAGCGTTCCTCCGTCTCCTCATAATTACGTCCGAACAAAGCCGGATTGAGCCAAAAATTCAAAAGGAGCAAAAAAACTTCTGCACATAAAACAGGCTGCTCTGTTTGTAATGATCCTTCTCTTACCCCCTCTTCAATCAACGTTCCAATGATCCGGGCATCCAGGTTTACCACCGTTTGTAAGCCACTCACTACAAAGTATGGATTGCTTATCTGAGAACTCAATACGGAATCAAGCATATGTGTTTTCGCATCCGTACTAAGATGATAAAGAATTTTTTTCAGCTTTTCTTTTGCATTATCTGCCTTGATGCTTCCCAGTAATTCTTCCAGCATATCGGCAATATACTGTGCACGCCTTTTCATAACTGCAGATAAAATCTCTTCTTTTGATTTAAAATGGTGGTACAGCCCTCCTTTGGAAAGAGAGAGCGTGTCTAAAATATCTTGTATACTGGTTTGCTCATATCCTTTTTCAATAAATAGTTTCGTTGAAGCATCCAGTATCTTTTCCAGTGTTTGTTCTGGATATTTGTTTCTGCCCATATTAGTCCTCCATAAAAACCGACGGTTGGTCTGTTTCTCTATCATAAGCAATCTGGCCTCTTTTGTCAATACTCTCTATGAAAAAAGGGATATCAAAAACTGGAAATAAGGACCTATCCCGATCATCTAAGCGGGTAGGCCCTAATGGTATTTATATTCTGTTACTATTATCTAATCGGTGATTTTCTTCAAGCCGGTCTATGGTTTCTTGTTCTGAATTCATAATATGCTGTTCAAAGCTATGATTTGCCGCGGAAAAACAGACGAATGGGCTCATATACTTTCTTCATCTTCTTCACCATCGTATTATGGTCGGAATCCTCAATCAGTACATCGTATTTGCCTGGAATGCTGCCGAAGGTTACGCTCTTATCAAAGTCAAGCATCGCTTTTAAGTTTCGAAGCATGTTTTCTCTGGTGGCTTCTTTATTATATATTTTGATATAAGCATAGCCTGGATATTCATCGGAATCATAGGTCAGCACTTTATATTCAGAGATCCATTCTTCTTTCATGAGCTCCTGGTATGTGTCTGCTATTTTCTCCTTTTTATGAATCAGCATGAAATAAACAACATTTTCATTTTCAGGAAGCCTTCGGTTCACATAATTTCGATAGGGTGATTTTTTCAGCCTTTTGAAGATATCAAGCTCTGCTTCATTGCTTAGCTTATCATAGTAGATGACCAGCAAATCATCAATTACCACGTTGATAAATAGATTGAGGTTCCTCTTTTCTAAAAATTCAATGATTCTTTCTGAACTCTTATAAGATATCATATACGTCAGCAGATAAGATTTTTCATTGATATTATATAACGCTGCTCCATCCATAACGATGACCGGAAGGGTCAGATGAAGCTCACTTACGGATTCTATCAGGGAAGCCGGTGTTCGAAGCGTTGATAGGGTGAATTTGGCTCCGTCATCAATCATTCGGTTCAGTTCTACCCGGCTGTAGGGCGGAAGCTTTTCATCCTTTGTAAGTAGGGTATCATCGATACCGGAGACAAATAGAATGTCTCTGTTTTTAGCTCTGGGAAGGTATAAGAAACTGCAGATCATAGCCATTAAAATTCCAACCACGATTTCCAAAACGCGCCCGGCGGTGAAAAGAAAGGCATTCTTTTCTGCTGCTATGGTCACAACAATGCTTAGATATACCATGCAGGAATAATATGACATGTTTTTTAGATTAACTGCTACAGTACTGTATAGAACCACGCCCAGAATACTGACTATGATTAAAATTCCCCATATGGTCCAGCCGTGGCTCTCGGCCTGGAAAAATAACGTTCCCTTTCCCAGACAAAAGATCTGAACCACCAAAAATCCCCATATCGCTCCGATCCCTGTGCCAGCAAACCTTTCTTTTATCAGCTTCCAGCGATTTCCTGTATAGGGGCCTACACATTGTAAGGCAACCAGGGATGAGATAAAAGCTCCCTCCTGATTCCCCAAAAAAGAAAATATAACAAAGCAAAAAAGAACAGCAAAGAGAGAACGAATGATTCTTAGCCCTACTCCGGGTAAATGATAAAACCAATTGTGAAACTCCTTTAAATTCCCTAACTTCCCCTCACCGGATTCCCAATGAATCATCGTTATTTTCCTACCCTTCTTTTTTATATAACAAAAAGCTGCCCCTTAATGAGCCTCTTCATAAATAATCCATAGGATTATTTAGAAAAAGCTCATTACGTGGCAGCCGATTCTCTGATATAAAACTGGGCTTGTCCTTACCATAACCATGAATTCTTAAGCTTGTTCAATGTAGTCGTCAACCATCTCAAACAGAGCTTCTTCATTCTGCTTATCTGTTTCCTCTTCACGCCCTGGAATATATTTCATATTGAGCACATAACTGCCGAATATTTTATTTACATTGCTATCATTTTGTACCTGTGCCATCATAATGACCTCCTGTCTAAATGTTGAACTATAGCTTTTACATCCTTATTATATGTGACCACTAAGAATTAATCCAATTCACTTTTACTATGGGTCCATTCATAAAAAGCATAGCATCATTTATCAGGAATAAGCATGACATTTACCTGTTTCTTATACCGTAAGACTTTCTATATAACGAATAAATTCCTGCACTTCTTTGGAGTATTTTTCCTCCTTGTATACAAACCACGTATTACGGAGGACGGGTCTTCCGTCCGGGTAATAAATGGGTGTCAGTGTAAGGTGATAGCTATTGTCAAAGCCCTTCGGCAGAAAACAGCAAACATAGCCAAGCCCCTTGGACGCAAGCTGCCAGGAAACATCAATAAATCCCGCACTCATGCCACCGGGAACCGGCACATGGAAGGTTTGATCCCACCAGTCATCAAGAATCTCTCTGGTTTTATCATTTGTCTTATAGGCGATTCTGGGGCGGTTGAGTAAATCGGAAATCTCAATGGGACCTTTTGAAAGGATATAGGCCTGGCATTCATAGATTTTTTTCTGAATCACTCCTCCCTCATAGTCCCCATTGACAAATGCAACATCAACCTCTCCGTCACAGGCCTTTTGAAAGACCAGATTGCTCTGGTCATTTTGCAGTTCAAACTGCACATTGGGATGGGCCTTGGTATATTCATAAAGGAGTTCCGTTAAAACAAATTTGCTGTAAGTATAGGAGGCTCCCAGAACAATGATTTTCATATTTTCTTCCTGGAACTCCAGCAGCTCTTTTTTTAACTGCTGGAGAAAAATCATATATTCCTGGGCTTTTTTAGCCAGAAGCTCTCCCTGTTTGGTAAATTCCAGACCCTTTGTTGTACGTTTTACGATCTCCACATGAAATTCTTCTTCCATGGACTGCAGTCTCTTTGAGAGAGACGGTTGGGATATATATAGTAGATTAGCCACCTTGGTCATATTGGGCGTCTTATATAATTCATATAAAATCTGCCAATCCGAATCCTTCATGATTTCCTCCCGCCTCCTGAACCTCTATTTACAAAATCCCTTTTCTGTTCTTGTTATAATTAATCAGACAGCCTGCTTTTACGATTTCACGTTCTTCTGAAGTCATATCTGCAATGAATAAATGAAGCTCCTTCATCTCATTGCCTTTTACCTGATAGGCAGTGATATTTTTTAAATCTCCATCAAGAGCTTTTCTGATACCAGGAACAAAAATATAATCGCCCACTTCAAACTCTGGCTCCTCTGTCATCTGGAACGGAATCATACCCCAGTTCATTACGTTGGAACGGTACCTCTTGGTGGCATATTCCTTGGTAATGTTAGCCAGTCCTCCGATTACCCTCTGACAGCTTGCAGCCTGCTCTCTGGCGGAACCATCTCCTGGTTTTACTGCATATATCATACTTCCTATTTCCGTGTCTTCCGCTTTTATATCCGCAAGATTTTCTATGGTGCGGATAGCAGAAAAAACGTGCTCTAATTCAGGCTCTAAGGCAAAGACATCCTCACCCTTCATACGGCCTTTTTCCAGACGGTCCACCGCTTTGCTTCTTCCTACATATTGAGGGTCTCTTCTTGATAAGGTAAATTCTGCCAGCCCTAAGGGGTTGGAACGAAAGGATGAGGTTTCTCCGGAGGGAATCAGTTCATCTGTGGTGGTTACCTCGTCCATGATTTTAGAGCAGACCTTTAATAAGATATTATCGGTAAGGGCACCCATGACCGGCCAGTCCTTGATGTTAGGTCCGTAAACCAGTTCTTTGTCCTCTTCCGCCTTATTATATCCCTGATAAACCCGCTTGTCATAGACGCCTCGGTCAAAGGAATACTCTGGAATATCGCCCCAGCAGGAAAGCTCTGCTGCTGAGGTTAAAATACCTCCATTGGCAGCCGTAGCCGCAATGGATCTGGCATCCATGAGTGCAACCGCTGACATCTGTCCTTCTCCTGGCTTTGAGCCTTCCCGGTTAGGGAAATTTCTGGTGGTATGACGGATGCTCAGACCATTGTGAACAGGAGTATCTCCGGCTCCAAAACACGGACCGCAGAATGCAGTACGGATGACAGCTCCCGCTTCCATTAACTCAGCAACAACGCCTTTTTTCACTAAGTCAATAAATACCGGCTGAGAGGATGGATAGACTGCCAGAGAAAACTCATCACATCCGCAGTCCTTGCCTCTTAATGCATGGGCCGCTTCGATTACATTGGTGTAGTTGCCTCCGGCACAGCCTGCTATGATCCCCTGCTGAACCTGGAGCTTTCCATCCACAATTTTATCTGTAAGAGTGAAGGAAGCTCGTCCCCCGCTGATTTTAGCAGCTTCTTTTTCCACACTTCTTAAAATATCGCCCAGATTGCTATTTAGTTCATCGATTTCATAGACATTGCTTGGATGGAACGGAAGTGCTATCATGGGTTTTACTGTGTTTAAATCTACATATACACAGCCATCATAATAAGCAACATCTGCTGGGTTTAACTCCTTATATTCCTCTGGGCGACCATGAAGAGCTAAGAACTCTTTGGTATCTTCATCGGTCTTCCAAATGGAGGAGAGGCAGGTCGTCTCCGTTGTCATTACATCAATGCCGTTTCGGTAGTCAGTTGTCATGGAAGCAACGCCTGGTCCCACAAATTCCATTACCTTGTTCTTTACATAGCCGGATTTGAATACTGCGCCAATAATAGCCAGTGCGATGTCCTGAGGACCCACTCCTGGCTGTGGCTTACCGGTTAAGTATACGGCAACCACACCTGGATATGCTACATCATAGGTATCACACAAAAGCTGCTTTACTAACTCTCCGCCGCCTTCTCCGATTGCCATGGTACCAAGTGCACCGTACCTGGTATGGGAATCTGAGCCTAAGATCATTCGCCCGCATCCTGCATGCATCTCTCTCATGTACTGATGAATGACAGCAATATGTGGCGGAACAAAAATGCCGCCGTATTTCTTAGCCGCTGACAGACCAAACATATGGTCATCTTCATTAATTGTACCACCAACAGCGCATAATGTGTTGTGACAATTTGTTAGAACATAAGGAACCGGAAATTTTTCCATGCCAGATGCTTTAGCCGTCTGAATAATACCAACAAATGTGATATCATGGGAAGTCATGGCATCAAATTTCAGTTTCAATTTAGACATATCATTGGAAGTATTATGAGCCTCCATAATGGAATATGCTATGGTTCCTTTCTCCGCTTCTTTTTGATTCACCGGCTGCCCTGTGATTGCTTCCACTTTTCCGGATTTAGCCTCCGGAACGACCTCCATTCCATTGACCAGATATACGCCACTATCATACAGCTTAACCATCTTAAACTCCTCCTGATTATTTCTTTTATACTCCCACTATACAACGCTCAATGCATATAGTAAAATACTATATTATTGATAACATCCATAGGTTTTGCCTATATGCTGAAAAAGAATTGGAAAGGAGCCATATTATGACAGACAGAGAGCTTCTATACGTTAAGACTGTAACGGAGGTAAAGAGCATTTCCCGTGCAGCGAAAAAGCTTTTTATCACTCAGCCTTCTTTAAGTCAATCCATTCAAAGAATTGAACAATTCCTGGGAACCAAGTTATTCAACCGGACTCCGGAGGGACTTATATTAACGGATGCCGGAGAACGGTATTATCAGGCCGCCTGTAAGATTTTAAAAATATATGATGATTTTGAATCAGAAATCAAAGATATCAACACCATGAAAAATGGGCAGATCTCCATTGGAATTACCAATCATTTGGGAAACATTATCCTTCCTGAAATACTTCAGGAATTTAAAAAGCAATGTCCTCATGTTACCTTGACCATATACGAAGGAACCACGGATAACCAGGAGATGAAGCTTCTTTCCGGAGAACTGGACTTTGCTATTTTGCATGCTCCAAAAAAGGATACCAGTCCGCTTCTGAATTATGAAATACTGTCCAATGATCCTTTTATCGTTGTGATGGAACAAAATCATCCCCTGGTCAAGGCGGCTAAAAGGATGGAAGGCTATACGTATCCGGTTCTTGATATTAAACTGCTTAAAAATCAGCCATTTATCATGCTTCATGAAGACCAGCGCATCCGGCACGTGGCCGACTCGATTCTGGCAAAAGCCAAAATAAATCCCGAAATCATATTAACCTTGAAAAATTATGAAACAGCCCAGTCAATGGCTGGAAAAGGAATTGGAGTTACCCTGCTGCCCGAGGATTATGCCCGTTTAACCTCTCTGGAATCTGCACCTGCTTTTTTATCCATTGAAAAGAAATATTCCTCAGGCTGGGATTTATGTATTACCACCTCTAATACAAGCTTTCTCTCCCACACGGACCAGTACTTTCTCTCACTTGTTCGTAAATATTTTTCAAGCAGCGACGAATGAAACTTTATTCGTTTCTTACAAGTAACACCGCAACTGCTTTTCTGTTTTCCCTTGGCCGGTATACGAGAACGCTGTCTTCAATAACAACCTCTTCCTTTGCATCCGAGTACACATCATGAACCTCACGGGGACAATCCTCCGTAAGAGGAACTTGTATCACCTCAGGAAGATCACCATCAAATATATGGATGATCGAATAAGCCATCGTTCCATCTTCTCCAACCCGTAAGACAGCCTGCCAGCCTTTTGGATGCCGGATGCTTGTCACCTCCGGTCCAAAACGGTAGGACTGGCCTCTTTTAATTACAGGAGATATCTTTTTATAGAACGCCATTCCATTATCAATCACCTTCCATTGGTGGGAGGAAAGTCGGGTAACATCGCCGGAGAGGCAAAGCCTTCCCAAAAACGCAGCTGCGATGGAGTATGCAATTCTTTTTAAGGAATCCTCCTGCCTGATCACTGCCCAGATCTGGCTTTGTCTTGGCAGAACGGCACGATGAAGGTTGGCTGCGATTATGGGGATTTCTTCGCACTCATGAGCATCGGAAAAGGATGCCATACTGGTAGCGGCCAGAAAACGCGGCTCCAGACGATGACCTCCGGAAGCACAGTTTTCCAATACAATGCCAGGAATCTCACGCTTTACCTTTTCTAAGAATTCAAAGGTCTTCTCTATGTTGATACGAAGTCCCTCTCCCAGGGAGTCGGGACCATCACAGCCTATTCCTATGGTATCATTGTAATCAATTTTCATATACTCAAAGCCGTAGCGCTTCAAAAATCCAATGACTTTCTCAGTTAAATACTGCTCAACCCATGGATCCTTCATATCCCAGAAACGGCGCCTGGTGGTTGTAAGCACAGTCCCATCCACATGAAGGAGATGGTCTTCCATCTGATAAGCTTTAGCAGCCTTTCCCACACCTTCAATTTCGAACCAGATACCAGGTTTTAAGCCAGCCTCTTTGATTGCTTCCACCGTCTTTTCCAGTCCCTCTGGAAACAACTCCTTTGATACCTCATAATCTCCCATGCTCATGTCCCAGGGAATTCCGGGCTGTTTATACCAGCCGCAGTCGATGACAAAATAAGTAAATCCTTTTCCTTTGATCACATCCAGGATTCCCCTTATGTTTTCATGAGACGGGCAGCCCCAGGTGGTACAGTATTCATTAAATACCATGGGAAGCCCCTGCTCCTCTTCTGGTCCCATATCTGCTGCTTTCTGTCCGGCATCTGTCAGCCTTTTTGTAAAGACATCAATGGAATCCGTATGGCATACGGAAACAATGGCTTTTGGTGTTACAAAGCTCTCTTCCGGCTTTATGACCTTAAGCCAATGGCCAAACTCCCGGTCAGCCAATCCTCCGCTCATGGCAATATTTTCATCCTCCCGGTATATTTCCATTTGCCAGGAGGCACCATGTGCTAACTGGGCGCCCCAGAACACATGATGTTTCCTGTCTTCCATGGCTAAAAACGGGAAATAGCCATTGACAGGCAAAGAGCCTCTTTGTCCAAATCGTTCACATCTGACGGCTCCCATGGTCCAGGAGGTATCCAGCTGAAGCTCCTCCATGGTCTGAGTGGAAAGCCTGCCTTCCTGGCTCCAGCGGCTCATAAGCCGGTGAACCAGGATGTTATTATGACCGTCTCCTTCTATGTAGGGAGAGATTCCTGTTAAGGAAAAGCTGGAGAGCATTTCAATGGATACTGGCGTTTTACTGCTATTTTTTAATTCATTCCATATTTCAACAGATTTCGAGCCTTGCTGCCAATAAAGGGTATGACGTACTTCATATCCACGTTTATCTCTTAGAGTGGTTATAATAGTTTGGCTATTTTCTATTAAAACTTCTTTCTGATCCTCAAACAATAACCGCTCTGTACTTTCTCCATTGCGCAGGGTGTTTCCAGGAGCATATGAGCCTTGGTAAATGTCTCCTGATATTTTTAATTGCACCATACCATCAAGCTTTGCATTCTTTTTAAGCATTTCTGGAATTGGCATATCCCTTGGATAGAGTTGAAGTCCTACATGCTTCTTTTCATCCATACAATAACGGGCCACCATATCTCCTAAGATATATTCTTTTAAAATAGAATCCATAATCTCCTCCTATTATACCGGAATTATTCCATACAAGTGAAAGAAAGGTACGTTGTGCAGAAATGATTCAATTTCTGTCAGTAGATTTGAAAATACGGTATCTTTCTAGAAATCCTCTGATAAGAGATATACGGCAACCGTATCGTCAGTCTGTGTATCATAATTCACTGATACATAACCAGTTTTATATTTAAAATGCATGTCGCCATTCCGGTCACTGACCGGATCTCCAAAGGCAGTCTTAAATTTATCTATTTTATCACCGATTCTGGCACCATTAAAATCAACCTGATTGGCCTGGAGAAATATCTGACTGACAGTACCAGCGTTCCTTTGAAACCAAACTCGTATTCCAGCTTTCTCAAATTCCAAACCGCCTTCGTCGATTGCATTGGGCTTCTCGTTCATCTTATCGATAAAATCCTGTTTACCCGTACCAAGTAAATCAAAATATGTCTCGAAGGAAACCGCTTCTTTATCCAGTGAAGAGGTTTGCTCTGAGACCGCTGTCTCTGACTGAGAATCAACAACAAGGGGCTCCTGGGTGGCAGCACTGCTTTCCATTTCAGTTGCAGTCTGTGAGGTAGTATTGTTGGCAGAGCCGGGCGAACTGGAGCAGCCAGTTATGAGAGCGAGGCTCACTATCGTTATTGCACCTAATTTTGCAGTCATCTTATTGAATTGTTTTCTCATACATAATACTCCTTTTATTCTATTATTTATCATTTCCACCCTTGTTTTTATTCTACACTTTTTTGCAGTATCTCTGTGAAATAGCATGCTTACAGCTTCATTGTAAATGAGCTCCTCACTCTTGTAAACCTTTAAATGCGGAATCAGGGCCTGTGCATAATTTTCGATTCTCAATGAAACAAAAAGCACCAATCATGATTGACTGATGCTTTCTAAAGAGTATTGATCGTTATTTTTATTTAAGAATATCATTCTTTTTTTGTAGAATTGTTTCGGCTGCTGCACAAGCCGGACAATCACAATATTTTGCTCCGGCAGCTTCGATTTCCTTGGCGTGCCCCAGTATTTTTTTTGCAAAATCAGCTCCAAGAATTTCAGTTCCTTTATCAGATTCCGCAAAACCTATTAAACTGTGAATGGGCATAATACACGTTTCCAGCTCATCCATGTATTTTTTTGTCTCTACTGCTTCCTGATCAGTTCCAACGGAGTCCAGCCATGTACGTGCTGCCGCTTTTGCCTCACTGCTGCAGGACGGTGCATTCATTAATTCCTGTGATTTTTCAGTAACAAATTTCAAAATTTCATGATCCATAATTGATTGTCCTTTCTTCTGATTTTTTCTACATTTTACCATAAACAATCTTCTTTTACAATTGATTGGCGAGCTTCAAAATATCTTCTACGATTAATTCCTTTGTCAGCCGATTCTTTTTAAGAACTTCCTTCACATCATATCTATCCAGGAATTCTTTTTTCAGACCGTAATTCAATACCTTCATGGGAGACGGGCCATAGAATCTGGTAATCTTCTCTCCAAAACCGCCGTCCAGAATTCCATCCTCGATTGTTATTACTATCTCATGGTCTACCTTTAACTCCTCAAGCAATTTCTCATCGATTCCGGTGATAAACCTGGGATTGATGAGTGTTGGCTGTAAGCCTGTAGCCTTTTTAATTTCATCAGCCACCTCTTTGCCAAGGGAATAAAAGGTTCCAAGTGCCACGATAGCAGCTTTTTTGCCCTTTTGTGTTACCTGATATTGATTTAAATTGTTAAAATCTGCATCTACAGGGTCACCGCCGGATATAATACCACCGCCTGGTACACGGATTGCTACCGGGTGTTCTTTTTGGGTTATGCTCCAGTCAAGCATGGCAAGATACTCTTCCTTTGTGGTTGGTGCAAGGTACACCAGGTTTGGTATGTTTGATATCATTGGAATGTCGAAGAAACCAAGATGTGTGACATCGCTCATTCCATAGACTGAGGCTGCGAATATAAGGATGGCAGCCGGATTATTGTTGATACAAAGATCCTGAGACAGCTGGTCATAGGTTCTCTGTAAAAATGTGCTGTAAACGCCGTATACCGGATTGCCTCCATTGGCTGCGATGCCGGAGGCAAGTGCAACGGCATGCTCTTCCGCAATTCCCACATCAACGAACTGGGAACCTACTTCCTTTCTTTTCTCCTCCGTAAATCCCATAACCGTAGGTGTTCCTGAGGTGATGGCAACTAATGTTTTATCTTCTTTCATTTTCTTCATGAGAAACTCACCAGTTAAGCCGGAGTAATTTTCACGGTCTGAGGAATACAGCGGTTTGCCGGTTTCCTTGTCAAACGGCGCGCTGTAATGCCAGTTCTCCCGGTCTTGTTCTGCGGGAAGATATCCTTTTCCTTTTTGCGTGCAGATATGAACGACTACAGGATGATTGGAGTCTTTGACTTTTTTAAATGCTTCTATGAGCTTCTGTGTGTCATTTCCATCTTTCACAAAATGGTAATCAAGTCCCAGGGCTTTAAATAAGTTGCACTCTGCTTCTCCATTGGTATCACGAAGAAGCTTCAAATTTGAATACAGACCGCCGTGGTTCTCTGCGATGGACATGTCGTTGTCATTGACTACAATGATTAGGTTGCTTTTAAGCTCCGGGGCAAAATCAAGTCCTTCCAGCGCTTCTCCGCCGCTTAATGAACCATCTCCGATGATTGCTATGATATTTTCTTTCTGGCCTTTTAAATCTCTTGCCTTAGCCAGACCGCAGGCAAGGCTTACTGATGTTGATGTGTGTCCCAGAATAAAGAAATCGTGCTCGCTCTCATCCGGATTACTAAAGCCTGTTACATCGTTATAATGTTCTTCATAGAGGAACGAATCTTTTCTGCCGGTGAGCATTTTATGGCAATAGCTTTGGTGAGATATGTCATATACCATCTTATCTGTTGGAGAATCAAAAACATAGTGTAATGCAATGGTTGCCTCCACCATACCAAAGTTGGGACCAAAATGTCCTCCGTGTCTGCTCAGCTTTTCCAGAAGTGCCAGTCGCATTTCTGCTGCTAAGTCTATAAGCTGTTCTTTATTTAACTTCCGTACGTCGGAAGGCTGGTTGATCTGTTCTAAATACATGTAATTCCTCCTGGCTTTCTTAAACTGCTATTTTCTATGGTTTCTTCTTAATTCCATGACAGCTTGCCTGTATCCACTGCATGTTCATATCGTTCAATTTTATAATTCAGCCGGTCCAGTGTGGCATCCAGCTGTTTTCTTTGTTCGTGAAGCACTTCTCTTTGTTTTTTTAGAAGCTCGAGTCTATCTGGTATGGTGATATCTCCCTCCTGATTCAGCTTCACGTATTGGGCCATTACTTCAACAGGCAGACCAGCACTTCTCATGCATATAGCCAGCTCTACCCACTCTAAATCTTCTTTCTGATAGTTTCTGATTCCGCCGGACGTACGAGTGACTTTAGGAATCATTCCAATCCGTTCGTAATAGCGGAGGGTATCCTGTGGGATGTTGTATTTCTCACTTACTTCTTTTACTGTCATGTTTATACCTCTTATAATGCTCCAACTATTTTATGGGGCATGTATAATTCTTCCAGATAATTTACATCTTCTGAGCTTAATTGCTTCTGTAAGCTTCCTGCTGCATCGTCGAAATATTTTGCTTTCGTGGCACCTATCAGAGGCGCTGTTACGCCTTTTGTAAACTGCCAAGCAAGAGCAATCTGGGTCATGGTGCACTGATATTTTTCTGCTAATTCAGAGACTCTGGTCACGATACCCATATCAGAATCCTTGGTGCTGTCATACTTACCGATTGCTGTTGTGTCTGTCTGACTGCGGAGAGTATTCGCTGACCAGGGCCTTGATAATCTTCCTGCTGCCAGAGGACTGTATGGAGTTAACACCACTCCCTGCTCCTTGCAGATAGGAATTAATTCCCTTTCATCTTCCCGATAAAGAAGATTGTAATGATTCTGCATGGATACAAATTTTGTCCAGCCATTTTTTTCTGCTATATTTTGTAGTCTGGCAAATTGATAGCCGTACATGGCTGATGCTCCGATGGCGCGGACCTTACCGGATTGCACCGCCCTATGAAGTGCTTCCATGGTCTCTTCCTCTGGTGTGTGGTAGTCAAAACGATGAATAATCAATAAATCCACATAATCCATTCCCAGCCGTTTTAAGGAACCGTCAAGCTCTCTTTCTATGGCCTCCTTTGAAAGATTGCCATCATTGAAATAGACCTTTGTTGCTATAACAACCTTTTCACGGGAAATATTATTTTTAATGGCTTTCCCCAGGTATTCTTCACTGGTCCCGGCGGAATAGCAGTTTGCTGTATCAAAAAAATTTATCCCAAGTTCCAAAGCATGCTTAATAATTGCTTCACTTTCGAATGGATCCAGGGTCCAGGCATGCATTTTACTTTCCGGATCACCGAAACTCATACAGCCTACACACAATCGCGATATCTCAATGCCAGAGCTTCCTAATTTTGCATATTCCATATTTGCCCTCCTTTTTATAAGATGCGAAATGAATCTTTATGAATTAATATCCCTTTTCAGTGTGAATCGATTATAATACTTGGAGTCAACTCAAAGTCAAGACTTTTTTTATTTTACTATAAATTGGTTTAAATGAGATGAGATTTTGTATCATTTCAGCTAAAAAAAGGGTGCCCAAGTTTGGATTATCTACACACAGGAATTTAACATCTAAGAAACTGGTTATCTAATTACTAAAGAAAGAGTGTTCTACCATATCATTAAAGAATATGATGGAACACTCTTTCTTTTCTTAGATTATACAATTTTAAGTAATGTATCAATGATCTCTTTATCAGCAGGTAGCCATTGTATTTTATTTAATTCATCTTTTGCCAACCACTTTGCCGAGCTATGTTCTTTTAATGTCAATTCCCCAGATTCAATCTCACAAAAATAGCAATGCATGGTAAGATGAAACTCAGAGTAATCATACTCAACTATAGTTAGTTTAGAATGAATATTTATATTTACATCTAACTCTTCTTTTATCTCACGTATTAACGCTTGTTCCTCCGTCTCTCCCTTCTCTATTTTACCTCCTGGAAATTCCCAGCCGCCTTTAAATTCACCGTACCCTCTTTGCGTTGCTAATATTTTATTATCTTTTTTTATTAGAGCCGCAGATACTTGTATTGTTTTCATATTATTTTACTCCGTAAAATCATTCAGATAGTTTCTTTTCATATGCTAGCAACCAATTGAAACGTTCTACATTTTGCTTAGCAACACTCTCAAGTATAATGTTATCCGTATCGCTATTCAATACGTGGACCCTTCTATGACAATTTGGACATATTGCCACGACATTTTCAATCGTATCTGCTCCACCATCTGCTAACCGTTTTACATGATGTTCTTCAAGATACGGTTCGTTATTCTTATCATTAAATGGTGCTACAGCGCCACAACTTTGACATTTTCCTTCTGCAATCCGTTTAACCATTTCTTTTAAATAAGGATCACGGTAATAAACCGTTGCCTCGGTTTTTTTAGGCGTTTTATCTGGCTTACTCATTCTTGATCTTTTAATCAGCTCAACATTTGATAAAGTACTTATTTCTTTTTCTAACCTTTCCGCAGCGACAGAGTCATCAATCGGTTTTACAGGAAATATCCATACTTTTCTCATATTACCATTTTCATCTGCTTGTGTTGTCTGATATGGAGTCTCAACTAATTTAACAATGCCACGATATGTGTAAATGGTTCTTTTCATGACTTCAAATAGATGAACCTCTACCCCATTGGTATTTGAATTATATAACGTAATATTTTGATTTCCGGTTAATACTTGATCTCCAGTTTTGCCCATCCCTGTATAATGTAATACACCATTGTCACTCCATTTATCACTATATAGGCCTTTTGTTTCATCCGCTATCAATACTAATGTTCCTGTTTTTTTTGCACGGCGCATACCACTGGAATTACTGCAACCGAATATTCTCATCAAATCTTGATTTTTAATTTGATCTCCTATAGATATCCCTGGGTTAAATCCCAATTTGCCTCCTCCTTATACTATATATTTACTCCAATATTCACCGATCAAAAGACTTACGAAGAACCTTTTCAACAAACGCCCTCACTACACTCTCATCAAACTGGGTTCCGGCATTGTTTATAAGCTCCTCTACCGCCTCCTCCTGATTCCACTTTCGATGATATCCCCTTGGAGCAATCATGGTATCATAGGCATCTGCAACACTTAATATCCTGGCTGGAAAGGGAATTTCATTGCCTCTAATTCCCTGAGGATAGCCATTTCCATCCATGCGTTCATGATGGCTTAACACGTATTGGGCCGCCTGGGCATATTTCACGGAGGATTTTAAGATCTGGTAGCCTTTTTCCGGGTGGCGTTTGAATTGGGTCCATTCCTCTTCTGTCATGGGTTCTATTTTGGAAATGATTTCTTTATCAAGCCCTATTTTACCTATATCATGCAAAAGTCCTGCAATGGTGATATCATGAATGATTTCATCTCCAAGGTCCATTGCTGTTGCCAGTTCCTTGCATATTTCACTGACTCTCCGGTTATGAGCCTCCTCCTCTTCGTTATCCCGATATAACTGTTCGATAATGACGTGAATGGTCTGATTTCTCATGGAATTGCTCTCTTTTAGTTTTTGCTGGTACATGACATTCTCAGCTTCACTGAAAATATAGAATATATCCTGGTCTTCCATTGTTTTTGTCGAGGCACCAAAGGAGACTGATAATATTCCATGGTCAACGTTTTCCATCGCCATAGCCGTTTTCATGCGGCTTATCATTTCCTGTGCCTCATCTTGTTCCGTCCTTGGAAGGAGAAATACAAATTCATCGCCTCCAATTCTTGCAATGATATCATCGCACCGGCTGTATTGATGAAAGATCTCAACCGCCCGTTTTAAAAGCTTGTCTCCGGTCAGATGGCCAAATGCATCATTGGTCAGTTTTAGACCGTTGACATCGGCGAGAATCAATGTGACAGGAAGATTGCTTTTTGTATCCAGACGTCTTAATTCTTCTTCGTAGAAGCGCCGATTGTAGAGCCCTGTCAGCTGGTCGTGATAGCTTAAATAAAGGACCTCCTGCTGTGCATGCTTGCGCTCTTCAATATTACGGCTGGAGCTGACGATTTCTATTTCCATATTATCGTTGTAGCGGTATTTGCAGGACATTTCTGTCCAGATTCGTTTTCCGTTCTTGTGGATATTCTGCAGTTCTATGGTATATGTCTTGCTCACCTCTGAATGCTCTTTAAATTCCTTAATGCTTCGGATCAGCATCTCCTTGGTCTTTTCTCTGAATTCATTGGGTATCAGGAGAGCCGGGTCCATTTTCATAAGCTCATCTGGATAGAATCCCAAAAAATGATAGACGGAAGGGCTGACATATTTAAGCTTTAACTGATTAAAATTAAAGACCCAGGTCACATCAGAGGAAAATTCCATAATCATCTGCAGGTTCTTCTCACTGTTCCTGAGAGCATCCTCCGCCTTTTTCTGTTCCGTAATATTCGTAAGGAAATATTCAATGGCTGGCTTGTCCATCCATTGAATCAGGACACCATTTGCCTCCACCCAAGCCGTTGTCCCATCTTTGTGCATTACCCGGTACTGAATCCTTTTTTCCAGTACTTCTCCTGACAGGCGCCTGTCATTCGCTAAATTTGCCCTTGCCCGGTCATCTTCATGAATAATTTCAAGAAATGGCTTATTCATAAGCTCTTCCATGGAATATCCAAGGATTTGGGAAAGCATGGGATTATAGATCTGAATCCTTTTGTTTTGAACAATCATAATACTTTCCGATGCATTTTGAAAGATCATCCGAAACTTCTCTTCACTCTCTTTTAAGGCCTTCTCAATGTGCATTCGCTGGGTAAAATCATATTGGGATAACAGGATGGATTTCTTGCCATGATACTTTATGATCATGCCAATGGTAATAGCCCAAAAGACCCGTCCAGACTCCATCCTTAAATTCATATAAAATTCACTGGTCACCCCTGAAGTATGTACCTTATCTACGAACCGGTGCCAGTCTTCTGGATCTACAAATGATTTTATAATACTCTTCCTGCTATAAGCTGCTTCACCAAATTCATATAAGCTTCGCCCTGCCTGATTCATATAAAGAAAGGTGCCATCAAGCCGTAGAACCCCAAGGGAAAATGGAAGATTCTCTATGATAAAATGAAACTCCGAATCTTTCTCCTTTAAAAGCTTTCTCAGCTGACCGCCTTCTTCCACCTGACTTCTTTTAATTGAAATATCGGTGATATTGGTGATCAGATAATATTTTTCTGGTGAGTATACATATACCCGCAGCCAGCGGCCAAACGTGACCGAAAAGCTCTCAAACTCCTTGCTTCTCCCCTGTAGGGCTGCGGTTCCGAATACGCGGATCCAGTCCAGGGATTCCTCCCCAATTGCCGGCATTACTTCAGTAACCCTTTTTCCAATGATCTCTTCCCGTTTTAATCCGCTCATCGTTTCATAAGCTGTATTTACATCCAGAAAATAATAATCACAGGGAACGCCTGCCTCATCAAGAACAATTTTATGATATGCGTATGCCATGGGTGCGTTTCTTACAATCGATTCAAAGAAATGATCATTCATACGATTCCTCCCTCATCTAGCTTTGTTCAATATCATGCGTTTGCTGCTTGTTAAACCTTAACATAAGAACTCCCTTGAGCCAGCAGCTACCTTTGACCTGGAATCATGGTTTCAACAATAAACGATCATACGCAGGTATTCTCTTATTTTACTCATTATATCATTCTTTTTTTCATAACAAAACTTGATTTATTAGGAATTTAGCTTAAAAAAATTAAAAAGCTTCTGCATAGTTGGCTTTTTAAGCCTTGATGCAGAAGCTTCCTTATATATTAGATTACTGATTTAGAATACGATGCATATTGCCCAACAGCTCACCAGACGGATCCTGGCTCAGCTCCCATATCATGGCGCCTGCGAGGCCTTTGGATTTGATGAACTCCGATTTATAGCCAACGGATTCCCCATCTTCATAGCTTATAAAAATCGTGCCATTAAAGAGCCACGGAACCTTTGACTGGGAATGGACGAACCGGGTATAGCCTTCTTTATGTAAGTAATTCTTATTGATATCCTGGTAGCTGATGGAGCTTGCACCACCGAACCTTTGATAGAGTCCCCGGTTAGAATCGGTGACAGAGGAATATAAGTAACCGTAAAATGGAACACCCATTACAAGCTTTTCTTTTGGGAACGATGCATTCAGCCAGGTATCCACTGCCTGCTCCACACTTGTTTTATATTGTGGTGAGGAATCTCCGTTTGGATAAAGTGGGGCCAGCAAATCCGTGTGGGTATCCCAGTGTCCATGAAGATCGTAGGTCATAATATTGGCAAAATCCAGATAGGATGCAATCTTTGATAGCTCTACGTTGTTTACATAAGATTTATCTGCACCTCCAGCAATGGTAAGCAGGTAATGCTTTTGATCTCTTGCACCTCTTTCGTCCAGCTTTTCCCGTATTTTCTTAAGAAGCAGCGTGAAATTCTGTTTATCCTCCGGGCGTTTTCCATTGGTGTTGAGTCCTCCTGCCACCGGGTACTCCCAGTCTAAATCGATACCATCAAATCCATATGTAGTAATAAAATCCACACAGCTGTCGGCAAAGGCATTTCTTCTTTCTTCCGTAAGCGCTGCATCAGAGAATCTCCCAGACCAGCTCCAGCCACCGACTGAAATCAGAGTCTTCAGGTTTGGATTAGACTGCTTTAAGGAATTTAATAGCCGGAAATTCTCTGGGTCTATATCTGGGTAACCAAGAGTCAGCTTTAAATCTGGTCCTATGTTCGCAAAGGCATAGTTGATGTGAGTCAGCTTGGAAGCATCAATTTGATTGGGATAATAATGAGAATAAGCAGACCATGCTGCATAATAACCAACCATTAAATGGTTCTTACCTGCATCTGCTTCCTGTGACTGTACCCCTTGAGAGGCTTCTGCTGCCGGTGCTGTTTCATTTTCAGCATATGCATCTTTTTCACTGCTTACTCCGAAAAGAGCAAGCATGAAAATAGATAAGCCTAACAGTGTCGTTCTAATAACCGTTTTTTTCATTTGACTTTCCTTCTCCTTTAAAGTTTCATCAAGTATATCATGATGGTTATTCCTTGAATAGCGCGCAAAAACTGGTTCCCGTTCCTAATGTTGGTAAATCTGGATATGAAAATAGTTCCATAATATGGCTTTTTATCGCCCATATTATGGAACTATTCCAATCGAGAAATCTCACTGAATCCCTTTTTTACCCTCCTAAAAAGGAGGCGGCTTAATTAAGCCATCCAGCGCTTCTTTTATTTGCTTTTCATTTAATTCTTTCCCAATAAAAACAATCTGGTTATTTCGGTCGCCCCATAGCTCATCCCATTCTTCTAAAAGCTCAGGACTCTCCTTTAAGCTTTCTTCCTGCTCCTCTTTGGTGCCCGCGGCTACCCAGGGAGAGACGGGAGTGATGGCAATGCTGTTTCCTGCCTGTTCAAATAAAACAGCCTGATCTGGCTCCTGATAAAACCATAAGTATCCTTTGGCCCTGATGATATCCTTGGGATAAGAGGTTTCGATCCAGTCATAGAACAGGGCATTGTCAAATGGTTCTCTCCGTTCATAGACAAAGGAGCTGATTCCATAATCCTCATGCTCTTTTCCGGCTTCATGACGAAGCAGTGCCTGAGACAATGCACTGGAACGGCTTAAACGCTCATAATCGTACAGCCTTCGATTAAAGATTTTCCCAACAGGCACCTGACCGCCTGTAGTTTTTATCAGCTCTGCTTCCGGAGATAGGGTTTTAATAACTTGTTCTACCCGCTCCTTCTCTGCTTCTGTAAGAAGATCACATTTGTTTAAAATGATGATATTACTGAACTCAATCTGCTCCATTACAAGATTAATGACGTCCTCTTCCTCCTGGTCACTGTCCGCTCCGGCTTCCAGTTCCTCTACAAATTCGGACAATATCCGGTTGCCATCCGCAACGGATACAATGGAGTCAATATAAGCAGGAAAATCATCCCCCTCATCTTCAAATGCATCTGCAATGCTCATGGGACTGCTGACCCCGGAAGCCTCCACGATGATTCCATCAATCTCCTCATTCTGGGCAATTGTCCTGATCTCACTGATAAAATCATCCTTAAGGCTGCAACAGATGCAGCCTGAGGTCAGTTCCACCACCTGATATTCCAAAGGAAGGCCTTCCTGGCTTCGTATCAGTCTGGCATCCAGATTGACAGCACCCATATCATTGACGATGACTGCCAGACGCAGCCCTCCTTCCTGTTCCAATATATGGTTTAACAGAGTCGTTTTTCCGGCTCCCAGATAACCGCTTAACAAGGTAACCGGCTTTTTTATCATAGTTTCTCCTTTCAGGACCCCTCATTAATAGTAAGGATAAACGTATTCCTCTGAAGGCTTTTCTGCTGCTTCTATTTTTTCCGCTTCTAAAGTTGCATATCCATCCTTTACTGCAAGTTTCCCGGTCACTGTAATCCAGCTATTTTCCCCCCATGGCAGTTTGCCATTAGATACCGCAACAAGCCCCATTGGCGCTAAGTCCGCAGAGCAGCACCACATGGACAATCGGACCACGGCAAATTCATTTTCCTTTTTATCTTCCAGATCAAGGTATACAAACCCTTTTAGCGTGACGGTATAGCCGTCGTAAGCTTCCGGATGGTTGCTTAACTCCGTAATCCACGGACTGAAATCCTCATCCGATATGGTAATGGTCTTTGTTTCGTTATTCAGACCATTTAAACCAGGAGGTGGAGTCTTTGCCTGAGTATCAGGCTGAGCTTCCTGACTTTCGTAATTTTGCTCCTCTTCCAAGGTATCCTCTGGCTTTTCTAACGTATCCTGACCGTAATAAGCATACTCATCAGAAGCCTGTGTGGTATCCTGTGTCGTTTCCACTGGCGAACTCCTTGGAATCCCGGCTCCTCCCTTTACCATGGCCCCTGCTGCCGGAGAAGAAGGCGGAACTGCCAGAAGCAGAATGGGGAGAATCAGTACCATGCAGCGCTTGATTCTGCTTTTATATCTGGGGCGAAATAAATTCCTGACACTTACGGCCGCCCAAAAGAACATAAGGAAAGAAAGCCCATATAAATACGGTTTCATTCTGGGAGTTACATAGTTTAAATAGGTTCCACTTATGGTCAGACGAACCAGCAAAGCACCAAATATCAGATAGGAGGCGCTTTCCGTAAGGGCTTCCAGATTGAGACCTTTTCCACGTAATCTCATAGTCTCAGCCCTCCACTATAAAAATAAGAAAACAGATACACGCCGATAAAACAAACAACAAATACAGTTACCATCAGCCTTATGATAAAGGTTTTTCCAAAACCGGAAAGCAGCATGGCAACGTTCTTAATATCCATCATCGGACCAAACACCAGAAATCCCAGGATTCCCCCCATTGGAAATGAGGAAGCCATGGATCTTGCCACAACCGCATCGGAGGAAGAACAAAGGGATAAAACAAAGGCCATGACCATTAAAAATAAAATGGAGCCTAAAAGCCCTATTCCGGCTCCTGCTCTGGCCATGTCTGGCTTAAACTGCTGAAACAGTGCTGAGATAAAGATACCTGTAAGAAGATATTTCCCCACACTGAAAAATTCATTCTGGGCATGACGCACCATTTGTAAAAACCGGGAGCCAGAGTAGTCCTCCCATTCATCGGCTCTGCCTCCAAACATTTTGTCTGTATAGACTCTCTTTGGAGGAAAGACAAGATAGGTCAGGCCGCAGATAACGGCACAAAGGATTCCAAGGCCGCATCTGGCCCCAATGATGGCTAAGTTCCCATTAAATGCATACCAGGTAGAAAGAATGACCACCGGATTGATTACTGGTGATACCAGCATAAAGGTAATGGCAGCAGACATGGGCACTCCTTTTTTTACCAGACTTTTAAATACAGGTATGGAGGCACAATCACACACCGGAAGACAAAAGCCTGCAAAGATTGCAAAGATCTGGGCCGGAAGGATCCTTTTTGGAAACCTTCTCTGAATCCAGTCAGGGCTTACAAACACCTGAATTGCAGAGGATAGAATAACACCAATAGCCAAAAACGGCACTGCCTGTAAAAATACCCCTAAAAATACGGTAAGAAAGACGTCCAGAGAGAAACGGACAGGTCCCATTACCGGCCTTAGGAGCAGGTATAAAATTGCCGCCGCTGTTACAGATAAAATCCATATCTGAGGCTTTAAATCATAGCGAAACAGCTTTCTCATAAACCCTTCCCAGTTATCCTCTGAAAAAACCGGCAGCTCTGCCCCAAAGCTTAAGCGCTTTGTTTTGCCTGCTGATACATAGACACAGTCGCTTGCTGCCACCTGAGACATGGAAATGGACCCTGAATCAGCTAATCTTTGATCCAGTGAGGTCTCGTCTGCCGCATAAATTACTTTTTCTATGCTGATAACTGGCTTAAGACGAAACTGGAGAAACATTTGCTCAAAGGTATGGAAATGCTCCATACCGTTCCATTCTATTAAAACCAGATCAACCGAATGCTCGGCTAGTTCGGTGCATATCTCCTCACAGATTTCATGAGGAACCTCCTCAAGCTGGCTCTTTTTATAGCTTAGACTCCGGATATGCTCTGACTCCATTAACGGGACATCCCCGTTTTCAAACTGAATGACCAGAATATCCTGCTCCTTAAGCTCCTCATTTGCCAGGCGGTTGATAATTGTGGTTTTACCGGAATCCAATAATCCGGTAACCACCCATACAGGAGTTATCATATTATAGTTTCCCTTCAAATAACGATTTTATTTGTTCTTTTTTAATCCCTGTCCCGATAAAGCAGATTTTATTCCCCTCCGCCTGACTGGATTCCAGTTGAAACTTTCCCGGTATGTAGTGGAATAAGAATTTCCCCTCGTTACAGCTTACAATTCCTTTTCCCCGGAGAATCATGCCGTCTGCATATTGAATCACATGCTCCAGTTTGAGCTTCAGTTCCTCTTTTGTAAGGCTGTCATTACATTCTAACGTAACAGAAGAAAACACCTCTCTGGCAAAACGAAACGGGGAGGAAACTGCACTCAGTAAATGGGATATCTTTGGAGTCTTTAAAGACTCTTCATAAAGCTCCTTCACTGCTTCTACCCTCTCTCCAGTCCGGAATACCTCTGCTGGAATGCTGTCCCAGAAATCAGCCTCGATCCTTGCCTCCTGGTTGCATTCTCTTATTTTATCCAAGGTCTCTTCGATCTCCCCGGAATTGCCCTCTAAATGGCTGATTAGAATCAAATCCCCGTAACGAATCTGATCCACAAAAAATTCTCCGTAATTTTCCTTATACTTATCAAATCTTCTGATGTCTACTACGGTGATACAGCGTTTTATCTCCACAAGCTCCTTCTGCTTTAAGCATGCCTTCACTATATCCGAAAGCTTGCCAACTCCAGATGGTTCAACCAGAATAACATCCGGCTGGTATTCCTTTACAATCTGTCCTATGGCTTTATAAAAATCTCCTGACATACTGCAGCAGATACAGCCTGAATTCATACTGGTGACCGTAATCTCACAGCTTGTTAAAAAGCTGGCGTCAATGCCAGCTTCACCAAAATCATTTTCAATGACCACAATTTTCTGACCCTGGAAAACAGAAGAAGCCATTGTCTGTATCAACGTTGTCTTTCCTGCTCCCAAAAAGCCAGATATGATATAAAGATCTGTCATCTTATTTACTCCTTACTGCCAGTTACCCCTTTCCGCCGAATACCTTCTTTCCAGCGAACATAAATAAAAGGGAAATAACTCCCACCAGAACAATGGTTCCTCCTGGCTTCAATCCAAAATAATAGGCAAAAAACAGCCCCGCGATCATAAAAGCCACGTCAAAGCTGACTGCATAGATAACCGTCTGCTTATAATTTTTCCCAAACTGCATGGCACATGCCACAGGAATCACCATCATGGAAGACACGATCAGTGCTCCTACGGTCCTTGCCGCAACGGAAACCGTAGCCGCAGTCAGTATGGTAAAGATAAAATTCACCTGCTTTACCGGCACCCCCGCCAGCCTTGCGCTTCGTTCATCCAGGGCAATATAAAAAAGCTCCTTATATAAAAGCAGAAATACGAGAAGAACCACCATGGAAACACCTATAACAAGAAACATTTCCATATCACTGATTGCTACAATACTGCCAAACAAAAAGCTGTTAAAGTTTGCAGAATTTTTAACAAATCCAGACAAAACTCCCGCAAGCCCGATTCCAGCAGACATCATAATGGCAATGGACATCTCTGAATAGCGAGGCAGCTTTCTGCGAATTGCCTCGATTCCAAAGGCTGCTATCATACAGGCTGCTGCTGCGGTGGCTACAGGATTTACTCCAAGAATCAGACCTGCTGCTACTCCGGCAAGAGAGGTATGGGAAAGGGCGTCTCCAATCATGGACAATCGTTTTAGTACAATCACGACACCGATGCAAGGAATTACGGTAGCAAGCAAAATTCCCACAAGGAATGCCCGCTGCATAAATCCGTAACTAAATATCTCCATCGCATTCACCCTTCCTCTCAAAGTTGACCCGTATCATCGTACCATTATGAAGATGCCAGACATCGTCTGCAAGCTCTGATAAACAGTTTCTGTCATGGGTGACCATAAAAACAGTCACCCCATCTTCGCGATTGAATTTCTTAATGAGACGGTAAAACTCCTCCGTGTTTTCCTTATCCACTCCAGAGGTCGGCTCATCAAGAATTAATAGCTTTGGCTGGTTTACCAGGGCGCGGGCAAGGAGGACCCTCTGCTGCTGGCCCCCGGAAAGCTTTCCGATGAGCCGCTTTTCAAAAGGCTCCATTCCTACCTGACATAATGCCTGATGCACCAGTTCCTTTTCCTTTTTTCCGCCAAAGCGGAATAATCCGATTCGGGAATATAAATTTGCCTTAACAATTTCCTCCACTGATGCCGGGAAATCCTTATAACCCGCCATTCCATTCTGGGGAACATAGCCTACCTGGCTCCAGCCGTCAAACTGTTTCAGCTCCTGGTCCATAAGTTCTATGGAGCCATTTTCCCCGGTTAAGGGCAGTTCACCTAACAGCATTTTAATCAGTGTGCTTTTTCCGGCTCCATTGGCTCCTATCAAAGCTGCAAACCGGCCCTTGGGAACAGATAAATCTGCTCCTTTTAATACCGGTGTATTTCCATAGGAAAAGGTCAAGCCTTTTATTTCAATCGCGTTCACAATTCTTACTCCTGTCCCTTGTTATTCAAGTGCTTCCTTTAAAGCAGCAAGGTTTTTTTCCATAACAGAAAAATAATCCTCTCCTGCCTTTAATTCTTTGTCGCTAAGCCCCTCTACCGGGCTAAGTACCTCTGTCTTCGCCCCGGTCTCTTTGGCAATGGCTTCCGCCACCTTAGGACTTACCAGCTCCTCAAAAAAGATTGTCTTAACCTGATTATCCCGGACATAGTCAATAACCTCAGCCATTCTGGCCGGATCCGGCTCTGAATCCGGTGTCAGTCCTTCAATTCCCACCTGGGTAAGACCATAGGCAGAACATAAATACCCGTAAGCTTCATGGGAAACCACGATGGATTTGTTGGAAAGAGGTGACAAGGTCTCCTGAAAGGATTGATCCAGCTGATCAAATTTCTCTGCATATGTCTTATAGTTGGCTTCGTAATAATCCTTGTTCTCCGGATCCGCTTTTACGAGTCCATCTTTGATGTTTTCCATTTCCTTTTTCGCATTTTTCGGATCAAGCCATACGTGGGGATCGAATTCTCCATGATCATGTTCATTCTCCTCTTCTTTATGGTCCCCTTCTTCCTCGTGGCCTTCCTTTAATGTAATCCCACTAGAAGCCTCCACGACAATAAGGCTTTTATTACTAAGACTTTTTAAAACATCTTCCGTCCAATGCTCCATACCAGCACCACTATAAATAAATACATTGGATTCTTCCAGACTCGCTATATCACGGGTACCCGGTTCCCACTCATGTGGCTCTGTGCCTGCAGGAACCATGTTTTTTACATTTACTTTATCCCCGCCTACTTTTAAGGTAAAATCATAAACCGGGTAAAAGCTTGTCATTACGCTTATTTTATCTCCCGCAGCTTCCTTTTTTGCAGCACATCCAGTAAGTATCACACTAAAAGAAAGGGCGGCTACAGCCATGAAGCGATTGATCCTTGATCTATATTTTTTCATTATTTCCTCCGTTTTTATCATACATTTAGAACCGCTTTATTCTCCTAGACAAGAGATAACATCAACGATTCAAACGGACCTTTAATCCAACCAGTGAAAGCCTGGGGCTTAATATTCCAGACTCATATGCTTTCAGCTGATTCTTTACAAAGATTATTGCAAACGTGAGAATGACTCCGCTCCCCAATGCCTGTGAAAGCAAGTGGAGGGTACGGATACACGTTTTTATCTCCAAACATACGATACAGCCCTCGCCCGGGCAGTCATGACGAAAACGGGTTAGAACGAAAAAGGATGAGTATAGAAGAGTCAGCGTTACGAAAATGGCAAGAAGCATAGAAACATTATGCCTGTGGTTCCTGAAAAATTTCATAGCCCATCTCCTTTCCTATCCATTTCCATTACTGACACTGGCTGCAATAACCATATAACACCATATGGTGCTGATCCAGCTGAAAGCCATGATCTTCGTGGATATGCTCATAAAATGCGTCCAGTCTGGAGCATTCCAGTGGAATGATTCCTCCGCATTTTAAGCATACCAGCTTACCTACGTTGCCATATATTTCGTCACCGATGTACCGAAATTGTGCTTTGGAACCGTCTACCGATGGAATCTTAACTACAACTCCATCTTCCGTAAGACGTTCCAATGCCCGATATACCGTTGTTTGTCCCACATGGATCCCGTCACGGTGAAGATATTCCATGAATTGTTCCACCGTACAGAACAACTCCTTTTGCTTTTTTAAACAGTTGAGAATAATCTCCTGCTGTTTTGTCCGGTATCTTCCTCTCTCTGCCATATAATACCCCCGTTTTCGAAATCAGAAATCATTTTCATATTATAACACGTATCTCTTCTCTGTCAAGGTTCTTTCATTTTATAAGAAGTGATAAAATTTCTCCCGGATTTGTTATTCCCCCATTGACAGCCCTGGAAAAACCTGTTATTATGTTCATAAATTTAGTTTTTATTATATTTTTGAACAAAGGAGATTGTTATGCAGGCTATCATTCTGGCCGCCGGAATGGGACGGCGTTTAAAAAAGCTGACGGAGCATCAGCCAAAATGTATGGTTTTAGTAAACCAGGTACCCTTAATCGAACGCATGTTAAAGCAACTGGATCACTATCACCTGGACCGAATTATCCTGGTGACTGGACATGAAGGTGAGACTTTAAAATCCTTTACTGCTTCTTTATCCCTTCACACCCCAATTATCTTTATAGATAATCCGGTATATCAGACCACCAATAACATATATTCCCTGTATCTGGCAAAGGAACACCTTCTTCGCGATGATACCATTTTACTGGAATCCGACCTGATTTTTGAACAGGAAGTCCTGACACAGATTGTACATAATCCCTATCCCAACCTGGCGCTGGTGGCTCCCTTTGAAAGCTGGATGGACGGAACCGTAGTTCTTTTGGATCAACAGGATAACATCACCAAGTTCTTAACAAGAAAAGATTTCCGGTTTGAAGACATTCATACCTATTATAAAACAGTCAATATTTATAAGTTCAGCAAAAGCTTTTCCGAGACTCATTACGTCCCATTTTTGGAAGCCTACAGCAAGGCACTGGGAAATAACGAATATTACGAGCAGGTACTAAAGGTCATTTCTTTACTGGACGATCATGACCTAAAAGCTACCCGCCTGGAAAATGGATTCTGGTATGAGATCGACGACGAGCAGGATCTGGACATTGCGGAATCTATCTTTACGGATTCCCAAAGCAGGCTCTCAAGGATTTCCAGCCGGTACGGTGGTTTCTGGCGATATCCAGGCCTTCTTGATTTTTGTTATCTGGTGAACCCATACTTTCCTAACAGCCGTCTCATGGGAGAAATAAAAGCCAGTTTTGAAGCCTTGTGCACAAGCTACCCTTCCGGTCTGGAGGTCAACAATCTTTTGGCTGCCAAGTCCCTGGGACTTAACAGAGATCATGTATTGACTGGTAATGGTGCCGCAGAGCTTATAAGGCCCCTCCTTCGTTCCTTTCAAAATGGGGTGGGCATCATAAAGCCTTCCTTTGAGGAGTACGGAAACTGTGCCAAGCTCCCCATTCCTTTTACGGTCACCACTCCTGATTTTTCCTATACCGTAAAGGATCTTATGGAATTTTACAAAGACAAGGAAATGGATGCCCTTGTACTGGTAAATCCGGAAAATCCTACGGGGAATTACATAAAAAAAGACGATGTTATTTCTCTCCTGGATTTCTGTGCAGAGAAAAGTACCTATTTAATTCTGGATGAATCCTTCCTGGACTTTTCTTCCGCGGAAGATGATCCCTCCTTAATGAATCAGGATATCCTGGATGCTTATCCAAATCTGATTCTGATTAAAAGCATTTCAAAATCCTATGGGGTACCCGGTCTGAGACTCGGAATCCTGGCCTGCAGCGATCCGTCTGTCACTGGTCTTGTAAGAAAGGAACTGCCTGTATGGAATATCAATTCCCTGGCGGAATATTTTTTACAGATTTTTGAAAAGTACCAGTCCGATTACAAGGAAGCTTTACGGAAGTTCAAGGAAACAAGGACTCTGATGTATGAGGAACTCCGTTCCATCCGTCAGCTAAAGCTTTATCCCTCGGAAGCCAATTTTATACTCTGCGAAATCACAGACGGCTGTTCTGCTTCTCAGATTTCAGAGCTTTTGTTAAACCGTTATAACATCTTAGTAAAAGACTTATCCCACAAGTCAGGCATGGAAGGTAGAGAGTTTATACGCATTGCAATCCGCACCAAAGAAGATAATAAGCGGCTGGCTGATGCGCTGAAACATATATTGCGATAATAAAGGAGGCAACAAACATGAATACAATGGAAACAAACAAAGAAACCTGGAAACAAATCTGGACCCGTAAGGGCAATGCAGACAGTACCGTAACCGACTTACTTGCCTACGATGGATACGAGGCAACCCAGGTAGATATGGAAGAAGTAGCAAAACAGGTTATAAAAAGACTGGATATCCGTAAGGAGGATAAGGTGTTAGAGGTAGGCTGCGGGGCCGGAGCACTTGCCCAGTACTTAGACTGCGATTATGTGGGCATTGATTACTCCCCCACTCTCGTTAAAAAGCATATTGAGATCCTGAATCACTCAGTCCTTACCGGAGAGGCTGCTGACCTGCCTTTTAAGGATAAATCCTTTGATAAAGTCATCTGTTATGGCGTCTATCTCTATTTTGACAACAAAGATTACGCCAAGGCTGCCACCGAAGAGCTGTTACGAGTGGCTAAAAAAGGTGTGTTAATCGGAGAAATCCCCATGCGTTCCCACAGGGATGAGCATCTGTTATTTGTAAAGGATGATTTTAAAGGCTGGGATCTCAGCGACGGTTTTTATGACCCCTACCGTAAGGACCGCTTCAATGCAGTTTATATGTTTTAGAAATAAATAATTATATATAGAAGCAACACCAAAAAAGGCAGCGGTCAGTCTATCTGAGCGTTGCCTTTTTTAGCCAATTTCTTTTTACAAAAACCTAATATTTATTTATAAAATTACTATGGTAATATTTCTAAAAATGATTATAATGATGGTAATACTCATTAATGACGTCCAAACAAAAATACATTACAAATCATCCTACCTGGAATGATAAAGGAGACACTATTTTAATTCTATTATGTTAAGTCATATTCCTATTTTTCAATGTGTTTATTTTTCATCTACACAATCTTCCCAATATTAAATCTATTTCATTCTATACAGTCAAAAACGGTACTTTTATCCACTAAAAAAGGCGCAGTTTAACTAAAACCACGCCGCAACTTTCAGACAAATTTCGACATCTTTCATTATATAATATCGGTTTATTGTTTGTCAATCCTAACAAAAATAGTATTGATGATAGAATTCAAACACTTAAAAATGAAAGATGCAAAGCATTTTTGGCGAAATTCACAACATTCGCCGTCAAAAATTACGTCAAAAAGGAGAATTATAGCAATGCCGCGCAGAGGTGAAAATATATATAAGCGAAAAGACGGGCGCTGGGAAGGCCGACAGCAAAAGGCTACTGGCAAATACCAGTACTTTTACGGAAAAAGTTATCGAGAAGTGAAAGAAAAAATGAGATTATTTATAGAAAATAACAAATTATCAGACAATGCAACAGGAAGTTCTATTCCTGATGCGGTAGAGCTTTTAAAAAACTGGTTGGAATGCGAAGCGGTCAATCGAGTAAAGCCCTCTACCTATGAAAGTTATTATAATTGTTTAAACAAATATATTATTCCATTTTATTTAGAAAATGACTGCGAAGAAATTACAGAAGAATCTGTAACGTTATTCGTAAAAGAAATGAAGGAAGAAGCCTCCATCTCCGATGCTTATAAGAAAAAGATTCTTGCTGTCTTTAAAACAGCATTAAAAGAAATACTTACAAACCACAAAGACTCTTCCAGTATTCTTCAGGCAGTGAAACTACCTAAAACAGAACAAAAAGAGGTAGAGATCTTTACAATGAAAGAACAAAGAAGTATAGAATGGGCAGCCATTAATTTTGAAGATAAACGTGCACTCGGAATCATACTCTGCATATACACCGGCATTCGTCTTGGTGAACTTTGTGCCTTAAAGTGGAGTGATTTCGACTTAGAAGCTGCGACGATGTCCATAAAGCGTACCGTGACTCGTACAAAAAACTTTAAAAAGCAGGAAAACAAAACGTTGCTGAATGTTGGTACTCCAAAGAGCCGGACTTCCATAAGAAAAATACCCCTTCCAGCATTCCTTGTAACCATTGCAAAGGATTTTATCTTAGCTGGAGACAAGGAAGATTATTATATATTATCAGGCAGCAATCTTCCCATTGATCCCAGGGCATACCAGAAGTTATATAAAAGGGTTCTTAAAAAGGCCGGTGTCAAGGACCGGAAATTTCATTCAACCCGACATACCTTTGCTACCAGGGCTCTGGAACTTCACGTGGATATCAAGACTGTTAGCGAAATATTAGGCCATTCTAATGTAGCAATTACCATGAACGTCTATGCGCATTCCCTTATGGAACAGAAAAAAATAGCCATCGATAAGTTTAATGATATGCACCTTACCAGCATGAAGCAACATTCATTCGCCGTCGAAACTTCCGTCATCACTGCATAATACTATGTAAAATCAAGGTTTTTTGCCATAGTGCCACAGTTTTAGTTAAACTGCGAATCCCATATGCACGCAATCTGATTTTTCTTGAAGAACAAATTGAAGCAATCGTACATAAGAAAAAGACCAATAACAGGAGGTTCAAAGCATGAAAAATTTCAGGGATTACAGTATTACAAAAAAACTACTCACCGCTTTCCTTAGTGTAGTGCTGATGATGCTAGTCGTCGGAGGCGTGGGTATCTTTGGCATGATCCGCATCAATCAAATGGATACCTATTTATATGAGGAGCAGACAGCACCCATCAGCGAACTATTTGCATCAACCAAAAACCTTTACACTCTTCGTACAGATATTAATGCGATTGTTGTTCATTCAGGAAGCCAATCTGAGCTTACAAAACTGGAGCAGGAATATCAGAATTCAAAAAAGGCATTTCTTGACAACGCAGCAGTATACCGGAAAAGCATAAAATCTGATTCAACTTTGGCATTGCTTGATGAAGCGACCCAATTGTTTGAGCAGTCATACGATCCGATGATTCAGGCGTGTCTGGAGGCTGCAAAATCCGGAGATAGTATCTCTGCCTTATCTGCACTGAACCGTGATAGTGAAGCCATTCAGAAAATTTACGACAACATGGATCAGCTTATCACCCTTCGTATGGATGCTGCGAAGCAGACAAGCCAAGGCAACGACAGCACCGCTGTGGTTCTAACGGTAATCCTGTGCATCATTGTGGCTTTGGGAACTATTGCTGCTCTCTATTTAAGCTTTAGAATCTCTAAGATGATCAGTGATCCTATCGGTCAGGTAGTACTTGCTGCAAAGAAAATCGCTCTTGGTCATGTGGATGTGGATTTAAAAGACATAGATTCCAAGGATGAAACCGGTCAGCTCGCCGATGCATTTACCCAGATGCTGAATGGAATCAGGGAGCAGGTGATGATTGCAGAAGAAATCAGCAATGGTGACTTCACTCAGGAAGTTCCCCTCCGTTCCGACGAAGATGTTCTTGGACTTGCTCTTCGAAAGATAGAAAATGACCTTAACCGCACTCTTTTACTTATTAATATTTCAGCCGACCAGGTAAATACCGGTGCGGAGCAGGTATCCTCTGCTGCCCAGGCCTTGGCTTCTGGTTCCACCGAGCAGGCGGCTACCGTAGAAGAGCTGAATGCTTCTATTACTACCATTGCTAAGCAGGCAGAGCACAACGCAGACAACGTCCGCCTGGCTTCCACCTATGTGGAACAAAGCAGCAGCGGAGTCCTTGCAAGCAATGAATTTATGGAGAACTTAAACGAATCCATGAATAAAATTGGTACCGCCTCCGCAGAGATCTCCAATATTACAAAGGTAATTGAAGATATCGCTTTCCAGACAAACATTCTAGCCTTAAATGCAGCCATAGAAGCAGCACGTGCCGGGGATGCCGGTAAAGGCTTTGCAGTTGTTGCTGACGAAGTACGAAACCTTGCCATTAAATCTGCAGAAGCAGCCAAAGAAACTGGTATCCTTATCACTCATTCCGTAGAAGCCGTTTCCGAAGGGGAACAGATGGCGACTGAAACCTCCAGAATCTTAAAAGAAGTACAGGAAAAATCCAAGCTGGTGGAGCAGGCAATACAGGAAATTGAATCAGCCTCAAGCAACCAGGTGGCAGCCATTGAAGAGATCAATCAGGGCCTGTCACAGGTATCTGCAGTCATTCAGACAAACGCAGCAACCGCAGAAGAAAGCTCTGCCTCCAGTGAAGAGCTGGCTGCACAGGCACAGACGTTACAGCAGGAAGTCGGAAAGTTCAAGCTCAATAAAAACACTTCCTTACAATCCAGTTTATCCCCTGCTTTTGGTTTAGGAAAATACTAATAGCGAAATAACAGGATACATATTAAATACAAATATTACATAAAAGCGTAGAATCCCGGCCCTTAACGGTCCTTATTCTACGCTTTCTTTATACCATATCTTCTCCAAACGCAGTCTCAAACCATTCCATACACCATCTGGTCCATTCTTCCTGAGCCTTATCCCGTTCCTCTGCAATCTGCTGATAAGTAAGGGCTTCCTCCCACTCCATACCATTCCAGAACTCCTGAGAATTGATCCAGGCCGTTTTTAATTCTTCCAGACGCTCTGACAGTTCTTCCACCCTGTTTCTTGCCGGTACCAGCTTTTCAAGGACTAGGCCCAGCTTCCAATCCAGGTATGCTTCCTCTGTGGAAATCTCCTTTAACCGATGTCGTTCAGCTTTTGGTACTGCCCTCATGCCGGCAATCAAGGCCTGCTCTTCCGCCTTCACTCTGGCTGCGATTCCTTCCCCATTCTCTGCTTTTCGGCTTCGTTCCAGGTAATGCTCATAGCCAAAATGATAATAAAATACAGATTGTCCTTCAAAAAGCAAAATAGATTCGGCCAGACGACTTAAAAAGTACCGGTCATGAGATACAAATAAAATAGTTCCCGTATAGCTCATAAAGGCAGATTCCAGTGTTTCCTTCGCCTTGATATCCATATGATTGGTGGGCTCATCAAGTATCAGGAAATTAGGTCTGCTCTGTAAAAGCTCCATGAGCACAAGCCTCGCCTTTTCTCCGCCTGATAAGGAATTTACTGGCTTCATGGCCTCTTTTCCACCAAATAGATAAGCCCCCAAAATGCTCCTCACTTCTTTCTCCGTCAGAGAAGGAAATAAATCGTGGAAATGCTCTGCCACGCTTTTCGCAGAAGTTATTTCTGAAGAATGCTGATCAAAGTAACCAATGGTAATCTGATTGCCAATGGAATACTCCCCGGACACCTTTGAAATCAGTCCAGCGACTGTTTTTAAAAAGGTGGTTTTTCCGGCTCCATTTGGTCCAAGAATTCCGATCTTCTGCCCCCTGCGGATTCTCATGGTCAGTTCCGCAATCGGCCTGTCGTATCCTATTTTTAGATGCTCTGATTCAAAGACCCACTTGCTGCCCAGGATTGCCGGTTCTATGGCACCGGTAAATATATGGGCTTCATCCTCCATGGGCTTTTCTACCAGTTGAATCCGCTCCGCTGCCTTTTTCTTGGCTCTTGCAAAGGCTGCCTTGCTTGGCTTATTCTTAAACCGCTCCACCAATGCATTTAAGCGGTTGATTTCCTCCTGCTGCCTTTCGTATTCTTTCGTTTTGATTCGAATATACTTTTTCTTCTCTTCCCGGTAATGAGTGTAGCTGCCGGGATACTTCGTAAGCCTTTTTCCTGAAAGTTCATAGACCACTGACACGGTCTGGTCCAGAAAAAAGCGGTCGTGAGATACCATTACCACGGATTTCTCATACTGCTTCATATACTGTTCCAGCCATTCTACGGTCTGAATATCCAGATGATTGGTGGGCTCGTCCAAAAGGAGGATATCAGGCTTTTGAAGCAAAAGGCTGATCAGTGCAATCTTTGTCTGCTCACCCCCGGAAAAATCGGCTATTTTTCTTTTTTTGTCCTCTTTTAAAAATCCAAAGCCTGTAAATAACCTGTCATATTCCCTCTCATATGCAAACCTCTCCATAGAGAAGGTGTCCTTAAAAGGACAAGAGGATAACAGTTCTTCCTCCACAGTCCTGTCTTTCTCTATAAAAGCCTGCTGCTTTAAATATCCTATGGTTGGTTTTCTGGATGTAACAATACCCGGACCATTTCTCTTATCATCCCGGTCTAAGGTGATTTCTCCGGCAATCAATTTTAAAAGGGTGGTTTTTCCGGCCCCATTGCTGCCCACCACCGCTATTTTTTCATTTCCCCGTATCTCAAAATTGATATGTGACAAGATCAAATTGCCGCCTGCACTCACTGTCCCGTCTATGATTTGATACAACATTTTAATTTCCTCTGTTTTCTGATATTCCTTATTGTAACATAAATTGACGTTTTTGGGGCTATATTTTTCCAATTCTACATGCCTGCGAAGCTCAGACGCAGGCACAGAATGAAGAGGGCAGCTTATTTCTTTTCCACAGCCACCCAGATTTCACAGGTGTAGGCGGGATTATTTACATCAGCAGATGGATACACCTCAAAATCCGTGCCGCCACAGGGACGGTAATCACTTCCCGGGAAAAATTCACTGTAAATTTGATGGTATAGCCTGTGAAATGCATCGGGCATCTTTCCCCTGCACTGAAAGACTGCATAGGTATGAGACGGTATCTCCTCTACCGAAAATGCATCTTCTATCACCGATACGTTATGACAAGGAATTCCTATGGCATATGGATAATTGGAATCCCCTGCGTCATTCCCAAAGCTTGCACCAACAATGGAGTGATTAAACATAGAATCTTCCGGGATATATTGGCTCAGAGCCTCGATTGTTCCATCTTCATTGCATTGACGCCAGAAGTCAGAGATATGGGTAAACGATAGCTCCTTTTCACTGGACAACCCTGTCTTTTTGCAGATCATTGAAAACCCGTCCTTCGTTTCCATCCTGTAATCTATAATCGTTCCTCCATCTAAGGATAATTTTACAGACAGACGGGAAAATGACTTTAAGCTGGCTCCATTTCGCGCCTGAGACGGGGATACTCCATGAAAGCGTGTAAAGGCACGGCTGAAGCTTTCCTGAGTGTCATAGCCGTATTTCACAGCAATATCAAGTATCCGGGTGTTGGAAGCCGCAAGCTCGCTGCCAGCTAAAGACAGCCTTCTCATACGGATATAATCACCCAGGGTATATCCGCATAAAATACGGAACACCCGCTGAAAATGAAAGCTTGATGAGTACGCCTGTTTTGCTATTTCATCAAATTTAAGTTCCTCGGTAATATGCGCCTCCATGTAATCCACAGCCTTTTGTATTCCGCTAATCCAATCCAACGCATTCACCTCCTTTTATTAAGAACCTTTCTACTCGAACATGGGAATGATATGTTCTGTAACCAGTTCCAGTTTATTGTTCGGCCTAAGGGAAAAAAGAGCGGTAAGAGCAACCACCATTTTTTTAACGGGATGGACAAAAATCATGTTACCTCCATCTCCGATTGCTGCATAGCAAAGGCCGCTCTTTGTCGGAATGATCCACCATAAATACCCATATGGCAGCTCTCCCCAACGGCTTTTTTCCTTTGTGCTTTCCTCAATCCAATTAGAAGCTAAGATCTGCCTTCCATGATAAATACCCCCATTTAAGTATAATTCACCAACCTTAGCCATATCCCGGGGTGTTAAGCACAGTCCCCAGCCAGCAGTGTTGACTCCCGTTTTATCCACGATCCAGCCACTGGAATATTTGCTTTTTATGAAGGATATGTGCTCTTCCTTATCACGGATCTCCTTACTTTGAGGCACTGCTATGTCCATAGGTACCAATAGATTTTCTGCGGCAAAATCAAGGACGGATCGCCCTGTGGCTCTTACAAGAATCCCGGATAATATCTGAGCTCCAACCGTAGAATACTTAAATTCACCTGTGATTCCAGACCTTCCTCCCAGCAGATCAAGAGCTGCTTTTGTCCAGTCATCGCTTTTATACACCTTGGTATATGGTTCCGACCTGTACTTATAGGGTGCAGTCATTGTCAGCATATGTCTAAGAGTGACTTCCTGAATTGTTTTTTCTCCACGTTTTACTGTATACTCCGGAAAGAATTCTAAAACCTTTTGATCCACATCTTTAATATATCCCTTGTCAATGGCAATGCCTATGAGGGCTGATATTATGCTTTTTGTAACAGACATCACATGTACCGTATCCTGAGAAGTATAACCGTTAAAATACCCTTCGTATACCATTCTTCCATTTTTCAATACGATGACACCTGTAACATTATTATATTCTGTTTTAATTTGTTTTTCAAAGCCTATTATCTTTTCGTCCATGATTCCTCCTTAAAATGCTCCTATTATGAGGATTTTAAAATCTGCCTTATTCACTATCTGCCTTCCTCATTTCTTGTATCATTCCTATTGTAAGGAAAAAGGGCTTTTATTACCTGATTATTTGTGCGGAGCAGTGACAGGTACCATGCCCGTAATCTCTTATATACGAAAAGACTCTACGGAGTTCCCATAGAGTCTTTTTGACAATTCTTATTAATTTCTGTTATTTATTATTTTTGAAATCTGGATGATAACCGTAGGAATGAATGCCAATCCATAGATCATTCCCAGCTGGTTCCCGCTTAATGGTGCCACGGAAAAGAGTCTGGAAAGCAGAGGTACAAACATTACCATGTGAAGCAGTATCACTCCGGCGATAAATGCACCGAGGCTGTACCAATTGGTGGAGAATCCTATTTTGAAAAGGGAATATTTGCTTCTGCAGTTAAACCCATGGAACAACCGGGATAAGGTCAGTGTAGCAAATGCCATGGTGCTGGCTACTGCCGGGCTTCCTGTTTTCAGTCCCATGTGGAAAGCTGTCATGGTACAGGCTGCGATTAAAGTACCCTGCATCAGAAGCTTTAAGAGGAAACTTTTTGTAAGAATCCCTTCCTTTGGATCTCTTGGCTTTTCTCCTAACAAATCATGCTCTGCAGGCTCCATACCAATGGCAATGGCCGGAAGGGAATCTGTAAGCAGATTGATAAAGAGCAGATGCACCGGAGCAAATGGGATTGGAAGCGCCATAAGGGAAGTGTAGAGAACCGATAGAATTCCGGCTGTATTGCCTGACAGCAAAAACTGAATGGCATTTTTTATATTCCGGTACACATTTCGTCCATTGGCAACGGCTTTTATAATCGTGGCAAAATTATCATCAGAAAGAATCATGGAGGCCGCATCCTTGGAAACCTCGGTACCGGTAATTCCCATGGCTACCCCGATATCCGCCTTTTTTAAGGCCGGGGCATCGTTGACACCATCTCCGGTCATGGCAACAATATTGCCTCTTCTCTGCCAAGCATCTACAATTCGAATCTTATTTTCCGGTGATACTCTGGCATAAACGGAGGTTTTTGTAATCTTCTCATCAAGCTCTTTGTCAGTCATACCATCAAGCTCCGCCCCTGTCACAGCCAGGTCCCCTTCTTCAAAGATGCCGATCTGCTTCGCGATGGCTGTCGCTGTGATCTTATGGTCCCCAGTGATCATGACCGGACGGATTCCCGCACGCTTTGCATCAGAAACGGCTGCCTTTGACTCTTCCCTTGGCGGGTCCACCATGGATACCAGTCCAAGGAATATAAATCCATTTTCCGAGTTTAACGAAAGGACATGATCTTTTTCCACTTCCTTGTAGGCAAATCCCAGAACACGCAGACCATTTTCGGAAAATCTCATGTTCTGATTTATAATTTCTTCCCGATCCTTTTGGTCAAGCTCTCTGATGCCTTCTGACGTACGGATATGAGTCATGCGGTCTAATAATACATCAACGGCTCCTTTGGTCAAAACAGTTGGAACGCCGTGAAGATGGTATTTGGTGCTCATAAGCTTACGGTCTGAATCAAAGGGAAGCTCTTCCAGACGGTGCATTAAATCCCTTAAATAATGGTGGCTTACTTTTATTTTCCCTGTCATCTCAAGGAGGGCATATTCCGTCGGATCACCGATTCCCTTTCCTTCCACAATGGCTGAGTCATTGGTAAGGACCGCATCGTAGATTAAGTACCGGTGAAGCTGGCTGCTGATATCAAGGTCCTCAGGTGTCATCGTTATTCCATCGATATAGATATCCTGAACCGTCATCTTATTCTGGGTCAGGGTTCCTGTCTTGTCGGAGCAGATGACTGAAACACAGCCAAGACTTTCCACTGCTTTTAATTCTTTGATAATGGCATTTTCTTTGGCCATTCTCTGAGTTCCCATGGCCTGAACAATGGTCACAATGGAGCTTAATGCCTCTGGAATGGCTGCAACTGCAAGTGCTACAGCAAACATGAGAGAATCCAGAACCGGCATTCTGCGGTAAAGGCTTAAGAGAAATACTAACCCACAAATGATCATAATCACGAATGCAAGACGGCTGGAAAACTGGTCCATGCTGGCCTGGAGGGGTGTCTTCTTTTCTTTTGTGGCATTCATAAGACTGGCGATCTTACCGATTTCCGTGTTCATCCCCGTGCCGGTAACTGCGACAACAGCTCTTCCATAGGTCACTAGACTGCCGGAATAGACCATGTTCGTACGATCTGCCAGGGGCATATCCAGTTCAAATACAGCATCTTCTTTATCTACATTGGTGGATTCCCCAGTCAGGGAGCTTTCATTGACCTGGAGGGAATAATTATTTAAAATTCTGCCGTCAGCCACTACCATATCCCCGGCCTCAAGGAGAAGGATATCTCCCGGAACTACGTTCCTGGAATCAATCTCAATTTTCTGACCATCCCTTATGACCTTTGCCGTTGGTGAAGACAATAACTTTAAGCTTTCCAGTGATTTCTGGGCCTTTTCATGCTGTACGGTTCCTAATATGGCATTTAATAATATAACCGCCACAATGACAACCGTGCTTTCCACATTTCCGGATAACATGGAAATGGTGGCAGCTACAATGAGTATAATGACCAGGAGATCCTTAAACTGTTCGGCAAAGACCTGGAGCGTACTTTTCTTTTTGCCTTCTTTAAGAACGTTTTCTCCCTTTTTTAAAAGCTCGGCGGCTTCCTTAGAGCTTAATCCTTCCTTTTTCGTATGAAGCTCCTTTAAAACCTCTTCACCACTTTTTTGATACCAATCCTTCAAACTTTCCTCCATTCCGCTGTCCTCAATCACACAGCCACGCAAAAATCCTCCACAGGCTACTTATAGCATCTCAAAAAAGTATAAAAAAAAGACCATTAATGCATTCTTTTATGGATGACGTATCCACAAATAAATACATTAAAAGTCTGGTAACCACCTTTGGGCATGCACCACCAGGCTGCTTTTAAAAGCCGGATGTTGACAGTGCATTAAAACTACTCCCTTTTAACGAATCTGATATTCAGTTGTTTGTTTTCAATTCTTTTTGAGTAAGGACATTATACGTTGAAATAATTCATTTGTCAATATGGTTTTCCTGACATAATTTTCCTGGTTTGAAAAGATAAAATTAATGTACAAGAACCAAAGAATAAAAACATAATTAAGGTCAATAATACTTAAATCGGTATAAAATATTCCGATTTTCCATTTTATTCTTGTCAAAGGATTAAAATGTGCTACTATAGAATTAATTATATGGAAAGGAAACCAGGCGTATGAATGATACCTCCGTCCGAATTAGTAAAATAGAAATATCGGGATTTAAAAATACACAGTATGGGCAGATTGAGTTGCCCTCTGCCATTGAAAAGAACTTCTTCTCCTCATCAGCTGACATACTGGGAATCTATGGTCAGAACGGCTCCGGGAAAACCGCTGTAATCGAGGCCATGGCTCTCCTACAGATACTCCTTACGGGAAAATCTCTTCCCAAAGAAACCGGTCATTATATTTCAGAGGACATGAATTCTTTAAAAATCAGTGTAACCTTTATGATTCAGACTCCTGATAAGGCCTCTTTGGCTGAATATTCTGTCATTCTAGGAAAATTACCAGAAGGGGAGATTGAGATTTCAAAGGAAACATTGACCGCTTCCCTATGGACCGGGGAGAAATTTGAAAACAGGAAGAATTTAATTGACTACTCCTCTTCCTCTAAGGGTCCCGTTTTTACCCCAAAATACCGCTTTGACCAGTTGGTACGGTGCAATGAAGAAAACAAAATCAACTTAAACGTAGCCAAACGACTGGCTCAGAAAAATATGGTCTCTTTTCTCTTTGGAAGTGAGGGAAGAACTATATTTCTTTCTGCTCCTCATGAGATTTCAGAAGAATACGCCTACATCATCAGAGCGCTGTACCAGTATGCCAGCTATAACCTGTTTGTCATCACCAGCGCCCATTCCGGTTCCATCAGCATGAATTTCATGCTCCCCTTTGCATTCCGGCTTCAGGTAGGAAAAAAGGTGGAAAAGGGCGAGCTTCCCATACGCCTTGACGGCCCTTCCATCATCACCAAAGAACAATACCGAATTGTAAACCAGATCATAGAGGATATGAATGCCGTCATTTCAGCAATGATTCCCGGACTCTCCATCGCCATTCACAACTTTGGGGAGCAGCTGCGGGAAAATGGCTCAGAGGGCTATAAGATTGAACTGATTTCAAAACGGGATGATATTATTATTCCTTTAAAATACGAGTCCGAAGGAATTATTAAGATTATATCGGTGTTAAATGTCCTGATGTGCATCTATAACCACCCTTCCATGTGCCTGATTATCGATGAACTGGATGCCGGTATTTATGAATACCTTCTTGGAGAGCTGCTTTCCGTCATGGAAAAGGGAGCCAAGGGGCAGCTGATCTTTACCTCCCACAACCTGCGTGCTCTGGAAATGCTCCATAGAAAAAGCATTGTATTTTCCACCACCAACCCTTGTAACCGCTACATCCGTCTCCAGAACGTGAAAAACAGCAATAATCTGAGAGATCTTTATTTGAGAAGCATCACCTTAGGCGGACAGCGGGAAGCCGTTTACGCAGAAACAGATACCGTGGAGATTGGGCGGGCCTTTCGAAGAGCCGGAAAGGGGGCTTTCCATGATATCCAAAAGTAAAAAAGTCCTCCTCTTCATTGCAGAAGGGCCTACGGATGAAGACACCCTAAGCCCTGTTTTAAAGAAAATATTTCATAATGAAGAGGTACGCTTTCATATTGTCCATGGTGATATGACCAGCAACTGGGCCGTCTCTGTGAATAATGCAGTAAAGACCGTATATCAGCATGTGGAAACAGAGAGAAAGCGGTATGGTTACCAGAGAAATGATATTTTAAAGGTCATTCATCTGGTGGATATTGACGGGGCATTTATTCCCCCTGACAAAATCATGTATCAAAAGGTTAGAGACATTCAATACTTTGACGACCGGGTAGAAGCCTCGAACCCCAAACGGGTCCAGGAGCGAAATGAGAGGAAATCACAGATTTTAAATAAGCTGTCTGAAACCGGTAAAGTAGGAACCCTCCCATACCGTGTATATTATTTCTCCCGAAACCTAGAGCACGTGTTTCATGACAGAAATGGTAATCTTTCCGATGAAGAGAAGGTGAACTTTGCAGATTCCTTTGCAGACCATTACCTTACGGATCCGAAAGGGTTTATATCCTTTTTATCAAACAGTGATTTTACGGTGCCAGGGGATTATAACGATACCTGGACATTCATTGGAAAAGGCTTAAATTCCCTTCATCGCCACAGCAACTTTCACTTATTATTTCAGTCCATGGTATTGTAAACGCATATGCCATTTAAAAAGGTCTGGCAAACAGAAACGTTTGATATTCGTTCCGAATGGCATTTGCGGATATCCTCAGATAGTACAGTAAAATCTGCTGCCATTCCAGGCAGGAGCGTTCCTTTTTCTTCTTCCTCAAAGCTGGCTTTTGCTCCCATGGCTGTAAAGGTATGAAGAGCTTCTTCCACTGTAAGGGACTGTTCCGGTAAAAAGGTCTTTCTTCCATCTAATGTAGTTCTTGTGACCGCGCACTGAATGCCTGCCAGCACATCTCCATGCTCCACCGGAGCATCAGAGCCATTGGATACCGTAACGCCCATATCCAATAAGGTCTTAAATGCATAGGTGCTGGCAGCCCGTTCCCTTCCTACACGACTCTCAACAATATGATTATCATGATCCATAAATATGGTCTGCACATAGGCATGGAGATTCCACTCCTTTAAGGTTTTAATCAGCTCTGGCGTGGTTATTTGGCAATGAACGATTCCATGGCGCATGGGATTGTCCTTCTTTCCTTTAAGTGCCTTTATAATGGACTTTGTGGTCATTTTCATGGCCTTGTCTCCAATGGTATGAACAGCCACCTGCATTCCATGAGAGGCTCCGTAGCTTATCCTTTGATCTAACTCCTCTTGACTGTAGATAGAGATACCGCAGTTATCAGGGTGTTCTATATCATCAGCATATGGAGTTTCTAACGAGGCTGTTCTTGCTCCAAGGGAGCCATCTTCAATTATCTTTAAAGGGCCTATGGTGAAAAACTCACTGCCTTTTCCGGTCCTATATCCACTGCCTAAAAAATCATCCAACTCTTTTTGATCTAGCAGGAGGCACTGTTCATATACCTTTACGGTCAGCCGTCCCTCTTTCTCCAGTTCCTCATAGGCTTCTATCACCGTCTTATATGAAAGTCCGGGAAAGGCACCAAAATCGTCACTTTGTACAGAAGTGATTCCATAAGAATTTAACCGTTTCATTGCCCGCAGCATATAAGCCTTCACAACCTCTTTATCTGGCGGCGGTACCTTTGTGCTGACCAGATTGATTGCATACTCACGAAGAATACCAGTAGGCTCTCCCGCCTCATCTCTATCAATGGAACCTCTTTCCGGGTTCTTGGTTCCTTTTCTGATACCAGCTGCTAAAAGGGCCGCGGTATTGGCACACGCGATGTGTCCGCAGGAGCGGTAAATGAGTATGGGCCGGTCCTTGGACACCAGATCCAGATCCTGGCGGGTGGGCAGCCGTTTATCACCAATAAATTGCTCCTGGTTCCAGCCTCTTAAAACGATCCATTCTCCTGAACTTTTCTCAATTTCCTGTTGAACGCCATATAATACCTCAACGATTTCCTCTACGGAGGAGGTATGCCTCGAAAGGTCAGGACAGCTTAATACATAACCGTACAGAAGAAGGTGCAAGTGGGAATCAATAAAACCAGGGACCAGGAAAGCCCCTTTCATATCATGCCATACCGTTTCTGTTTCCTGAGCCCATCTTTTAGCTTTTGAAAGGTCGCCAACAAAAGCCACTCTTCCACCCTCAACTCCCATCGCTTCTGCATCCATGCCCTTTTTTACAAATATGACACCATTATAATAGATATCCATCATCTCTATCCTCACCAAAATTATAGGAAAAATCTTGTTTGTCAGACGCCAGCTCTTCTGGCTATTTCTGTTAGTAACAATTTTATTCCAGTCAATACCACCGGCTTAGCCGGTGGCTTGCTCACCCCCTATAAGGGGTTTGTTTCCTGCTTACGCCCGGAAGGCGCTCCGAAAGTCTGCCTACTGCACCACATTCTCAGCTGCCCTTAAAAGGGCTTAATCGGAGCTGCCTTTTTCCGGCGCAGCCCCAAAAGGGGCTTGCTGTTTTGCTTTGATTTCCAACTGACTCTTAAGAGTCTTATTTCTTGTTTTTCTTCACCGGCTCACCCGTAAACGGGTCTATATACTCTACTAGTGACATCTGATCGTATTCTAAATCTTCTTTTATCTGGTTTTGTATGTATTCCTTAATCGCAGCTGTATTCTTTCCTACTGTATCGACGTAATATCCACGGCACCAGAAATGCCGATTTCCGTACTTATATTTTAAATTCGCATGTTTTTCAAATATCATTAGCGAACTCTTTCCTTTTAAGTATCCCATTATTTCTGATACTGAGTATTTTGGTGGAATTCGGATTAACATATGTACATGATCTGGCATACATTGCGCTTCCATTATCTCGATTCCTTTTCTCCGGCATAAACTTCCTAAAATTTGACCAACATCTGCCTTTATATCTTTGTAGATTACTTGCCTTCTATATTTTGGTGCAAAGACTATATGGTACTTGCATTCCAATTTAGTATGGGCTAAACTATTAATGTCCATTATGGATCTCCTGTGCTTTTATTTGTGGTTTGCAGACCTACATTTATTTTAGCACAGGAGTAACTTATATCTAAAGATCAGCCCTCCCCCTGCATAGCAGGGGGTTTCTTTTTTACTGTCACACAAAAAAAGCAGCAGACAAAGCCTGTAAGGTCTGTCTGCTGCCTGTCATACGGCTAAGCCGTTTTATTCGTTTTCTTTTACTTCTTTCTCTTCTTTGGCTTCTTCTGCCTTTGCAGTCATATCGCTTGGCTTCATGCTTAAGTTGATTCTTCCCATCTTATCAACCTCAACTACCTTAACGGTAACTACATCGCCGATATTAACCACATCTTCTACCTTGGCAACTCTCTTCTCAGACAGCTTGGAAATGTGAATCATACCATCTTTATTCGGTGCAAGCTCTACGAAAGCACCAAAGTTCATGATTCTCACTACCTTACCTGTCATGATCTGACCAGCCTCGATTTCAGTTACGATGCTCTTAATGATCTGAATGGCACGGTCAATCATATCCTGATCGGTTCCACATACAGAAACGCTGCCGTCATCAGAGATGTCGATTTTAACGCCAGTCTCTTCAATGATCTTATTGATAACCTTACCCTGCTTACCAACAACATCACCGATCTTCTGAGGATCAATGGAGATCTGGTCAATCTTAGGAGCATACTTACCAACTTCTTTTCTTGGCTCGCTGATGGCCTTTGCCATTACTTCGTCAAGAATATAAAGTCTTGCTTCTCTTGTGGTGCGGATTGCCTCTTCGATGATTGGTCTTGTTAAACCGTGAATCTTGATATCCATCTGAATGGCTGTGATTCCCTTATGAGTACCGCCTACCTTAAAGTCCATATCGCCAAAGAAGTCTTCCAGTCCCTGGATATCTGTAAGAACGATGTAATCGTCATCAGAATCTCCAGTAACCAGACCACAGGAAATACCTGCAACGGCTGACTTGATCGGAACACCTGCTGCCATTAATGCCATAGAGGAAGAACAGATGCTGGCCTGAGAGGTGGAACCGTTGGATTCCATGGTCTCAGAAACGGTACGGATTGCATATGGGAACTCTACTTCTGAAGGAAGTACAGGAACCAATGCTTTTTCAGCTAATGCACCATGACCGATTTCACGACGTCCCGGACCTCTGGAAGGTCTTGTCTCACCTACAGAGAAGGAAGGGAAATTGTAGTGGTGCATATATCTCTTAGAGGTCTCCATATTATCGATGCCGTCTAATCTCTGGCTTTCAGATAATGGAGCAAGAGTACAAATATTTAAAATCTGAGTTTGACCACGGGTGAACATAGCAGAACCGTGAACTCTTGGAAGCATATCTACTTCAGCTGCCAGATGGCGGATTTGATCCATAGCACGGCCGTCAGGACGCTTGTGATCCTTTAAGATCATCTTACGAACGGTCTTTTTCTGGTACTGATAAATTGCCTCTCCCAGTACAGAAAGCCACTCTTCATTATCTGCAAATGCTTCCTGAAGCTTTGCGGTAATGTTCTTGATGTTCTCTTCTCTTACCTGCTTTTCATCGGTGAAAACAGCAACTTCCATCTCTGCAGGAGGAACTACTTCACGAATGGCAGCAAATAATTCATCTGGAACTGCACAGCTTGTATAGGTGTGTTTTGGTTTTCCGCACTCTGCTACAATGGTATCAATAAACTTAATGATTTCCTTGTTTACTTCGTGAGCTTTAAAGATAGCTTCGATCATTAAATCTTCCGCAACTTCATTGGCTCCTGCTTCAATCATAATGACTTTGTCTCTTACAGAGGCTACGGTAAGAGCCATGTCAGACGCCTGCTTCTGAGCCTGAGTCGGATTGATGACGAACTCGCCGTCAACAAGACCTACCTGAGTGGTCGCGCAAGGACCGTCAAAAGGAATATCAGAAATAGAAGTAGCAATGGCAGAACCTAACATAGCGGTAAGCTCTGGGCTGCAATCCTGATCAACGGACATTACGATGTTATCTAACGTAACGTCGTTACGGTAATCTTTTGGGAATAAAGGTCTCATGGGACGGTCGATAACACGTGATGTCAGAACCGAATTCTCAGAGGCTTTTCCCTCTCTTTTGTTAAAGCCGCCTGGAATCTTACCTACGGCATACAGTTTTTCTTCATATTCTACGCTCAGAGGGAAGAAATCAATTCCATCCCTTGGCTTGTCGGAAGCAGTTGCGGTAGCCAATACTACGGTATCTCCGTAATGCATGAATGCCGCTCCATTTGCCTGCTTCGCTACTCTGCCGACTTCAACGGTTAATGTTCTGCCGGCCAGTTCCATACTAAAACTCTTGTACATATTGGATCTCCTTTAAAAATTTATAAATTTATATTAATTGCAGAAGATGCCGAAACTACTGATCTACACGTAAGCCATTCTAACGGGTCAATTATTCAAATATTACGCGCACATCAGCGGTCTCGGGGGAAACTTCTGCCTTTAACTATCTTTTCATATATAGACAGATAGGGTGGAGAAGTTCTCCACCCTAAATGGTCTATTATTTTCTGATTCCTAATCTTTCGATTAAAGCACGATAGCCCTCTAAGTCTGTCTTCTTTAAGTAATCAAGAAGACCTCTTCTCTGTCCAACCATCATCAGAAGACCTCTTCTGGAGTGATGATCTTTTGGGTTCTTCTGAAGGTGATCTGTTAATTCTGTAATTCTCTCTGTGAGAATTGCAATCTGTACTTCAGGTGAACCTGTGTCGCCAGGCTTTCTGCCAAATTCTGCGATAATTGCTGTTTTCTTTTCCTTTGAAATCATGTTGATTTCCTCCTTTATTGAATGATTCTTACCGTATACCAAGCAACGGCTGGAGTGGCCAAAATACCGGGTATCGGCGCAAATTTTTACCTATACAGTTTACCACAGGGATATAGGCTTGTCAACATTTCTGCCCCTGTGAAAATTAAATCTTTGATAAAAGGAACCGGGCCTTTTCTTCCTCTTCTTTGGAAGTGTACAGCATATAGATGGTTTCTTCTCTCCCGGCTCTAAATAACAGACTTCTCTCATTTGGAAAATTCCTCATGAATGAAGTGAGATTACGGCTGAATGCATTGGTTTTATAAAGAATCCCATGCTCCCTCAGACAATTCTCTGCTTTATACATGGTTTCCAATTTTACGCCAGAGTAAACCAAAAACCATTTCTTTTTAAAAATCATGGCACAACCCTCCTGTTAAATAACACCGGAGCCTGATCGGCTTTTATGTACCATTTCATCATACTCTCTGGGTGGGGAAAATGCAATCCTTATCTCCCTTATTCCGTTTTACCCATGTGTTTTTGAAAGTCTGTGCCTTTCATTTTCTGAAACAGTTGGTTTCTTAAGCCGTCCAAATCGGTTTTTACCAGCTTTTTATCCTTAACAAGACATTCTCCTGCTACGAATACGGCTTCCACATTGGAGGGGTTTGCACTGTAGACAAGGGCGGAATATGGGTCATAGACAGGGAACATATTGGCTGACTGGGTTTCTATTAATACCAGATCCGCCTGTTTTCCAGGCTCCAAAGAACCGGTCACCAAATGGAGTCCCATGGCTCTTGCTCCCTCAATGGTAGCCAGGGAGACAATGATCTCTGCTGGAAATGCACTTCTGTCCTTTGTTTCATTTTTATGAAAATCAGCACAAAGCTTCATCTGGGTTAAGATATCCAGGGTGTTTCCGCTGGCAGGACCGTCCGTTCCAAGTCCAACCGGAATGTTTCTTTTTAACATTTCGGTTACAGGAGCCACACCCTTTGCGGCCTTTGTATTAGAGCCGATGCAGTGAGCTACCCTGGCTCCCCTTTCTTTAAAAAGGTCTAAGTCTTTCCCTGTCATATGAATGCAATGAGCGGCCAGAGTATCCTTTCCAAGAACTCCAATGCTGTCTAAATACTCTGCCGGTGTCATGGAGTATTCTTTTTCAAAAAAATCCATCTCATAGTCCATCTCCGCCGTATGAAGGGTAAATGGAACCTCATAAGAGGAATCAATGGAATAAGCAGCCTTTAAAACCTCACTGGAGCAGGTACTGGTACCGTGAGGCGCAATACAGGCTGAGATTCTGGGGTGGGAGTGATATTTTTTAATCAGCCGCTCTCCATAGGAAATCGCCTCATAAGGGTCGGAAAAATCACACGCCCCCTCATCCATCACCGTCTGACCGGCAATGCCTCTGATTCCCATCTCATCCATGGCCCTTGCTGCCTCTTCTTCATAGTAGTACATATCTAAAACAGAAGTCACACCAGAAAGAAGCATCTCACCTGCGGCGTATCGGGTGGATAAATAGACCATTTCCTCGTCCATGGCCTTATTTTCCATGGGAATTAAAAATACCCGAAGGCGGTCCTTACAGTCATCCCCAAGTCCCCTGAATGGAATCATCCCCATATGAGTATGGAGATTGACCATTCCAGGCATGAGTATTCCTTGCTTTCCATCTATTTGACTGGCACCTGCCAGGATTTCCTCTGTCAGCTCTTTCATTGGTCCAGCTGCTATTATCGTATCATGTTCAAACAATAGGTAACCGGGACTAAAAATCTCTCTTGCCTCATTCATGGTTACCACTATTACATTTTTAATTACAGTTCTCACACTTATCAACCTTTTCCCTTAGGCCGGATTATAGCGTTCCACCAAAGGGACCTTCCTTTTCGTCCTTACATCAAACAACCCCTTATCACTCAGCTTTAATTCCGGCGATACCAAAAGAGTCAGGGTGGAAATGGACATTATCACATTGCTGTTTTCATATCCCATAGCTTCGATTTCACATCTGACCGCGGATAAGGCTTCCGAAAGAGCCGAAAGACCGCCGTCCCATAAAATACCACCTACAGGAAGAGAGGCTGACGACGTTACCTTTCCATCTCTTGCAGTTACATATCCCCCCTGCATATGAACCACCTGGTTCTGTGCAAGCACCATATCCTTGACCGAATTGCCTAAAACCAGCAGATTATGGCTGTCATGGCTCCAAGTGGTGGCAACCGCACCCGGTCGTTTAAATCCGCTTTCCACCAGCCCGTAGGCCACATCACCAGTCTTTCCATACCGCTCATAAACTGCAGCCAGACAAAGACCTGCTTCCCGCCAGCGAAGAGAACCGCCCTTAACCGGAATCTCCCGTTTTACATGGCATATCCTGGTGCCAAAGCTTTGAATCTGCATTACATTGACGATTGCTGTGCCTTCTGAAATCTCACAATGATTTAACTTAAAATCAGAAGCAAGGGCCAGACGGCATTTCACGGACTGATAAAAATGATCCGGGAATTGTGGCTTTTTAACCGTAGTTTCTTTCCTATGCTCTTTTCCGTTCTTATAGACACGTTCCGGATTAAAGTCAACCAGGTTGTCATAGACAGCAAAGTCTGCCAGCTTTCCAGGAGCAATCATTCCCCGGTCATGAAGTCCCATTCTTCTTGCCGGAGTAAAGGTCCCGCAGTAGATCGCCTTCTCTGCCGGCATACCGCATTCCACCGCAAGCTTTAAAATCAGGTTTAAATGACCCTTTGCCAGATGATCCGGCATGGTATCGTCAGTTACAAGAGCTACATTTTCATAAAGATTATGTGCAACCACCGTTTCTACCACTTCTTTTGTCAGGGATTTTTTCTGTAATTCCAGAAACATGCCCATGTCTGTTTTTTCAAGAACGGATTCCGGTGTCTGCTGGGTATGATCTGCATCCACGCCACTTCCAATAAACGCTGCCAGCTCCTCTTTTGTGAGAGCCGGGCAATGGCCCTCGATACGAAGTCCTCTGCCCTCTTTTTTACAAAGAGCCACGATTCGTTTAATCAGAGTATCTTCCTCAGAAAGGAGATCCGTTTCATTCATTACCTCACCAAGACACAAGACACGGTCATCTTTAATCAGTTCCATGACCTCAGCCTCTCCGATGGTTCCACCGGAGGTTTCAAGCTCCGGGCTTGTGGAGGGTACACAGGAGGGAATGCCGTAAAAGATATCCAGTTTTGTTTCCTGAGAAAGAAAGCTTTTGATGCCTTCCAAACCGAATACATTGGCGATTTCATGGGGGTCCGCTACTACTGCAGTGACTCCAAAAGGCAGCACTGCCGCTGAAAATTCACCGGGATAGGTCATAGAGCTTTCGATATGCATGTGGATATCAATAAGCCCTGGAATGATATATTTACCGCTTGCATCCACTTCGGAGTCTGCCTCATAACAGGAAGCAGGGGAAATGTCGTAAAACCTTTCCCCCACTACTGCAATGTCCGCCTGTTCAAAACATTGCCTGTATGTCCGGTAGACCCATCCATTACGGATTAATAAGTCAACCTTCATATTTTTTCACTGTCCTTAATTATTAATGATACGGTTCCACTGGTCAATCCAGTCACTTAAAACCGGATTTACGAAGGAATAGTCAAGAACTTTTGCATTTTCTGCAACTTCACCGTAAGTCATGTTTTTCGCATTTTCTTCTGCAACGGTTACCTGGTTATTGGTAGGAGCTTCGTTTAATGCCTTTGTTGTCTTCTCCTGTAATTCCTTGCTTAAACGGTAATTAATGTATGCATAAGCAAGTTCTTTATCCTTGCAGTTTTTGGTAATGCTTATGGTGTTAAAGTTTGCATAGGTCACTTCTGGTGTTACGAATACCAGATTTGGATTTGCCTTCTGAATGGTAGGTACTCCGAAATCGCCTACAATCGCAGCTTTGATTTCTCCTGAAGTAAACATATTGATTAAGTCAGAGGATTTTGCATAAGTCTTAACCAGATTTGGTTTTAATTCCTCTAATGCCTCAAATGCAGCTTTTCCGTTGTCGCTTTTAATGTCTACATTTTTATAATCACTTGCCATATAGACCATAGCAGGTCCAAAGGTAGTTGTAATATCAGGTATGGCAATGCTTCCTTCTAATTCTGCTTTCCATAAATCATCAAAGCTCTTAATCTCGAATCCAACGGCTTCGGGATCGTACATGATTCCGATGCTGTTGATGGTGTAAGCAACACCCTGGCCAGCCTCTGCCATGGTTTTTGCTGTACCGATCAGATTTTTGCTGTTTTCAATCTTAGATAAATCAAGAGGCTCAAAAAGACCTTCTTCGATCCCCTTTGCTGTCATAGCCTGAGACAGCTCGATGACATCAATGGTGCTCTCCGCATTAGCAGAAAGCTTTGTATAACGCTCATTGGTGCTTCCTGTCTCAGTCACGATCTTGCAGTTAAACTGATCCTCAAAAGGCTTATATACTTCTTCTGCAGAAATATCTTCGCTTAACCCATAAGTAGATAAAACCAGTTTCTTTTCTTCTGTGCTCTTGTTTTCTCCCTTTGGAGCAGCGCCTGCGCAGCCGGTCAATGCCATGGCAGCACATAAGGATAATGCTAATACTTTTTTCATAATTTTGTTCCTCTCTCTTTTATCATTCTTCGGCATGATGCCGCTGTTACCTGTTTACTAAAATCAGCTTTGTCTCTGGAAGATAAAGACGGACGGTGCTTCCCTCTTCATAGGCTTCATCTGCCGGGCGGCTTACCAGGAACTTGCCTGCCTCTGTTTCCACCTCGTACTGATAGCTTTTTCCAAGGAACGTTCTGACCCCAATGGTGCCTGTCAGAATATTTTCAGTCTGGCCTTCCTTAGCGACCCGGATATCCTCCGGACGTATGGTTCCAAGAACGGAAGCATCTCCATTCCCACCTTCTACGGTAAATACTGCGCCAGCCTCTGATTTATATACATCTCCCTGCTTATTTAAAGGAAGGAAATTTTCAAATCCAATGAATCTGGCTACAAATTCTGTTTTTGGTCTGTGATAGATGGTTTCAGGTGTATCAAACTGCTCGATCACTCCCTGGTTCATAACCGCCACTTTATCAGAGATGGAAAAGCATTCTTCCTGGTCGTGAGTTACGAACAATGTGGTAATGCCTAGCTGTTTCTGGATTCTCTTGATTTCCACACGCATATTGATACGCAGCTTCGCGTCCAGATTGCTTAATGGCTCATCCAGTAAAAGCAGCTTTGGTTCAATGACAAGGGCTCTTGCAAGTGCTACCCTTTGTCTTTGTCCGCCGGACATCTGCTGAGGAAATCGGTCTTTTAAATCCGTAAGGCCGCATACCTCAAGAATATTTATTACTTTTTTGTCGATTTCGGACTTTGAAAGCTTTCTCATCTTAAGACCAAAGGCTACATTGTCATAGACACTTAAATGAGGGAACAGGGCGTAGCTCTGGAACACGATACCAAAGTTTCTCTTATGAACGGGAACCTTTGTTAAATCGTCTCCGTCCAGAGTAAATACACCGTTTTCCGGTTCTATAAATCCGGCAACCACGCGAAGTGTGGTGGTCTTGCCGCAGCCACTGGGACCTAAAAGAGAAACCAGCTCTCCCTCTTTTACTTCCAGATCAAGGCCCTTTAAAATCTGTTTCTTCTTATCATAACGGACATCAATGTCCTGTAATGTCATAAATGCCATGGTTTTCCTCCTATTTTGCCAATGCTGCAACGCCAAGTGTTTTATCAACGATTACCATGAGAAGTACGGTGACTGCCATTAAAATAACGGAAACAGCTGACACGGTAGGGTCATAATTGTATTCAATGTAGTTCATAAGGGTCGCCGGAAAGGTAGAAACTCCTGGACCTGAAAGAAACATGGAAACCGGAATGTTGTTAAATGAGTTGATAAAGGCCAGCATAAAAGCAGCCGAAATTCCAGACGTTATATTTGGCAGAACTACCCTAAAAAAAGCACCGGTTTTTGTGCAGCCCAAGCTCCAGGCCGCCTCTTCCACAGAAAAATCAAATTGATCCAGACTGGAACCAACCACTCGGATTACGTATGGAAGTGTCACCATAAAGTGTCCGGCTAAAAGTCCTACAAAGACTGGAATCCGTAAGGTCAGTACAAGGAACTGGTAAAGAACAAAACCGATTACGATTCCTGGAACAATGGTTGGGGATAAAAACACAGATTTTAAAAATCCTTTTCCCTTCATTCCAGACCTTGCCAGTGCATAAGCCGCAGGAATGCCCACCAAAAGAGCGATTAAGGTGGCAAGCAGGGCTATTTGAAGACTGGTGAGAAAGGAAATCCGAAAGGATTTTAAGGCGAACACATTAACAAACCATTTGACAGAAAAGGATTTAATAGGGAACGTAATGGCGCTGCCTTCACCAAATGCGGTAACCGTAATAATGATAAGCGGTGCGATCATGAATACAAATACCAGCAGTGCAAATGCAGTCAGAAGTCTATTTTTACGCATGGTCTCCTCCTCTTTGGTCCAGTCTTTTCGCCAGAGCATTAAAGCCCTTTATCACGGCCAGGGTCACCACGATCATGATTAAGGAAATCACGGCAGCTCCATTCCAGTCTCCCACACTCATCGCTCTCTGATAGATGAAAGTGGCAAGGACCATATTTTTATTTCCTCCTAAAAGCTGTGGAGTGGTATAAGCGGTCAAGGTTCCTGTAAATACTAAAATTCCGCCTACAATGATGCCTGGAAGGCTCATAGGGAAAATGACCTTCATAAACGCTTTCAACCGGTCGGCTCCAAGACTAAGAGCTGCCTCCATCATATCGTCTCCGATGTTTTCCATCACACCGGCAACGGTTACGATCATGAGGGGGAGAAATAAGTATACAGAACCGATGATGATGGCAAAATCCGTATATAAAAGCTTTACAGGCTTTTCCACAAGTCCGGCTGTCATCAGGAACTTGTTTACAATTCCATTGCTTCCTAATATATTAATCCAGGCAAAGCTGCGGATTACGGAATTGGTCATCATGGGGAAAATAGAAACAGAAAGAAGAATTCCTCTCCATTTTTTATCACACCGGCTGATAAAATAAGCAGTCGGAACCCCTGCTGCCATGCATATGGCAGTGGTGATCACAGCGACCTTTACAGTTCGTATAAAGATTTTTAAGTAATACCCATCCTTAAAAAAGTCTGCGTAGGCGCTAAATAAATAATCTCCGGTATAAAATGTGGGCACCAGAACTCTTAAAAGCGGTAGAAACAGACAAATTGCCAGGATCACTAGTCCCGGCACCACCATGATAAATGCACTACTCTTCTTCATCTTTACCTCTCCATGCGTTGAAAAACGTAATTCATTGGTTTTTCTTATAATTATTTATAAGTTTTATTAATTTATCTCTATACATTTATTATAATTTATGATATACTCTACGTCAAATACATATAATCTATATTTTCTATGCAGTAAAGCTATAGTATGCAAACTGTTTGGATCAAAAGGGGACACTCACTATGGAACTAAAAGAAGCAAGATATATTCTGGCCATTGCAAGAGAAAAAAATATCAGTAAAGCGGCTGAAACACTTTTCATCTCCCAGCCTTCCCTGAGTAAGTATTTAAAAAACCTGGAGCAGCAGCTTGGAACCCGTCTTTTTGACCGGATTGGAAGCAGCTATCATCCTACCTACCTTGGAGAGCGCTATATTCACTATGCGGAAAAGATCATGGATTACGGAATGGAATGGGATATTGAATTTGATGATATTATGCACCAGAACCACGGCCGGCTAAACATTGCCATCCCAATCATGCTGGGAAACAGCCTGATCGGACCCACTCTTTTACAGTTCCACAAGCAGTATCCTCATGTCACCGTCAACATGATGGAAGAAGTAAACTTTGTAGCGGAACACACACTGACAGACCATACCGTGGATTTGACCTTTTATAATGTCCATGAATTTCCCACAGATCTTGATTACGAAATCATTGGAAAGGAAGAATTGGTGCTGGTTCTTTCTGCCGGGAATCCGCTGGTTTCCCTGGCTGAAAAAAAAGAAGGCTTCGGGTATCCCTGGATTGATTTAAGTCATCTATCAAGGGAACCCTTTATCCTTCTCTATCCTGACCAGAATACCGGAGGTCTGGCCTTAAAATTATTTAAAGATTATGATATGGAGCCAGAGATCCTTTTGCACACCAGAAACAGTGAAATGTCCATCTGTCTTGCCATGGAAGGCCTTGGCGCAGCATTTGCACCGGAAAGCTATTACCACTATCTGAAAAAACGGGAACCTCAGGAATCTGTCTGCCTCTCCATTGGAAGAGAGCGAATGGATAATACTTTGATAGCCGCCTATCAAAAGAACCGGTATCTGCCCAAATATGCAAAAGCATACCTTGAAATACTGAAGACTTATTATAGGAAAGCTCATTATGGAGCTTCCTCAACATGAGTTTATGGCAAATTATATACAGGATTTAGAAAACACAAAATACGCCTTGATATGGATGTTCATCCAATCAAGACGTATTTTAACTTAAGTCCTTACTTAAGCCTGCCTTGCTAAAAGCTGCCTTGCAAGCTCTGCCGGTGATAACCCGTTTTTCTCTGCTGTCTCTACAAATCTTCGGAGCTCTTCCCGCTCCTTCGCTACCATCAACTGTTTTTTTCTCTCCTGTAAATCAGTGATCTTTGTATCAATTTCTTTGATCTGTTCTTCCAGACTTATTTTACATAGTTCCTTAAGCATCATCTTTACCCTTCATAATAAGTATTTATATTACTTGAGGCCAATATCAAGATATAGCCCATTAACTCTAATTTCCTGACTGGCCCGCTATATGATCAGCTGGTGCAGCTCTTCTACCGTATCTGCCTTCATAAATTTATCATAAGCTGCCCCATCAGAAAATAAGGATGACAGCTCTTTCAGTGCATTCAGATGACTATTCCCATCTGTACTCGCCAGTACAAAAAACAGATTGGCATATTTTTCTTCCGTAAAATAAACCTTTTCTTTTACCTTCAGCAACGACATGGACATCCATCGGACACCAGCTTCCGGTCTGGCGTGGGGAAGCGCAATTCCAGGAGACAGTATTATAAAGGGACCCCCGCTTTCTACTGATAATATCATAGCTTTTGTATAAGCAGGTTCAATACTTCCGTCTTCCTCCAAAGGTTTTGCTGCCAGATAAATCGCTTCTCTCCAGTCCTTCACTGAATCTCTGACTGTGATTCTGCGTTCCGTCAGCAATTCCTTTAATATCTGGCTTTTTTCTATTCCATATTTAATTCTGACCCTATTTGACTTAATATATTCCTCTATTTTACCCCTCAGATGGATACTGTCCTCAAAACAGACTACTTCATTTGAAATATCTGTAAAATCTGTGAGAAATCGTGACAGCTGCTCATCCTCGGAAAATTTATGCTCTGTCAGTCTTTTAATTCGTTCTTTGTCACATTCGGTCAAAAACGTGTTTACCACTACTACTGGAATCCCATGCAATTCAATTGGTATGGTGGATACAATCATATCCATATATTCCGTAAACCTGGTCAAATCCTGAAACAGGGATGCTGTCAGGACTCTTGCCCCTGGCAAAAGATTTTGTAACTGTCCCTGAAGCAGAATGCTGGAATCGGAATTTCCCGCATATACCACCAAAATGCGGGGAGTTCGAACTGTGACATGTCTTACCTTGTATAATCCTCCCAGAAAATTAACACTGAGGAGAATACAGTCACTTTCTGTCATTGAATCTTTGAGTTCATCAATTTCTTCCATTGCTAATTGTGTCATTCCAACGATATGAATGTAATGTTTTTTTACTTCCAGACCTAAGGCATTACAGATCCGAAATCCATACTTTTTCCTTAAAAAAATGCATTTTAAGCTAAGGGCCACGCTTTTTAATAATTCGTTCTTATTCTCAAAAAACATCCCAATGAGAGTTTCAAATTTTTGCATGATCCTGTCTGCATAAATGATTAATTTTTCTTCCTTCATGTGTATCGAGGTAATATCTTCCCCCGTCTCTCCCAAGACACAAACAAGCATCCTGGCCAGACATTCTGCCATCCCATTTCTGACCGCATCCAAAAATGGCTTTCCAAATGAGGAGGCCTCGAGCTGTAAAACAGTGTCCACCACATTTGACTGATAAAGAATGCTGCGTATCCGGCAATTATAAGCACACATTCGGTGATAATTAGGTATCATATCCTGAGAGATCATATGACCAAGACGTATTCTTCTTGTGACCAGGGTGCAGGAAGCACAAAAAATGTAAAGAGCTTCACGATTGAGAGAAAGGTTAAATTGTTTCGATGCGTGAATGAGCATTTGGCCAATGTTTTCGATATCCTTTGCTGGAAATTCAAATAAGGACATAGCCATCTCATAATTTTTAGGAAACAATTCAGAAAAAATCTTTGAGACCACCCATAAGCAGAGCCGGTAAATATCATACTCTTCTCCAGTCAGGGAATAGCCATGATTACCAGCTGTGTATCCAAGGTTGAATTTATCCAGCAGACGATTGACTCCGGCAAGATCCAAAATACAGGTATTTCTGCTGATGCGGAACCGCTCCATAATTTCATGAGTGGAAACAAATTTTTCTCGGATAAGCAGTACGATGATATAGATTCTTCGTTCTCTTGGAGAGTAGTCAAATTCCTCATAATTGGATGTTGACAGTAGTTTTTTTAATTTTTCTTTTGAATCTCCTTTCCTTATGTAGAGTTCTCTCCGCTGATGTAAGGAATCCTCCCCCAAATGATTCTCAATCAACCAGATCTGGCAATTTTGTATAAGAAGATATGCTGCGCTTTTTGATATATTCAAATATTGCATTACCTCGTGCACACCAATGGGCGTATCACTATTTTTTGAGGCCTCAAGAACAATCCCCATTTGATAATTCAAACGCATATTTTTCCTCTCTAAGGTCCAAGTCCAAATAAGGTCATGGATGCTATTGTACATTACATCTACAATAATGTTATATTCAAAACTATGGTTCGTCAATATTATTCCATTAATTTGTTCTTTTAACTCAAAATATGTATTTTACTATATATTACTCTGTTTTTTTTAGATTTTTTTATATATTTTGCTCAATTTATGTTTTTATTTACGTCAAATTGTCCTCAGATGTTGAATTTTCAGGAATTCAGATATAAAAATCCTGAAAGATCCACATACGTTCTATGCTGTCCTTTCAGGATTTTATTTTCCCTCATATTAGCGGTTTAAAAATGAATCTTATCGAGAGAGATTAAAAGTCAGGAACAGGAACAGGATCTGGAGAATCAATGCAACGGCTGCCAGTCCAATACATATTGGCTTTGGATTATCTCGTTTCGGTGATACAGACTGTGTAATCAGCAGAATACCGAAAATAACACCGATTAACAATCCAATCAATCCCCCTGTTGCCATTCCAGACAGAAGCAAAGCTCCTGATAAGATATTAATCCAGGAGGGAACGGTCTTAAACGGGACATAGGGCTTTTGGGAATTCATGTATATCCCATCCACTGCAAGATCAACTTTGTTGCCAATGGCCGTAAGATGAAGGGTCTTACCATCCACCTCAAACGCTTCATCAAAGAGCCGCATGAACCAGTTAGTATTCTGCACGATGGTTCCAACACCATCTACGGTTCGCTTTCCTTTTATAAAGCCAGGTGTATATATAATCTCATGTTGATTCCCATCAATCGTAACGTTCCATTTGTTCTTCACAATTTAACCTCCAAATATTTAGTTCTTAATTCATTCCTGCCGCTATCTTCTGCAACTTTAATGCGGTAGAGCCATCAAGCTCTTCCGGATAGCTAAGTCCCTCCGGAGATTGTTCATACAGAACCTTATATAAGGTGCATGCTGCCAGATAAGTCCCGGCAATGGACGGATGGGTTCCGTCTGCATCCCATAGTTCAATTTCTGGATTGGTTTTTGCACACCTCATAAATGCGATTCCAGCTGGTGCCAGGAGCGCGTTCCGCTCTTTTGAAATATTTAAATAATTCTCTGCCATCAAGGTCTGCATCTCTTCTCTGGTATTCCCAACTTCACTGCCAAGCAGATTACGGGATACTCCATCCTTATAGGCCCAGGTCATTAGAAATACAGACTGTCCGCCGCCAGCTCGGATCTTATTATCAAGAGCCCTTGCCGCCGGAAACATAACCTCCTGCCCAAAGGCAGAAATTCCGCTCTGTTCCTGCATCACTACATAATCCCAGGTATAATTTTCAATGGCATTCAGTGCCTCGGCACCTAACTCATCCGTCTCATCTGCAAAATACTCCAGGCGATAGCTTCCTTCCGTCAGCTCATAAATTTCAGGAACAAATCCACCGCTTAAGCTCAGCCTTTCAAAAACCGTGGGAAGGTCATTGACATAGGTCATGCTGTTTCCAAGAAATAAAATAATGGGTTTCGTCTTAACCTCAGACGGCTTCTTTAAATTCAAATCCTGGTCAAAATTCATGACATTAACCTTTAAGCTGCTGGCACAACTGGAGATAAAGAAGAAAATCCCGGCAAAAACTACGCCGACAAGAATTATAATTCCTATCCCAGCTTTTATCCATACTGATTTTTTCATACTTACACCCCAAAAATAAAATCATTTATATAGTTATCGACCGAATGCTCCGAAATTATAGTTAAAATCGACAAAATTTTATTTTTTAACATTTTTTAACCACTTTTTTAGCCAAAAAGGCAAAATACAGCAGCGGCTCCATTGGATTAATGGTTATCTGGAACCGCCGCGGCCGTAAATCTTTATTAAATTTATGCTCCCATTTAAAGAATTTCAGTAGTATGACGGATTGTGTCGTATACGGTCTGGAAATCCATACCAGTCTGTTTGCATATACTTCTCACGCTTTCATACTCGGGATAACAAAAGGTCCTTTCCTTCCAGAAGCAAACCTTAACCTCTGCCTCTCCCCACTCTGTCTTTATGAGCTTCTTTTCCCGACCAAGAATCGTTCTCTCTACCTGGTATCTCCTGACTCCGATGGTCGTTGTCTGAAGAAACATAAGCTCTTCCATTGTCATTAAGTCCTTTTGTTTGCAAAGAACTGAAATCATATAGGCAGGTCGGTTCTTCTTCATATAGATGGGTGTATTCCAGACATCTGCCGCTCCTGCTTCCAGTAAAGTTTCCATGGCATATCCTAACATCTCACCGCTGCAATCGTCAATATTCGCTTCCAGTACCCACATGGTTTCTTCCGGCTCTTCTTCCCGAAGAACTTCAAGAATCATTGCCCGAAGGACATTGGCATGCTTAAAATCCTTTTTCCCCGCTCCCATTCCAGTTTTAAGGATGCGAAAGGTTTCTGGCAGATTCGTTCTGGTGTTAAGTGCGGCTGCAATGGCAGCGCCGGTAGGTGTCACCATCTCACCCATGGTGTCTGTAAACCGAAGCTTAAGTCCATACTGGGATGCTATATTCACTGTGGCCGGAACCGGAACCGGGATGACACCATGCTGGCAGCGTACATTACCAAACCCTTCCGAAAGAGGAGAGACCACCACCTCTGTCACGCCCAGATTATCGATACAAACAGCCGCACTTATGATATCAACAATGGAATCTATGGCTCCTACCTCATGAAAATGAACCTGGCTTATTGGAAGCGCATGAGCCTTTGACTCCGCTTCTGCCACGATTTCAAACATGCGCTTTGCCATGTTTTTTACATGATCGCCGGCTTCCAGCCGGTCGATGATCTCATAGATGTCTTGGAGATTGCGGTGGGGATGGCTGTGGCTATGTCCTACATCATGGCTATGTCCTGCATCATGACTATGTTCTGCATCATGACTATGACCGCTCATGTTGTCATGCTCATCCTCCAGATGAACCTGAAAATCAAATGCATCAATCCCGCACTTTTTTGCCCGTCCAAAATGCAGATGATATCCGTTTACATTCAGGCTGTCCAAAGCTTTTATAAGTACCTCACGGTCAGCGCCAAGGTCTAAAAGTGCTCCTACGGTCATATCTCCGCTAATACCTGAATTACATTCCAAGTAAAGTATTTTTTTCATATTATTTCTCCGCAATTCGATTGATTTGTGTCGCAATGTATCCGGCTCCGTAACCGTTGTCAATGTTGACAACGGAAATTCCGTTTGCACAGGAATTGAGCATGGTTAAGAGGGCGGATAGTCCGTGGAAGCTGGCTCCGTAGCCTACAGAGGTTGGTACTGCCACCACCGGACACTCTGAGAGGCCTGCGATTACCGTACCTAAAGCTCCCTCCATACCAGCAACTGCAATAATACAATTGGCTTTTATCAGCCGTTCCCTCTGGGATAAGAGCCTGTGGATGCCGGCAACCCCTACGTCATAGACCCGGTCCACATGACAGCCGAAATACTCTGCCGTCTGTGCCGCTTCCTCTGCCACGGGAATGTCAGCCGTCCCGCCTGTGCAGACGGCGATACAGCCTTTCTTATCCTTATCAGGTTTTTCCGCTTTCAAGATTCTGGAAATAGGATCATAGGTGATCTGAGGAAGGGCCGCTTTTACCAGTTCATACTGTTCTTTCGTTGCCCTGGTTCCAAAGACCTCTCCGTCCCGCCCGTATAAGCGTTTATAGATTTCTACCAGATAAGAGTCCGGTTTTCCCTGGCAGAATATGGTCTCCCCAAAACCGGAACGCAGTTTCCTGTGATGATCAAGCTTCGCATATCCAAGTTCTTCATAGGGAAGATTCTTTAACAGCTGTTCTGCCGTATCCATATCCATTTCTCCAGACTTAACCTGCAAAAGCATTTCTCTAACGTCCATAAATCCCAACCTTTCCCCGATAAAAAAGGTACCAGAAATTATCATGCTTTTCTGGTACCTGCTTTTATTTATCATTGCCTGTCCGTATCCGCCATCTTTATGAAGAATATCGTTTTGTTGTCTCTTCCAGCACAAGTACTTTGGCGTTCTTTACTGGACCTTTTATGTCTGCGCCTGTTTTTTTTCCACTGAAATAGCTGTAGGATCCGGCACACAGCAGAACCACGATCAGAACAAACACCAAAAGCATCAGCTTATTGTATAAATCCTTATCCTCCATACTGTTTCCCCTTTTCCTTTGTAATCATACTATGTGGCAGAACCCCACTTAGAACATTCTGTCTTTTCTATTATTATACCTTTTGTTGTATCATTGTTCAAGTAAAATCAGTTGATTGATACAATCTGCTGGGCAACGGTCTCCACTTCATCTGAGGAAAAATATCCACATGCCTCCATTCTGGCAAGCACTTTCTTCTGTCTCATCTGAGCCAGCTTTAAATTCTTTGTTGGGGCGTATTTGGAAGGGGCATTGGGTACTCCAGCTAAAAGTGTACTTTCATAATCCGTCATTTCTTCTGGTGATTTATTAAAATATCCCATACTGGCATCGCCAACGCTGTAATATCCTTCGCCGAAATAAATGCAATTTACATATAATTCAAATATTTGATCTTTTGTATAATGTTTCTCTAATTCAAAGGCCATAAGTACTTCTGCGACTTTTCTGGTAAGCTCTTTATCCTGATTAAAATAAAGATTTTTTGCAAGCTGCTGAGTGATGGTGCTTCCTCCCTCCACAAAACGGCCTGCCTGAATATCATTTAAAATGGCACGGCCAATGGCAATTGCATCAATTCCATTGTGCTTGAAAAAACGCTTATCTTCTACAGATACCACCGCATTTATATAAACATCCGGGAGATCTTTAAAAGAGGTATATCCGTCTTTTTCCTGTATGGCTTCCACACGTTCCTTCAGACTGTCCTCACTTAATACTTCTCGGTAAAGCTCATAACCTTTATGTGCCACAGTGAATCCGGTCAACAGACAAACTGTGACAAATAAAAACAATATTGTTCTTGTTATTTTTCCAAGTTTCATACGTTCACTGCCTCCTTTTTGGTTATCTTTCTTTGTTACTGATTTGATTGTATCATAGACTTCCATTGAAATCAGGAATAATTCCTTATATTTCCCTAAAGTTTTCGGACTGTTACTAACAATTTTATTACAATTCTTACAAATTCAGGAATTTCTCTTCCTCTTAAGCGTCATGTACATCCTGCAGGTCGTGCTTTTTATTATATAGAGGAGTTCGCAGGACTCCCCTATATAATAAAAAACAGACAGCAAATTCGGCAAAATCTGCTGTCTGTCCTGATATGTTAAAGATTTACAAGATATGATTAATAGAAATAAAATGCCGAAGAATGAATGGAATCAGTTGTATTTCTGAATAGAACAACAATATCATTTGTTTCATGCACCCGCAATGGGCTTTGCGCTTTTTGCTTGTTTTATTGCGCTTTTTCGACAATTTTCTACAATAGCATGAAATTGATTTCCAAAAACTTAAGGTATTTTTTTTCAAACTTCTTTCTTCTTGTGTCATTTACATACAGAACATCACCATTCTGCATCTCAATGACCTCTCCTTTTACATTTTTCACATATTGCATATTTACTATATTATGGCGATTGATCCGGATGAAGTGGTCACTTGGAAGCTTTCCTTCCTCTTCATCTAACTTTGCCCGTATCCGTATTCTTTCATTTTCTATTACCACGCTTGTTTTCCGGTAATAGGATTCCAGAAAAAATATATCCTGGATGTCAAACACCCAGGTATGACCGTTAAAAAATGCAGTATACTTTTCTCTCATATCCACCTGCCTGATTATTTTCCCGCAGGAAGCCGTTCCCCCTTTTGGATAGATCACTATCACATCGTACGCGGCGCAATCCAACGTCGGAAGAAGCTTCTCTTCCATGGAAAAATAATCGACCTTTAACAAATGGTTTCTGCTGTCTGTAATTTCTTCCTCCTGTAATTCAGTCAGCTGTTTTTCATTTGTGAAAAAGGCAATTTTCATATAACATTTCCTCCATCATTCTAAATTCTTTTCCGGACTTAATCGCCCCGCACTTTTTATAACGATGAAAGCAAAAAAATATAACGCAAATTATGGATATAAATCCTCAATGAATAATTACTGTATTTTTCCTTACACTAAACAAATAAGAAATCCACCTATTGAAAGGAGAAATCATATGAGTTCCAATAACGAAGAAAAAGAGAAGGACATCATAAAATCAAAACTGGCTAAAAATAATTATGATATTGATATTCAGGCCTGTTCCTCTATGGACTGTACCGGTCTTATTCCTGCCACACCAGGAACAGAGGAAGAACTGGAAGCATACCAGGATATCTATCACTACATCCCACATGCCAATGTAAAAAAGGACGAAACAAAATAGATGAAATAAAAAAACAGCAATACCAAAAGATAAAATCTGCTTTGGTATTGCTGTTATTTATTTTATCGAATCTTAAACCGGCTCATAAGCACGCTTAAGTTCTCTGCCTGTCCGGAAAGCTCCTCGCTTGCTGCAGCACTTTCTTCGGCTGTGGCGGAATTGCTTTGAACAACGGCTGAAATCTGCTCGATTCCTGCGGTTACCTCTTTTACCTTTTCGCTCTGCTCTTTTAATTCCTCTGCAGACTGCTCAATGGCTGAAACCATGCTCTTTGTTTCTGCCAGAATTGTATTTAAGGAATCTCCGGTAGAACTTGCCAGCTGGGTTCCCTTGTTAACGGCCTGAATGGTATCGGCAACAAGGCTTGATGTATCCTTAGCCGCATTGGCACTCTTACCTGCAAGGTTTCTTACCTCATCTGCTACTACTGCAAAGCCTTTTCCTGCTTCTCCTGCACGGGCTGCTTCTACGGCTGCGTTAAGAGCCAGGATATTGGTCTGGAATGCAATGTCTTCAATCAGCTTATTGACCTTTTCAATCTCTTTGGATTTCCGGCTGATCTGATCCATGGAATCCATCATCTCATGCATCTTTTCATTGCCTTCTTCCATAGCTTTACCAACATGGCCTGCCTGCTTATTCATGCCTACAACAGAATTAGCCGTATTCATGAGACTAACTGAAATTTCATTGACGGAAGAGGAAAGTTCCTCAACAGCTGCTGCCTGCTCTACTGCTCCCTGACTTAAGTTCTGAGCTCCAGAGGATACCTGGGCGCTGCTCTTTGCAACTTCGTCAGCAGAAATTTCTACGGTCTCCATGGTCTTTGCAAGCATATCTTCCGTTCTCTGGATTGCCTGCTGAACCATAACATAATCACCCTTGAAGTCCGTTATTTCGGAAGGGCGGAAATCTCCAGAGGCAATCTTGTCAAGTACCTTTATGATGGTGTGGTTTGTATTTCTTACGCTTTGAACATAGTTATTCGCTTCTTCTGCAAGAATTCCAATCTCATCTTTTCTGTTAACGACTGGAACTTCACTGAATAAATCACCCTCAGATAACAGCTTCATACGCGTTGCAATGGCTGAAATCGGTCCGGCAATTGGTGCGGCAAATCTAAATGCCATGATACAGCCTAATGCGATGGATGCTACTCCCAGAATAATCATTGCAGCAACAACGGTATAAATGGAAGTCGTTGTTTCATTCACCGGAGCAACAACTCCAAGTGCCCAGCCGTCAGCGCCAGTTACAGGACTGTAGTAACAGAATCTGGAAACACCTTTGTAATCATAGGTTCCGATTCCTGTTTTTCCGGTAAGCATGGTCTGATACATACGTGCTGATGATTGATAGGATTTATCTGTTTTAGACATTTCAATGAAGTTCTGGCGTTCATTGACCACTTCAGGATAAATACATGCAATCATGGTACCTGTGTTATCAATTAAGAATGCATTACCGCTCTTACCAATGCGGAGATCCTGAATCAGATTACTTAACACGGTGCCGTCATAGGTAGCAACGAGAATTCCCAGGTCATATGGTGCTGCAACACGAATGACCAGCTGGTTATTGCTGTCGAGTTCTGTCGTTGAAACTGCAGTTTCTCCGTTTAAAGCCTTCTTTATGTATTCACGGTCGGAATAATTATCTCCCACGTGATCACCGCTTGCGCTGCGGGTAACCACTCCCTGCTGGGTAATCACTTCCAGATCCTTATAGCCATAAAGCTTACACTGGTTTGTAAGATACTCGGTTACAACTCGTGAGTTAATGGACTTTAAGCTTCCGCCCTGGGTACTGGCTTCGATGTTTGTCTTCATCTGGCTAAGATTCTGTACAATCAGACTGTTTACCAGCTTTCCGGTTGATTCCAGATCGCTTTTTACAACGTCTGTGATCCCTTTGTAGCTGACCGAGATGCTGATGACCATATTGGTTACAGTCAGTGCAAGAATAATAGAGATGATGAACATAAGCATCTTCATCTTTAATGATTTCATGGTAAGCTTAGCGGAAAACAGTGCTCCCACTTTTCTTTCTTTTTTCTTCTTTACTCCTTTCCCCTCTTTTTCACTTCTCTGAAACCATTTCTTTTCCCCCGAAGTCTTCATAGTTTTGTGCTCCTTGTCTTGTCATTGGTGATGTGTACCATTACAAATTATACATGGCTTTAGCTATTATATCCTATTTTGTAATAATTTGTCAACGTATCCATAAATTGACAATATATTACATATATTTCATTTATAGTCCCAGTTGACACAACTTCAAGGAACATAATAAAAAGATATCTCTTTTATCAAGAATGACAAAAAAAGATATCTTTTTATAAGGTGTATTTATATGTTATTGAAAGACAGAATGCTCCCTGCTACAGGAGACAGCCTGTTATACTCCGGAATAAGCAGAAAAACCGCCATCAATTGGGAGTACTACGCCTGTAATAAAGCTTGCTGCCTCATTGTTTAAGAAAAATAAGAGTGCTCCGTTTAACTCGCTCGCATCTCCAAACCGTCCCATTGGAGTTGCGGAAAGAATCTTTTCCGTTCTCTTGGTAGGAGTTCCGTCCTCATTAAATAAAAGCTTTTCATTCTGCTGTGTCACGAAAAATCCTGGTGCAATGGCATTCACACGGATTCCAACCTTGGAAAAGTGAACCGCCAGCCACTGGGTGAAGTTGCTGATGGCTGCTTTTGCTCCGCTGTAAGCCGGAATCTTAGTCAGTGGGGTAAAGGCATTCATAGAAGAGATATTTAAAATACTGCAGCCTTCTCTTCCAATCATATCCTTTGCAAAAATCTGACAGGGAAGCAGGGTTCCTAAGAAGTTTAAGTTAAATACAAATTCAACGCCAGACTGATCTAAGTCGAAGAAGGATTTTACATCTGCCTCTATATCTCCCATTTCAAAGTATTCTTTATCTGTGTTGGCTCTTGCATTGTTTCCGCCTGCACCGTTTATTAAAATATCACAAGGTCCAAGCTCTGCCAGAATGCTTGCGTGAACTTCTTCCAGGCTGCTTCTCTCCAATACATTTGCCTTATATGCTTTTGCTGTGAAGCCTTCTTTTTCAATGGTATCAGCGATTTCCTTTGCTGCCTGCTCGTTTAAATCAAGAACTGCAACCTTTGCTCCCGCCTCTGCAAGTGTTTTTGCAAACATGCCGCATAATACACCGCCAGCTCCTGTTACAACTGCTACTTTTCCGCTTAAATCTGTTCCAAATGTCAATGCCATGGTATCGCCCTTCCTTCTCATTTGCTTGTTTTTTCAATTGCTTCCCATAAACCATTTAAATAGGTAGCGCCAAGGGCACGGTCATAAAGTCCGTATCCAGCCCGTCCGGTCTCTCCCCAGATCATACGACCGTGATCCGGGCGTACATAACCATCAAAGCCATTGTCGTGAAGAGCCTTTAAGATGGCAAACATATCAAGGGAGCCGCATTTGGATAAATGAGCACGCTCTTCAAAGCCCTTGTTATCTTCAAGAACTTTTACGTTTCTGGCATGTACGAAGTGAACGCGTCCCATAGCTGCGTACTTGGCAGCCATTTTAACAACGTCGTTTTGGTTGGAACAGCCTAAGGAGCCGGTACAAAGAGTGATTCCGTTATGAGGATCGTCTACCAGCTTTAAGAAGCGGTCCAGATTCTTCTCATCGGTGATGATTCTTGGGAGACCAAAGATGCTCCAGCATGGGTCATCCTCATGAATGGCCATATTGACACCACACTCTGCTGCCACTGGAATGATTTTTTCCAGGAAATACTTTAAGTTATCCCAAAGATCTTCCTCAGACATGGAATTGTATTCACTTACCACCTGCTTTAATTCTTCTCTTGTATAGCTGGAATCCCAGCCAGGAAGAGTTAAATCACCATCTGACTCCAGAGGATTTACCTTATCCACCTGATCCTGGTAATACACAAGAGTTGTAGAGCCATCCTCTAATACATGGTCAAGCTGGGTTCTGGTCCAGTCAAATACTGGCATGAAGTTATAGCAAACACACTTGATTCCTGCTTCTGCCACTCTTCTGATATTTTCGCAGTAGTTTTCAATGTACTGTTCTCTGCTTGGTTTTCCTAATTTAATATCTTCATGAACTGGTATGCTTTCAATCACTTCAAAAGCAAGTCCTGCTTCTTCTGTTTCTTTCTTTAAATGTGCAATGGTCTCACGGCTCCATACCTCACCAACCGGAACATCGTAAACAGCGGTCACGATGGAATACATTCCTGGAATCTGTCTTATGTTCTGTAATGTAACCTTGTCATCGTCCCCATACCATCTGAATGATAATTTCATTAAAATACCTCCTTTTTTGTTCGGATCATTAGTATGGACTTAGTATATACAAAATACGGATGTATTACCATGGATTAATTTGCCGTTCACATTGCAAATCTTGCGGTCATGTCCTATAATGAAAACAATACATGAATTTTAAAAGGAGGGATTTTATGAAAAAAGAATTGTCCACCGGTTTTAATGACCGGCAGTATATGAACTCCGGAGAGTTTGAAGTGTTCTTTTATAAGGATGCCAATTTAAATCATATAGTGGATCACAGCCATCCTTATTATGAAGTGTACTTTTTTTTAAGCGGAGATGTGACTTATGATGTGGATGGAAATCAGTACAACCTGCAATACGGCGACTATCTGCTCATACCTCCCGGTACGAAGCATCACCCTATCTTTCATTCCACGGATAAGAATTATCAGCGTTTTGTTCTCTGGATCAGCCGGAGCTATTATGAATCCATGTGCACCTGGTCTGAGGATTTTTCCTACAGCTTCCGGTATGCAGAAGAAAAAAAGAGTTACCGGTTCCGCACGGATTTCATCACCTTCCAAAGCATTCAGGGGCGGCTTTTGGATCTTCTTGAGGAGCTTCATGGTAATAGAGCCTTTCACAAGCTGAATGCAGAGCTTTTAGTCCTCTCCTTTCTTCTGCAGATTAATAGAATCACCTACGATATGCTCCATCAGGTTCCAGTGGCTTATGAAAATGTGCTGTATTTAAACCTCTGCGACTATATCAACAATCATCTCAGTGAAGATCTATCCCTGGATAAACTGGCTTCCTTTTTCTATTCCAGTAAATATCATATCTCCCATGTCTTTAAAGACAACATGGGAATATCCATTCATCAGTACATTATTAAAAAGCGGTTACATGCAAGCAAAAATGGAATCCTTTCCGGGATTCCATTTACAGAGCTTTATCACCAATATGGATTTTCAGATTACACCAGCTTTTACCGGGCATTTAAAAAGGAATTCGGCCTTTCCCCGAAAGAATTCAGGGAGCAAAAAGGATTGCCGGAAGGATATTAATTCCCTGCTCTTACCGGAAAATAAGCTGAGTCAGAATCATATAGAAGGCAGTTCCCGCTCCAATGCTTAAGAGGGAATTTCCTTTTATATGATGAAGGATGACAATCAGTACAACGGACAATGCCTCAGAAAGTCCATAGGGATAAGACTGAAAAGAGACCCCCTTTAAGCAGTAGACCACCAAAAGACCAATGGTCGCATAGGGAAGAGTCTTACCAAGATAGGCAATATAAGGGGGCGTCTCCTTGCCTGCCGGAAACATGATAAAAGGCAGAAACCGTGTGATTACAGTGGCAGCCACCATGGAGATTATAATAAGCAGGTATGATATCATTTCCTGATTCAAGACTGTTTCTCCTTTCTCTTTTCCCTATAATAAGCGAAAGTAATCATTCCCAGAATAAGGATCATGGCTGGCACAATAAAGCCGCTGCTTCCAAATATCTTAAGACAAATTACAGACGCTGCAATTCCTGTGACCGCTGACCAATGTCCTTTCCCGGATTTCCACTGATCTACAAATATGACCACAAAAAGGGCAGTCAGTGCAAAGTCCATGCCCGCCGTATTAAAGGTAATCATACTTCCTGCAATGGCACCAAGGAGGGTTCCTGCCACCCAATACAAATGGTCCAGAAGGGATACAAAAAAATACACCATGTATTTTGGGATGCCCTTTGGAGGTTCTTCGTTGCATAAAACGGAAAATGTTTCGTCTGTTAATGCAAAGATCAGATAAGGCTTTAATTTACCAGCCTCCCTGTATTTATCAAGCATGGAAATTCCATAAAACAAATGTCTGGCATTTAACATGAGGGACATAAAAAAAGCATACCAGGGGTTCACCAATGCCACAAAAAATGTGATTCCCAGGTACTGCAGGCTTCCGGCATATACAAACATACTGATTAACAGAGGCCACCAAATTCCATGACCATTGCCGCTCATAAGGATTCCATATGCAGCTCCAAGTACAAGGTAACCTGCCATAACAGGCGCTGTTTTGGGAAATGCATAACGGAGGGCTGATAGATTGGGGGAATGTTGCTCGCAGATTTCTTCTTTGTTGCTCATAATGATATGAATGGTTCCTTTCCTTTTTTTCTTTCTATAATTGAAGTAGAAAAAATTCAAAGTTTCTTATATAATTTTAAATATAGCTTTCTGTTCTTTTTCATCTGATGATTGGATTATTAAGCTAACCCTTTCTTTTTCTTTTAAAGAATCAGCATAATGTTTATTATAGTAACGTACAAAAGTGACTTTGTCAACAACAGGAGAACCCAATATGAATTACGACCATTTATATAAATCCTGCACCTTATGCCCCAGAAACTGTAAGGTGGACCGGACCGTGACCACCGGTTACTGCGGCTGCTCAAGTACCATTAAGGCTGCCAGAGCTGCACTTCACCACTGGGAAGAGCCGTGTATCAGCGGCACCAGGGGGAGTGGCACTGTATTTTTCACCGGCTGTACCCTTCGATGCTGTTTTTGTCAGAATCACTCCATCAGCCAGGAGGAGGTTGGGAAAGAGCTTTCCCCAGAGGAGCTTTCCCAAATCTTTTTAAGACTTCAGGATGAGGGGGCCCACAATATTAATCTGGTCACTGCCACTCAGTATCTTCCCTCTATTCTGTCAGCCCTTGATATGGTCAAGGATAAGCTGTCTATCCCTGTGGTCTATAACTGCGGCGGCTATGAAACAGTAGAAACGGTAAAAGCACTGGAAGGATATGTGGATATATGGCTTCCGGATTTAAAATACGAAAGTACAGATCTGTCCCTGCGCTACAGCGGAGCGAAAGATTATTTTCAGGTTGCTAAAAAAGCAATCCGCCAGATGATTCTCCAAACAGGAGCGCCTGAGTTTGAGGAAGATGGGGCTATTATGAAAAAAGGAGTCATTATACGTCATATGGTTCTTCCGGGTGCTAAGGATGATTCCATAAAACTTCTTCATTTTATAAAGGAGGAACTTCCTGAGGGTATGTATTATATCAGCCTTTTAAGTCAGTACACTCCCTTCTTTCTAAGCAAGGACTTTCCAGAAATCAATCGTAGAATCACTTCTTATGAATATAACAAGGTTCTTGATGAAGCCATATCCCTTTCCCTTGACCAGGGATTTATGCAGGAAAAAAGCAGTGCAAAGGAGGAGTACACACCGCCGTTTGATTTGGAAGGAATTCTTTAAATCGTAAATAAGGGGTGCCGCTTGTATACGGCACCCCTTATTGTCACTTATAACTTTTCTTTACTTATAAATAGAAGAAAAATCTACTAACTCTATGTCGTGGTCAAGAAGCCACTGTTTGACTCCCGGGTCGCATGCAGTCTGTAAATCTCTGCAACGGGCTGTAGTTAAAGAAGAGTTATCCAGAATGTATGCATCCACATACCCTGGATGCAAATGGATGATGTTGTATTCATAAGGACTATTAAGAATTCCAAACCGGTCCTCATAGATATCTTCCGGTCTCAAGCCCCGGTCCAGTATTTCCATAAACAAAGGATTTCCCGTCATAATTTCATGAACCGGATGCCATTTTTCCGTCTCCACCTCCGGCTCTGTCATACAGTGGATATGAAACTCCATGGCTGCCTGATGAAATGCAGCAGAGATATTTTTATTAATAACAGAATGGCCTTCAAAATGATTGGGATAATATCCTGTCAATTCCCGGAAACGATTAATCTGTGCCACCGTCTCCTTATAGCAGTCCTCCACCGTCACCACAATATTACCAATACATTTCTTATCAGAGGGATTGTCTCCCTTCCATTCATAGGAGCGGTAGAACTGCCCTTTTTCATTGACAAGACTCCTGATGTGTTCTGGTTCGCTTACTGGTTTTCCCTGAACGAAATTGGTATGAAGCACCAGATTGGCCTTTGGCACCTCCCGTTTTGCAAGGTTCACTCCATGGGGAGCGGAGGCCATATTGCTCATCAGGGAAAGGACGGTTATGATTCCTTCCTGATAGCCTTTCACCGCTCCGTAATTATATGCCTCGCTGAATCCGAAATCATCGGCAGAAACAATCAGCTTTTTCCTCATTTCACACCTCCTTTTGCCTCCATTCCCTTAGGAAATCAGGATTAAAGACAGGGCCTTCTTTTGCATCGTAAACCTTTTTTCCCATGGAATAGGTGGCAATGGTACGGTATTCATCGTTAATTACCACAAAATCTGCATCTTTTAAAGCCTTCAAGGAGCCTTTATTCCTTTCAAACCCATACTTCCGGCTGGGGTTTAGAGAGAACATGGGCCAAACCTTCTCCATTGGCATGTGAAGCTTCTCCACCAGATTGCCGATTCCATATAAGACCGGCTGGCTGGAGCCCATGAGGCGCCCGGTATCTGTAAGAACAAACCCATCCTTGGATACGTGAATGGTCATGCCTTCTTCAAATCCACGATAGACGCCCTCAGGAGCACCGGAAAATGGAGTACAGTCGGATATCATCATAAAACGCTCTGTGGACTTTATCCGAAAGAAAATTTCCAGCATTTCCAGGGAGATATGCATGCCGTCACAAATCACTTCGCAATCCACCTTGTCATTTAAAAGGGCTGCTCCAAGGCCCCCCACATCTCTGTGGTGAAGTCCGGTCATCACATTGCCTGTATGGGTGGAAACAGAGAAGCCATGCTCATAGGCCCTCTTTGCTTCTTCATAATTACTATCACTGTGGGCCATGGCCAGAACCACTCCCTTATTCAGGAAATACTCTGCCAAAGGGGCAATTCCCGGTATCTCAGGGGCCATAGCGACCAGTTTTAAAAGTCCCTGTCCATGGGAAACCATTTGTTTTGCTGTCTCTAAGGAAACCTCCGGCCAGCCGGTTCGCACTCCTTTTTCTCCGGTCCGGTTTAACCAGGGGCCTTCGCTGTGAATGCCAAGAATGGAGGCCCCCTCATAATGTTCTTTTGCTGCTCTTGCGACTGCGGCAATGGCAGATCGTTCTGCTGTGGGAAACACATTGGTGATTCCCTGAGAAGCACAGCCTTTAAGATAGCCTTTGATTTCTTCCTGGGTTACTTCTCCTGAAAGACCAAAACCGCAGGTTCCATGATTATGGGTATCAAAGATTCCTGGAATGATACGCATATCCCCATAATCAATGATTTCCTCATTATCTGTACGGGGCAGAAACTCCTTTATGGTTCCATCTTCCACTACCAGAAACCCATCTTTTAAGCCGTCTTCCATGTAGATTCGTCTCGATTTTACAATCATGTTTCATCCTCTCCCTTTTAGAATATTCCAATAAAGGCTCCAATAAAGGCAAAGGCAAAGATTCCAACAATCAGCTGTACCGGGCGTCTGCCCTTTTTAATCAGTCGCATCAGGAATAATACAAGAATGATGCTCAAAATACCAGGAAAGATGGAATTTAATACATCTAAGATCACCACAGAGGTCTTTCCCATCTGAATGGTCCAGTTAAGAGGAACATTAACAATGCCTGCCGTCATCGCTCCTACCATGGTAACTCCCAGAATAGATGCTGACTTTCTAAGAGCCGGCATGAGTCCGGAGCTGAATATCTTATCGATAAATGAAGTTCCGTAAATGTATCCGAATTTGACACCAAAATATTTTAAAATAGACTGGGTGATGCCGTACAAAAAGATAAATATAGGGACTCCTAAAAAGTTTCCCTGTGAACAGAGTCCGATGGCAACGCCTGCTGCAATGATTCTCAAACAGTTAAAGAACAGGGAATCGAACATGCCTGCCGTAGGTCCCATTAATGCTGCTTTAATGCTTTCAATGGTCTTTGCGTCAACCGATTGTTTCTCCTTGTGCTCCTTTTCCATGGCATAGGATAGTCCGGCGATAAAGGAAAATGGAACAGCGTGTGTATTAAAAAAATTCTGATGTCTGGCGTAAGCCTCTTTTTTTCCTTCCTCATCGCCTTCGTAGGTTTTCTCGATGGCTGGCTGCATGGTAGCGGTAAAGCCATTGGCCTCCATCTTGGTCATATTAAAGGACAAAAAGGTCAAATGAGAACGGATAAACATAGATTTTAAGACTTTCTTTTCTTCAATGCTTAAATTTTTCTTTTCCATTAGAAAAAATCCTCCTCATCGTCTGATGGCCTCTGTTCCGATGCCACCATGGAATTTTTTACATCAATCAATTGCTTTTCGTAGAAGAACATGGTAATTGCAATGGCTCCTCCGATGATTGCGATGGATAAGGAATCCATTTTAAGAATTTTAGCCATGACATATCCAACAAAGAAGAAGCTGGCTACATCTTTGGACCAGATCATGGAGATCAGGATGGCAAATCCAACTGCCACCATCATACTGGAAGCTGCTGTTAATCCAGTCATGACAAATGGAGGAAGTGCAGCAAGGGCACTATTTAAACCGGTAACTCCAAAAGCGATTCCCAAAAAGATAATAATTACATTGGGAAGGGGATAGATTAGGCCGGAAAAGATTAAGTTCTGTGTAAGGAACCTTCCAGGCTTTCCGGATAAGGCAAGCTTTTCCCAGTAAGGAGCCAGTGCAGAGCTAAAGGATAATAAGATGCTTGATAAGGAAGCCATAACGGTTCCAATGGGAAGAGCAATGGCAAGTCCTGTTTCCACATCAGAGCCGGTCAAAACGGTATAGCATACTGCTACAATACTGGCGGAGAGCGCATCTGCCGGGACAGAACCTCCGATGGCTGAAATCCCCATGAAGATAGATTCAAGAGAAGCTCCCATGATAATGCCCGTTTGAAAATCACCTAACAGCAGGCCGAGAATGGGGGCAACTACAATGGGACGATTCAAACACTGCCAGGAAAGAATATAGGGATCTAATACAAAAAAGATCCAATAGGTCAGAGTACCAATGAGTGCAACTGTTATTACGGACATAATTCACTCCTCCTTATTCCAATATTTTTGATAGTTCCTCCGGAGCATCATCCGGAACCGTCTGGTAATTACATTTGATACCGGTTTCGATTACTTTCTTTAATACAGCAACCTCTTCGTCGTAGGCATATAAGTTTTTCCGGTAGGATTTCCTTGGTTCTGCATTGATCTTTGTCGCTACCCTGCCGTAATTTCCTACATTCACAAGAGGGATATCAGGTACTTCCGTAACAATCCGAAGGAGGTCCAAAGGAGTGCTGACGATGATCAGTATCTTATGCTCCGCTGCCTTTGGATTTTTAAGAAGTTCAATGGAGGAATTCACATCCTTAATGGCTGTTTTCGCCGTGCTGGGCGCTGCCATCATCAGGGATTTTTGTATGAGCGGATTGTTTGCCGCTTCATCATTGGCTACAATGATCCGGTCCACTTCTGTGTGTCTTGACCACTTGATTGCCACCTGTCCGTGTATCATTCGTTCATCAAGTCTTACCATAACAATCATGTTTTTCACGCTCCTTCTAAAAAAAGTCATCCTCTGGTGTCTTATCATCCTGCTCCAATTGTACGATGCAAAGCATCTCCCGGCTCTGCTCAATCAATTGGTTCAATTCCTCTTCTGTGACGGAGTCTCTGCCCATAAGTCCGATTAAAAATGCCAGATTCGCTCCTGCCACAAGAGTGGTGTTAGGTCGTTGCAAATGCATGCTCATGGCCTGGTTGACACTGCTTCCGTAAAGATCGGAAATCAGAAGAACCTGCTCTCCTTCCTTTACTGTTTCAAAAAACAATTCCAGTTGTTCCTGTACGGAATTTTCATCTACATATGCATCAAATACTGTAATATTTTCACAGTTCCCATAGAGTATTTCCAGAGAACTTTTTAATCCGCTAGCTAAATGGCCATGAGACGATAAGAATATTTTCATATGCTCTCTCCTCCTTTGATACGTTTATTATAATACGGATACTGCATTTTTTCCATGCCTGTATTTGTTTGTAAAAAGTGAAAAGCACTAATTCTGCTTCGAATTAGTGCAAATATTTGCATAGATATATTATTCACTTTTTATACAGGTTTCAATCATTTCCAGCAGAACCGGGCGGCCCCTGTCTGAAAATGCCTTCATGCTTTTGTAGTCAGAAAAAAGCTGGCGCAAACAGTTCTCCATTGCCTTTACTCTCTTCCAGTCATGATTCCAGTTCATGGATAAAAGAAGGAGAAATTCAATCTCCTTCCCCTTCCAGGTTCCCGGTGACTGAAGACAATATAATTCCATGCAGTCCCCTTTACACAGCGAATAAGGAAGATATAATACGGCTAGCCTGGCAGGAAATTGTTGTCCGGAGTCGTAACGGCTGATGGTTTTTAAATGCTTTAACAGTTCCTCCCTCTCTTTCGCTGTTTTTCCGTGACGGTATGATAAAAACTGAAGAAACTGAAGTTCGTCCGTATAGTGATAGTTTTTATTTATTTCAATCTGACTCTCCGGCAGGACCAGTTCATCCGTCTGAAAGGCTTTAATCAGGCTCCGGTTGAATAAGATGTCCATCTCTTTTTCACTGCTTAAGGTGTGGATGACACAGCATGGCAGATCATAATGATAGGCAAGCTCGGTGGTATCCGTAAGGACTACATCGTATTCTTCCTGGTTCATCCCTCTGATCTCATATAATTCTACGATTGTAAAAGACTCTATCAAAGGCTTGTACCTTCTTAAAATCCTTTTTATGATAATTTCATTCAGTCCAAGACCATTGGAATTAACCAAAAGCAGCTTCTGCCCCTTAATCTCGTATTCCGCAAGTGAAGCCATCTTAAATACAAAAGATGCCAATCTGGAATAAAAGGAGGTAGAAAGCGAAATCTGAAACCTCTCTTTTAAAAACTCCGATGCAATGGAAGCTATGGCACAGGACACCGGGCTTTTAAACGCTTGATTTTCATAATCATACCAGAACCGGTCAATGCTTTCTAAGCCAAAGTGTATATGGATGATGAGCGAAATAAGGAGACTGATCAATTCCTTTTTCGCCCATGGCTGATCGGAGAAATCCAGTCTGCACGTATCCCTTATCACATCACGCAGCTCTTCATAAATAAGGCTTGCCTCTCCATAATAAGAGGCGTACTCTATCTCCGGATAATCCACATTCCACATATCCCGGCAGGCCATGAGATAGACGGCCAAAAATATGGTCTCCTCTTCCACAAGGTCATAGCCCTCAAACTGAGTTCTGAGATTTTCATAGATTTTGCCTGCCAGACAATATTCCTTGGAATCTTTTATCTCTTCCTTCCACTGTGAAGGCAGCTTAAGACGGTAGCCTGCCTGGCAGCGGTTTCTTACAATAATAAAATAAATGGCAAGGCGTTGAGTGTTGACATCCGATATTTTGATTTCCGTTTCCCGCAGTGTCTTTAAAAATACGTGGCGGATATCCTGCCGCTCCTCATAATCACAGGTGGTCCATTTGGCATAATCCATCCCTGCGTTATCTAAAAGCACCTTATGAAAATGTACCGCAAAGAGCTCCGTCATGGCAAGTCTCATGTGATATTCTGTTCCAAAAGCCCGGATGCCAAGGCCCGGTTTACTTTCTGTTTCCAGATGATAGCTTTTTAAAAAGTTCATCACATGATTGACCGCTTCCCGGATGGCGCTTCTTGATAAGTAAAGTTCATTTGCAATGTCTTCCAGTCTGGAAAAGCGTGAGGAGGAAACCAGCTTTCGTGCAATATAAAGAAACCTGGCATTGTCGTCGGAGCCAAAGTTATTGGCAAGGCTGGATTGAAATCCGATGGGCTCTAAATATTGTTTAAACAACTCCTGGTCAATAACATGTAGGGAGTAGCCTTCATTCCGCTTTGCAATGAGCTCGGCTCCAATGCCTCTAAGACGTTCTCTGACCTCGGTCATCTCATATTTTATGGTACGGGAACTGACTGACAGTCGTTTTGCCAGTTCATCGGTAGTCAGCGGCCTGTCGCTGACAGCTAATTGATATATAATGCTTTCCTGTCTGCGCTTCATTTTAATTCCCCCTGTTTGCCCCTATTATATCAGAAATTCCAAGGTGGTGCTTCCTGTTTTTTAATGCTTTTTTATCTGTTACAATATAAGGAATGTTATAGTATAATAAACTTATAATAAAACCACACCAACCAGATTGATTCTCTGACTCATGGGAATCATAAAAGTATATGTAATCACACGATACCAGACGCATTCTTCTGTTGTGGTTTAAAAATCATTTGGAAAGGAGACTGATACATTCCTATGAGAGATAAAATAATGATCGTGGGTGGTCATGGCCAGGTGGGCCAATATATTTCCCGAGCCTTAAACGGCGAAAAACTTGTGCTGGCTGGACGTAGCCAGGAAAAAATTGCTGCTTTCTTAAAAACCAGTCATATCAAAGCAGAAATCAGGATCGTGGACATTCACACCCCTGACTGGGCACTTCTTGAGGATATCAGAGCCCTGATTGTATGTGTGGACCAGACAGACACAAAGCTGATTCAATACTGCAACAACAATGAAATGGCTTACATGGATGTCACTGCTAACTCTGATTTTATACAAAAGGTCTATGATTTAACCATTGACCGGGCTTCCATTGTTCTTGGAATCGGCCTGGCTCCTGGAATTACGAATCTCCTGGCCCATGAGCTCACCAAGAAACTGACTCCTCCTGCCGAAGTCCAGCTTCATGTAATACTTGGTATGGGGGACAAGCACGGAGATGAAGCTATTTCCTGGACGTTAAAGCAGTTTACCACTCCTTACACTCACAAAAAATATAACCAGCTAAAGCCGCTTTCCCTGGCATCTTCTACCAGATACAAAAACAAGCAGCTGCCAACCTACAATTTTAATTTTGTGGATCAGCATATGTTAAACAGAAACAGGGAAGGTATGGTTTATACCACATACTTTGGGTTTGATGTGGCCTTTTTAAGCCGGCTTCTGCATCTTATGCAAAAAGTAAACGTAATGGGGGTATTCAAATGGCCCTTCCTTCAGTTCGGGATCCGAAAGATGATGAAAAAGCCATTTATGGGTTCTGATATGTTCATGGCAACAGCAGAAGCTCAGGGGAAAGCTTTAAAAGTAGTGGGAAAAGATGAAGCAAAGTTTACCGGATTGGTGGCTGCAGAAGTTGCTAAGAATCTGGCTGGCAGTAAGCTAAGGCCAGGCTTACTTGGAATTGAAGATGTGGTCACCTTAGACCAGCTAAGTAAGGCAATTGGCTTTAAGGTAATTCAAAGAGATTAGAAAAAAGAAAGCAAAGAACAGGGCACCTCTCTTTGCTTTCTTTTTATTTATCCATTGCTTACAGCTCGATCACTGTAGTGTCATATGGCTCCAGCCTTATTTCTGTCATGCCATCATCCGTCTTAATACGGGTGCTTTGCACCGAATCACTGTTGTTGATGACAACCAGCTTTCTGCTGTTGGGATACCAGGCACATTCTGTTTGCGCATTATCCGTCAGATATTTTTGCTCCAGCTCCATCTTTTTTCCAAAGAGCATGAGATTTAAGAGCAGCCTTGTGTTCTCGTTGGTCACCTTAAAGCTACTTAAAAAGATGCCGCAGCCCGTTCCAAAGGCGTGGTATGTAATCAGTGGCTGCTTATCCTTAGCTGCCAGTACTCTGGTGTCCAAACCGGTCAGGTAAAGGTTGGTTCCTTCTTTTATCTTGGCTCCATCAGGAATCAGTCCTGTAATTTCTTCTTTTATAAAATCATATCGGCCATGACACACTCTGGCTCCTGTGTCCTTATCAAGCCCAAGAACGTGAGACATACGTAAGAAGGTGTGATATCCCTCTATAGCAGATGGCTCATTGACTCCAAGGAATACTCCTCCCTGAGAAACAAAGCCGGATAAGGCCTCCACAATACCAGCATCTGACCATGCCTCGCCGCCGCTCCAGGCTGTGCCTGCTGCACCTGCATTGATGACCACATCGATATTTTTTAATCCGTCCTGTCTGATATCATCAAAGTTTATAAAATCCACCGTAACAGGAAGACCGGACAAGGCTTCATTGATATGAATCAAATCGTGCATAAAGGTTTCATGAAAATGGCCGGATAAGGTCCAGGATCTGAGTTTTCCCCAGGAATGAAGGACTGCTACCCGGATTGGCAGGCAGTATACCTCTCCATCTTCATGAAAGGATTTAAGACTGCGGAATTCATCGGCCACCTTTTCCATATAGCTGCAAAAATCAGGATAATCTTCCACCAGATGAAGATACCCACCCAGGCCAATACGGTCGATTTTTTCCCGCAACAGGGCACGCCGCACTCGAATCCAGTATTCCTTTGCATCCCTCACAGGATCTCCCCCTTCACAGAAGGTGGGAGCACCGCCAAGACCAACGGGGAAGAGATAGGGGTGAAGCCTTAGCTCATGGGTGTCTACAAGAGCGCCTGCACACAGTCTTGCTTCATAGCCAGAGAATACACATTTAATCAATCCGTCAAATCCAAACTCTTTAAATCTACTGCCATAGGGCTCCAGGCCGATCCAGCTGTCATCGTAAAATACATAAGCCTTTTTATGATAGGTATGAACCAGCTCTACAAGCTCTTTTCCGAATTCCACTACAAACTTATTTACAAAATCCATATAATCAAGCTGCTGCTTTTCAGGAGGCATATGAGTGACATGGAATTTTCCCTGATGAATGAAATCTTCTGCGGTTAAGGCATAACCGTATTCTTTCTCAAACTCCATAAGTGCCCTTGGGCTTACGGTGAAATCATAGGAGCCCCAATCGCTGAACAGATTCCGTTTTCGATCACTGCTTCCCCACATCCAGACAAAATTATAAAAGAGGGAAGTAAAACGAACTACGGTTGTAGTGGGGTGCTCTTCACACCATGTTTTAAGCCATTGGTATAAATAATTCCTGGTCTCTTCATGTCTTGGGTCCAGAGGCATCAGGTGCTCTTTCTCCCAGTGGTTTGTTACATGGTTGTACATGGATATCTCTTCCCATATCCGGTATGCCAGAAAGCTGACCGTATATTCATGAAAGGGAAGGACGTTGTTAATCTCTACTTCTTTTGTTTCCGAATGATAGGACCAGGAATCATGTGGCATCTCCTCATTGACGGTGCGGTCATAAACCTGCCAGTATTTCATGGAATCAGAAGTTTCGTTGATCTGAAACTGATCCTCATAAAAATCTTCCATCAGGGGAATTCTTAATTGGCCTGTAAATGCCACCCTTGGCTCTGTCATCAAAAAGGTCTGCTGAAGGTGCTCTGTATGGGTGCTTGCCCATTCATTGTGATCACGAATCAGACAGATGGTAGAATAAATTCCGTATCCTGCTTCTGTTATCTCATCGGATAGGGCAGTTCCGTCACTGTCACGGATCACATCCGCTCCCCAGCGGTCCGCCAGGGTAAGGGTCAGTTCTTCATAGCCGGATTCTCCCGGAAGGGTAAAGCTTCCTCTCTTTGTCTCTCTCATAAATGTTCTCCTTTTTCATATGATAACCAGGCATTCCCCCTGGAGGGTACCCATACCGGTATTTCCCTCCCCGAAGCAGATATTACACCTAAATCAAGCAGCTCTTTCCAAACGTAACCAGCCATATGAAAAGCCCCATAATCATTGGTGTGTGTATAATCAAGTGGATAGAACCATTGTTTGAACTCTTCCATTCCATGCTCCTTCATAAGCTCCATGCTCTTTCCATGAAGGTCAACAACTGGAACACGTAAGATGGTTCCAAGGCTTATGACCTCTTTTGCATAATCTTTTAACAGGTCATTATAAGTAGTTCCATTGTCGATCCAGCTATTTCTCGCAAGAGGCGTAACAAGCACGGGTAAGGCTTCCTTTTCCCGTATCTCCTCCACAAATTCCATTAGATTTTTACGATATCCCTCATCTGCTTTTAGATGGTCAAGCTTCTGGTCGTTATGACCAAACTGAAACAGACAGATATCTCCTTTTCCGATTCCTTCCATCATGATCTCATGATGGCCCTCCGCCCGAAAGCTTTCTGTGGTCAGACCGGAGTGGGCATGATTGGATACTGTGTAATCTCCTTCTAAATAAGCAGGCAGCATCTGGCCCCAGCCTCCGTAGCAGACATTGGGAGCATAAGGATACTCTCCGGTTTGATCTGTCAATGTAGAATCCCCGGCAAGGAATATTGTTTTTCCAATCCAAGGCTCTACCTTCAGCTTTTTTATACGAACAGACCTGCTGATGACCGATATTTTTATTGCCTGATCCGGGAACCGTTTCGTCTGTCCTCTGGGTATAAAGTCACAGACCGATACAGGAAATGCACCGTTCCATTCTACCCCTGCCTTAAGACTTCCCTGAAAGACCAGCTGCCTCCTCCCAACGAATACCAGAACCTCAGGCTCATCTTCCTCTGCACAAAGATTTATAGACAGGAGATAATTTCCCTGAGCCTTAACACCTGCCTGAAAAGATAAGGGAATATCTCCATACGTTGATTTAGAATCCATATAGCAGCCCAATTCTTCCTGTTTGATTCTGATTTCTTCCCCAAAGCCAGCAGCAGGAACAAAACCAGTATTAATCTCCGGCAGGCTGAAAGAAAGAGACGAGCCATGAGACTTCTCCGTAAAAAAGCCATACCCAGAACCAGGCATATAAATGTCACTTGGATCTACCGAAATTCCGTCTTTTCCCATTTCCTCTGTTTGATAAAACAAATATTCTGTCATAGAAAACTCCCATTTTGTTTTTAAGAAAGGGCTGCTGCCAGATCTGCAACAGCCCTCCAATTCTTATTGCGCAATAAAATCTCCGGAATCAATCAGCTTCTGCTTTTCATCAAGAATTTCCTGATATCCGTTGTCTAAATATTCCTTACAGTACTTTTCATACTTGGCATCCAGTTCTTCTGGCTTACAGGTAATCATATCCACATAGAATTCCTGCCACATGGCTGTTAAATCTGCTGCATACTCTCCAGTGGATTCAATGCTCTTTGTAAAGATCGGACTGATTAGTCCATACTGCTCCACTTCTTTTGTATAATCATAGGACTGCTTTACCAGGTCCTCATAGCCGGCTGGGGCAAGGGTTCTGATATTTGCTTTCAGATTTTTCTCTTCGTCCCCGTAATCTGCCATTTCCGTTACCAGACACCAGTAATCCTTGTTATTGTTATTGGAAAGCTTGCTTTCTCCTTTAAAATCCTTGACAGGTTCTGCAATTCCATCGGAATCCAGAGTATAATTAGCTCCCTCCACACCATATTGCAGGAAGAAAAGATTATCAGGCTGTGACATCCAATTTAAGAACATATAGACTGCCGCTCTTTGCTTTTCGTCTGTCTTTGAATTGATTCCCATAATCATTCCGTAGGGTGGGTATTTATAATAGTACGCATGACTGCCCTTTGGTACACCAGCGGTTGGACTAATAACAGAAACCTCTGCTTTTGGGTCGTTGGCCTTTAAGCTGTTTATCACATCTGTATTAGAAGTGATATAAAATGAATAGGTTCCCACATTGCCAGCCACGAAATCTGCTTTCCATGCGGCATCATCAGTATTTAAATAAAATTCCGGGTCAAGAATGCCATCGTTAAATTCCTGGTTTCTTACTTTTAAGTAATCCTTAGTCGCACTCCAGGTAAGAGGTGCCACATTTAAGTCCAGATACAGGTTCAAATCCTTTTTATCTGGCGTGGAACCGATAAATGGATATTCGTAGGTGTAGCTTTTATTAATGATCTGGTCTCCCAGTTTACCAAGACCAGCTTCCTTCCAGGCCTTTGCAGCCTCCTGAAGCTCCTCTCTTGTTGTTGGCTTTTCTTTTCCTACCTGATCCAGCCAATCCTGGCGAATCAGAGTGACCCAGTTATAATAGATAGGATTTCGTTCTGCAAAAAAGAACGTATTCTTACCATCCAGGTTTCCGTATGTACTAATATTTTTTTCCGTTTTCTTAAAATAGTCAGGAGCGTAATATTTCATCTCTTCTAAATTAAGCTCCTGCATGGCACCCTCTGAATTATAGTTCACTGCCTGAGGCATATCGTAATGATAAATAATATCAGGTGCGTTTCCAGCAGCAATCATCTGCATATAATCTGCAATCTCATTCTGCCGGTTAATGGCAACATACTGAACCGTTACATTGTATTTATCTCCAAATTCTTTCTGAATCCAGCGGGTGTAATAATTATTGGCAGGATCCCAGCCTTCAAAGCCTCGGTCATATACCGGGATTTTTATGGTCACATTTTCAGGAAATCCTTTGGAGTAATCGGTAAATCCATTGCCCTCCGCCTTTGATGCTTCTGTCTGGCTCCCCTCTTCTTTTTTGTCATTTGCCGTAGTAGCAGAAACCTTAACCTTTGCGCCACATCCCGACAGAACCCCCGCTGCCATCATGGATGCAAGACCAAAGGCTGCTGCCCGTTTGAAACCCTTCCCTTTTCTCATGAATATCCTCCTTTTCATTTTAATTCCATATCATTAGCCCTTCACCGCACCTATCATAGTTCCCTGAACAAAATATCTCTGTACAAAGGGATAGATACAGATAATTGGCAATGTTGCAAATATAATACAGGAAGACTTTAACACCTCAGGACTTGTGATCTGCCCAGCCAAAGATCCTCCCTCCGCCTTAAAGGATTCACTGGCAGCTACCACAAGATAATAAAGCTTTAACTGTAAGGGCCGTAAATCCACACGCTGCTTAATGTAGAACAGAGCATCGGAATAAGCATTCCAGCGCCCTACCGCGTAAAACAGGGAGATGGTTGCTATAATAGGTTTTGATAAAGGAACCACTATGTGGCTTAAAATCTTAAAATGGCTGGCTCCGTCGATCAGTGCGGATTCAATCAGGCTGTCAGGAATGGAGGCCTTAAAGTTATTTTTCATAATCAGAAAATTATAGGCTGCAAAGGACAGGGGCAAAATCATGCACCACCAGGTATCCAGCATACGAAGATTATTCATCAGCAGGTAATCCGGTATGGTTCCTGCTGTGAAATACATGGTAAACATAATCAAAAAGGTCATGACCTTTCTTCCCTTTAGCTGAACTCTGCTTAAGGCATAGGCAGCGCTTATGGTAAGGAAGGTTCCTATGGCTGTAAAAGCAGCCGTCACAACTACGGATACATATAAGGACCTTACAATAGAAGCATCCTGAAAAACCTTCTTGTACGCATCAAAGTTAATTCCCTTGGGAATCAAGAAAATTTTGTTTGCAATGACATAGGCTTCTTTGCTGATGGACTTTGCAAAGATATGGATAAATGGCAAAAGGCAGGTCATTGATATGGCAAGGAGCAATGCGTAAAAGAATAAGTCTACCAGTAAATTCTTTGCTCTGGTTTTGGTCCATGCCCTATGCCTCTGGTTCTTACTATACTGCATGATCTTCCCTCCTTATATAAGACCGTCTTCTCCAAGACGTTTGGCTATGTAGTCAGCGAGAACAACAAGTAAAAGGCCGATGACAGACTGGAATAAGCCCAAAGCCGTGGCTTCACTGAATTTGCCGCTTTCAATTCCCCAACGGTATACCAAAACAGGTATGGTGGTGGTAAATTCTGTGGCCTTCGCATTGGCCAGGGCGTAAATCCGTTCAAAGGAGCCTCCCATCAGTTTTCCAAGATTCATGATTAAGAGTGTGACAATGGTGCTCCGGATGCAGGGAAGTGTCACATGAAGGCACTGCTTTAACCTTCCAGCGCCATCTACCCTGGCTGCCTCATAAAGCTCAGAATTCACACCAGTAATGGCCGCCAGATATATAATCGTCCCCCAGCCCATGGACTGCCATACTCCAATCAGTACGTAGCTGATCAGCCACCAGGTATTATCCTGCAAAAATGGAATCGGACTGTGGCCCGCATTCTGGATCAATACGTTAACTACCCCGCTGCTGATGGAGAACAGGGAATAACCAATTCCTCCAATGATGACCCAGGACAAAAAATGAGGGAGGTATAAAAGAGTCTGCATGACGCTTTTGAAATATCTGTTTTTAATTTCATTGAGGATTAAGGCTAAAATCACTGGCATGGGAAAGGAAAAAACCAGGTCCAGAATATTTAAAAGCAGCGTATTGCCTACGGCCTGACCAAAATCCCGTTTTCCAAACACCTTCTGAAACACAGAAAATCCCACCCATGGACTTCCGGAATACCCTTTTGCCACCTTGTAATCCTTAAACGCTATGGATAACCCGCTGTAAGGCAGAAATTTAAATACCAGTATAAAGAGCATGGGAAGAATCATGAGTACATAAAGCTGCCAGTCTCTTTGTAAATAACGAAGGAACCCATTCTTTTTTTCCCGATTTGTTCTGCTCTGGTTCGTCATTCTTTCCGATTTTTTCATAATATCCCCCCATAGGTGCAAATATTGTTACATCTATTATAAAAAATTCATAAATCCGTTTCCAATCAATTACCGGTTAAAACTATGCAATTTCAACCTTTTATTTCTTTTGCCTGCCTTGTAATACCTTTTATTTTTCTTCCTATTTCGAGTTTATTTGCATTTTCAACGGATACAGAAGGATTTTTTACATGCAAAACCACTTATTCAAAAAGATTTTTGGTTGAAATGAGAATTATATATCATGTATAATAAAAGGAATAAAATCAGGAAGGATTCAGTACATATGCCCAAGCACAAAAAGACAGTGATTGAATTTAGAGATTATGATCTGCCCACCCACTTTCCTGTCCTTCTTTTAACTGGAGAACATTGGAGGATCTCTGATGTACCTTCGGGGCGTCTTCATATTCACAACTGCCTGGAAATCGGTATATGCGAGACAGACAGCGGCATTATGATTTTTGAAGATACCTCCTACCCCTTTCAGGCTGGTGACATCACAGCCGTATCCTGTGACATCCCCCACACCACCTGCAGCGCTTTCGGCACCAGCAGCAAATGGTCCTATTTATTCGTTGATATGGGGGAACTGCTCCACCCCTTTTTCTCTGGTGCAGATCTTCACAATATGGAGCTTTTCTCGGTCTCTGAGCACCATCTAAGCCTGATCATGGGAAAAAGGGAGTATCCAGTCATTCATTCCCTTGTTACGGAAATCATAGAGGAGCTTAAAAGGAAGGAACCTGGGTTTGAACTGGCGGTGCGGGGATTGTTTCTAGCCCTGGCTTCCAATCTTATGAGAATTTCTGCCCTCCATCATCAAAAAAAAGACCAGCCCCCGGAAAATGCACTTGTCATTGCACCGGCACTGGAATTTATTCGCTACCATTATATGGAAGACTTCCCTATGGAACATCTGGCCGCTTTATGCGGTCTAAGTCCTACCCATTTTCGAAGGCTGTTTTCTTCTATTACAGGAACAAGACCGCTAGAGCATCTTAATACCACACGCATCCGAAAGGCGTCTGATCTGCTGCGCATGACAGAGGAATCCGTCTTAAGCATTTCCGAACGGGTGGGGTTTCATTCTATCTCTAGCTTTAACCGGCATTTCCTATCTGTAACAGGAAAATCACCAAGGGACTGGCGTAAACAGATGTCAATTCTTAAGGACCAGTCCTTGTATAAGTATAATGGCTGGATGTATGCAGAAATCCTTAAAAAATCTGATTCTTAAAAGACCGCCTGGGAAATGCCAGGCGGTCTTACCACGTTCAAACTATAATTATTTCATATCAATGATATCTCTGGCCATTCCAGTTAAGGGTTCCAGACCGAATTCATCAAAGGTAAACAGCAGATAATCAATTCCATTTTCAGACCAGCTTACCATTTGGTATACCTTTCGTTCTTCCTCACTGCTTCCATAACTGATCATCAATTTTCCTTCCTCTTCAAGCTTTTTATCTTCTGGAGAAGGCTCTTTATCTGGGGGAAGAAACAAATAGCTTTGAGATGAAACTGTCATTGTTACGTTATGATAGACTTCTTTTTTAGCAGCCTTGTCATTCTCCTCTGCCAATGCTTCCTGATGAACATGACTGGTAAGCGTTACCTGTTTATTCTTTCCATAGTTGGCATAAGCCTGTGGATATTCCATCACCTCAATATTGTCATCGCCCACACCCCTGACCTTTGAAATATGTCCATTTAGAAAGTTCAGATCATTGGATAATGATTCTGGGATTTTGGGTGACATTTTCATCTGGTCTGCTGCCTTTTCACGAAGTTCTGCTATGGTATAATTATCCCTGTTATCTGAACTACTAATAAAACTTGTGATTTTTCCTGAAGCAACTGCAGTCACTGTACCTAATACTGTAATAACTGCCACTGCCATAAATGCTGCTGCCAGCTTATTGGTTCTTAATTTCATATGACCACTCCTTTGATTACATTTTTTATGAATTTCTAATAGGCGGCGTTCCCTGTCCACCATGGGTTCTAAGGAATCTAATTCTGTTTTTATCTTATCTCTTAACTCATCATCCAGATTTCTAGCCATGACAGATTCCCCTTTCCTCTTCCTCTCTGCTGTCATCCTCCAGCAAATCCTTTAAAAGCTTCCTGGCCTTATATAGACGGGATTTTACAGTTCCCTCCAAGGTTCCGGTCACTTTAGCTATTTCCTTTGTACTCAGCTCATTGTAATAATACAATAGAACAACTGTCCTGTATTTTACGTCAAGGCACTGGAGTGCACTTTGAATCTCTAAAGCAGACTCTGCTTCCAGAACTGTCCCAAGGGGCCCTTTATTTGTTTCATCTTCCAGAATCCGCTCCGCCCTCATTTTATCCTCCTCATTAAAAAGAATCCCTTCAAATGAGAGCTCATATCTTCCCTTTTTTCTTTTCTCATACCGCCAGGCTGTTCTCACCATAATCTGGTAGAGCCAGGGTACAAACCGTTCTGGCTCTTTTAGCGTGGCTCTGTGGAGAAAGCATTTCACAAATGTTTCTTGAATGATATCTTCACTGTCGCTTCGGTTTCCAGTTATGAAATATGCCATTCTGTAAAGCTTTCCGAAGCAGGAACGGTATAATTCATCAAACGCTGTCTCGCTGCCGGCAAGCATGCTTTCCACCAATGTCTTTTTCGCTTCGTCCATTGCCTTTTCCTTTCCTTTTTCGATGCATCTATATACTAAGAGCCAGCAAAGACTCCATTGGTTCATTTTAATTGAATCTTTTTGAAATTTTTTCCAGTCCAACGCAAAAAAAGAACCAGAGAATGAAACAACTGGCTGCAGTCTTACGGCATTCGTAATCCTTGTTCCTACACTGCAGTCAAAGCCGTTTTCGTCTCTGATTCTTTTTATTTATCCTTGTACCGCTTCTTTTCGGAAGATTTCCATAAACTCTTCTCCGGTTATGGTCTCCCGTTCTAAGAGGTATTCTGCAATTTCATGAAGCTTATTGATGTTATCCTTTAAGATCTTATACGCCTTCTGGTGCTGCTCACGAACGATCTGGATTACTGCCTCATCGATCCGTTTTGCAGTCTCTGGGGCACAGGCAAGTGACGTATCTCCGCCCAGATATTGGTTGGTCACGGTCTCAAGGGCTACCATATCAAACTCATCGGTCATACCGTAGCGGGTAACCATGGCTCTGGCAATTCTAGTCGCCTGCTCGATATCATTGGAAGCACCGCTGGTAACTGTTTGAAATATCAGTTCTTCTGCCGCTCTTCCTCCGGTAAAGGTGGCAATCTTATTAAGAGCCGCCTCCTTGGTAAGAAGATGACGTTCTTCTTCATCTACCTGCATGGTATATCCAAGGGCTCCTGAGGTTCTTGGAATAATCGTAATCTTATGAACCGGTGCGGATTGTGTCTGGGAAGCGGCTACCAATGCATGTCCCACCTCATGGTAAGCAATGATCTTCTTCTCTTCCACATTGACAGAGGCATCCTTTTTCTGATAACCAGCGATTACAACTTCCACGCTTTCTTCCAGATCCCTCTGTGTTACGGTTTTTCTTCCCAAACGCACGGCTCTTAATGCACCCTCGTTAATAATATTGGCAAGCTCCGCTCCGCTTGCTCCAGAAGTGGCAAGAGCGATTCCTCTAAAATCCACATCATCAGACAGCTTAACATTCTTTCCATGAACCTTTAAAATAGATTCTCTACCATTTAAATCCGGCAGCTCCACTGGAATACGTCTGTCAAACCGGCCTGGACGTAACAGGGCTTTATCCAGAGAATCGGGGCGGTTGGTGGCCGCCAATATAACGACACCCTTCTTTCCGTCAAACCCATCCATCTCAGCCAGAAGCTGATTTAAAGTCTGTTCTCTTTCATCATTACCGGAAAATCCGCCACCATCACGTTTCTTACCTATGGTATCAATCTCATCAATGAACACGATACAAGGTGCTTTGTCGTTGGCCTGCTTAAATAAATCCCTGACCTTAGCTGCACCCATACCTACAAACATTTCCACAAATTCCGAACCGGAGATAGAGAAAAACGGTACGTGAGCCTCACCCGCCACTGCTCTTGCAAGAAGTGTCTTACCAGTTCCAGGAGGTCCTACTAAAAGGGCTCCCTTTGGTAGTGAGGCACCGATTTCTGCATACTTCTGAGGATTATGAAGAAAATCTACAATTTCTTTTAAGGCGTCCTTTGCTTCTTCCTGACCGGCAACATCACGGAAGGTCTTACCTGTCTCAGATTCCGCATAAATCTTTGGATTTGACTTTCCAAAAGACATGGTATTGGGACCGCCCATACGCTTTTGAAGCTGCCTTGACAAGAAGTTACCTAAAAATACAAAAATCAGGATCGGTATGATCCAGGTGAGCATAAAAGAAAGAATGGGTGACATCTGGGCAACGATGGTCTTTTCAAACTGAACATTATGAGAAACCAACCGCTGCATTAAAGTATCATCCGGCCATGGTCCGGTTTTATATACCTGATATACTGGCTTTCCTTCCCAGTCCTTTTTCCCGGTATCGGATTTAAACTGAATCTCTGTTTCTGTTTTTGCCACTGCCTGAACCTTACCCTGATCCACCATTTCCAAAAAGGTACTGTATGGCACCTCTGTCATGGCTTTTGACTGAATCCATGGTACTGTCAGTGCGTTAAATATGATCATAAGCACTAAAACAATGGCGTAATAGTACATAAATGATTTTTTATTTCCAGAGTCTTTATCATCTTTTAACCCCATTTTGATCCTCCTCTTCTTTTGTTACCTGCTTTAATACGGATTTTACGAACCGGCATACATTATCTAAATCCTGCTCATTGGGATGCAGCATGGCATCCTCGTAAGCAGATATCAAAGCCCTGATCTGCGGCGTATTGCTCACCGCCTGCATCTGTCTGTATTTTTCAAGTATAAAGGGTCCTAACTTCCCTCCACACAAAAAGCAGCCAAGATATTCGTTATCTTCCGGCAGAAAAACAGCCACTTGCCGCTCCACCTGCTTTAAATAATCTTCATTTCCCATCAGCCCGCAGGTTCCAAATAATGCAACCCGTTTTCCATGCAGACTGGAAAGAAAGTCCATCATCTCAGTCTCACAGGTTCCGCGGTTATTCCAGAAACCAATAAAATACGTATCAGCTTCCTCCGTTCGTAATTCCTCCAGTCTGACGATATCTTTGGACTTTCCGGGAAGGGCTTCAAAAATTTTCATAGCCACCTTCTGAGTATTTCCGGTTTTACTAATATATACAACCAAATAGTCCATAGATTGAGCCTCCTCTATGAATAAAATATACCAGAGTTGGTTTTTTATCAATAGAAATTCCAAATGTTAATACAATTTATGTAATTTTTAGAATTTTAAAGAATTTGATCCAGCAATATTCGATAGAGGAAATACTGATTTCTTACACATAAAAAGACCGCAGAAGGAAGTTTTTCCTCTTTCTGCGATCCATGTTTCAACCGATTAAAGATGGCTGGCTGCTTCTTTTATAATACGACAGGTCTTCTCAATATCCTCGTCCGTATGGGCTGCGCTTAAGAACAGAATCTCAAACTGAGATGGGGCTGTGTAAATGCCATGGTCTAACAGATAATGGAAGTAGGCTGCATATTTCTTCGTATCAGAGGTGAGGGCTGTTTCAAAGTCCACCACCGGAGTTTTGGAAAAGAACACGCTGAATAAGGAACCTGCCTGATTGATCTGAGTGTCAGGCAGCGCCTCTTTCAGTGCCGATATAAGCCTGTCTGCCTTTTCTTCCAGCCCCTTATAAATTTCTGGGCGTTCCATTAACGTTTTAATGGTAGCGATTCCTGCCGCCGTTGCAATTGGATTGCCGGAAAGGGTTCCTGCCTGATACACCTTTCCCACAGGAGAAACCGTTTCCATGATTTCCCTGCGTCCTCCATAAACTCCCATTGGCATACCGCCTCCTGCTATTTTGCCAAGAGTGGTCATGTCAGGAATCACACCGTAATATTTTTGAGCACCTCCGATTCCCATTCGGAATCCGGTAATGACCTCATCAAAAATAAGCAGCGCCCCATAGCGGGTGGTAATCTCTCTTAAGAATTCCAGAAAGCCCTGACTTGGAGGAACCAGACCCATATTGGCAGCCACAGGCTCAACCACAACTGCAGCTATTGACTGTGGAAACTGTTGAAACAACGTCTTAACGGATTCTTCCCCATTGTATGTGGCAAGCAGAGTATGCTCTGTATAGGAAGCCGGTACACCGGCACTGTCTGGTGCCGATCCGGTTAAGGCACCGGAACCTGCTTTCACCAAAAGGCCGTCGGAATGGCCGTGATAGCAGCCTTTAAATTTTACAATTTTATCTCTTCCTGTAAATCCTCTGGCTGCACGAATGGCGCTCATGACTGCTTCTGTGCCGGAGCTTACCATTCTCATCATCTCCATGGAAGGAATGCATTCCCGGATGAGCCCGCCAAGGACCAGTTCCTTTTTCGTCGGCGCCCCAAAGGACAGGCCATCAAGACACGCTTCTCTGACTGCCTCTATGACAGGTCCGTAACCATGGCCTAGGATGCTTGGCCCCCAGGAATTTACGTAATCAATATATTCATTGCCATCCTCATCAAAGATATGGGAACCTGATGCCCGTTTTACGAACACAGGTGCCCCTCCTACGGATCCAAAGGCTCGGACGGGACTATTTACCCCTCCCGGGAAATAGTTCCTGGATTCCTCAAATAATGCGTTTGATTCTTCGAATTTCATTTGTCAAACTCCTTTCCTGCCATTGGTCTTCTCACTCCAGTGCTGGCATATAGCCTTTGCCACTCCCTGGATGCTGTATTCTTTTGCAATCAGATCTGCTTTTCTTCCATTGGCCTCCAGCGCCTGTGCCGTGATATCTCCGATACAGACAACCATAAGACCCTCTAATGACTTTAATGCTGCCAATGAATCCTCTTCGAAAAATGCGTCAGCTCCGGAAGCACTTGCAAAGGTGATATAATCAAATTCCTTTGTAATATCTGCTCTTTTACCTTTTGCCTGTTCTTCTTCCCGCCCTTCTTTCCTTACATCGTAAAGCACCACATCATCGTAATCAGCTTCCGTCTCATTGAGAATCTGATTTAATTCTCTGGAGCCTCGTGATGATCTTGGAATCAGCAGCCTGTCATGTTTCGTGATTCGTTCCCTTAATCCTTCTGCCAGATCAATGACCTGGTAATGCTTCGGAGTATAATCCGACCGAAAGCCATATTTTAATAGCTCATCTGCCGTTCCTTTTCCTACCGTGGCAAATTTAATATGTCCAAGAGCCCGGTGATCCTCTCCCTGCTCCATCAGTCCAAGAAAGAACTCCCGGACCGCATTGGCACTGGTAAATACAATCCAGGTATAGCTTTTTAAGTCCTCATAGGCTGCTTGCATCCGTTCATCCGACCGGTAAGATTGTAAGGAGAGACTTAAGAGATATTCTACTGTTCCCCCAAGAGAAGACAGCTCCTTATGAAGCTTTCCTGTAAAGGAAGGAGTTCCTGTTATTCCGATGCGGCAGCCCTCTAAAGGCTGTTTTCCTGTGGAGGAGAAATCAAGAGCCGCCGTTTCTCCTACCACAATAATGGCAGGGCTTTTGACTCCAAATGCTTCTACCTTCTGCTGAATATCCAGTAGATTTCCACGTACCACCTTTTGACCGGGCAGGGTCCCATTCTCAATCACAGCGGCTGGCGTGGTACCAGGCTTTCCCTGATCCATAAGCCCCGATACAATTAAAGGGAGATTTCCCAGTCCCATAAGAAAGATAAGCGTCCCGGATAAGCTTGCGAAGGCATTAAAATCAGGAGGCAGGGTTCCTTCCTCTGACAAGGTATGTCCTGTCATCACATGAAAGCTGCGGCTGATGGCCCGATGGGTCACCGGAATTCCTGCGCTTGCAAGGGCGGCCACTGCTGAAGTAACACCAGAAACCACTTCATATGGGATGTCTGCCTTTTTAAGCGCCAGAATCTCTTCTCCGCCTCTTCCAAATACAAAGGGGTCTCCTCCCTTTAAACGGACTACCTTACGTCCCTTTTCTGCCAGTTCCACCAAAAGCTGATTGATTTCCTCCTGCTTCATGGAATGGAAACCTGCCCGTTTTCCCACATAGATTTTCTCACAGTGGTCTGGCACTGCCTTTAGAAGAAGATCAGAAGCCAGGGAATCATATACCACTGCGTCACAGCTTTTCAGTCTCAGCATTCCCTTTTCCGTAATAAGCCCCGGATCCCCGGGGCCTGCACCTACCAGATAGACAATTCCTCTTTCCTTCATTCTTTCCTCCTGTTATGAAAGGCCTTTCGCGGCTAAATGAGCCAGATCGTCCAATTCCGTTAATTCCCCTTTTAAGTGAATCCTTTTTGTTTCTTCTCCTCTTCGGTTGATGCCAAAGACCTCCATCTTATCACCGATTAATCTGGAGTAAATGCCGATTGGCTCATGACAGCCGGCCTCCAGAAGCTTTAATATCCTTCGTTCCAGAGAAAGACAGAGTCCTGTCTCTTCATCATGAATCTTAGCATAGAAAGATTCCATGCCAGAATGGAGGCGCCCTTCCACAGCCAGGATTCCCTGGCCTCCTGCCGGTACAAAGTATTCACAGTCAAAGCATTGATACTGATATCTTTTATCTTTCCAAAGTCCAAGCCTTTTAAGCCCAGCCGCTGCCAGGATAATTCCGTCGTATTCCCCTTGGGACAGCTTATAAAGCCTTGTCTGAACATTGCCTCTTAAATTCTCACAGCGAACCTCCATATCAGGCCACAGATTTTTTCCCATTTCATAAATCTGCATCTGTCTTCGTAAGCTGGAGGTCCCAATCACTAATTCTTTTTTTCCCGTAAAGCTGCTGCCAGCCATGGTCACCAGAACATCTCTTGGGTCCTCTCTCTTAAGAACGGCTACGATTCCAAGCCCCTTCTCCAGTTCCATTGGCATATCCTTGGCACTGTGGACGGCAAGGTCTATTTCCCCATGCAAAAGGGCCTGTTCAAATTCTGTCACGAACACGCCCTTTCCGCCAAATTCCAAAAGTGGTTTGTCAAGGATCCGGTCCCCTTCTGTCTGCTTTAATACCAGTTCTGTCTTCATTCCGTTTCCGGTCTTTTCAATGGCCTCTGCCACTAAATTGGTCTGGGTAACGGCCAATTCACTTCTCCTGGTTCCGATTCGTATGACTTTTTCCTTCATGTTCCAATAGCTTCCTCTCTATCAGTTCTTCTGCCTGTTCTCTGGTAAAGACTCCTCCCTGCCGGATTCCTTCCTCTACCATGGTCTGAAATATATCCGTCCGTATGGAAATTAAATCCACCTTTTCCTTTACTAAATCCCGGTAAGACCCAAGCTGCTCTGCCAGATCACCAAACCCGTCTGGAATAGCCTCTTTAAATTTGCCCTTTAAATACTTGGCTATGGTTGGGGAATCTCCTCCCGTGGATATGGCAACCGTAATATGCTTCTCCTTTATTAAAGCAGGAAAAATAAAGCTGCACTCCTCCTGCACATCGACCACATTAATAGGAATGTTCTTCGCCTTACATAAAAGAGAAATATGTCTGTTCAGCTCTTCCTCTGATGTTCCGGCTATGACAAAGTCAGCGTCTTCTAAATCAGAGTCCTGAAACTTCCGCTCCAAAAGTGTAAGCTTACCGCCCAGTTCTTTTTTAAGCAGGGGAAGCTCCGGGTGAAACTGAGGCGCTACTACCGTAATTTGAGGTCCGTACTCCATGAGTACCAAAACCTTCCGGTACGCCACGATTCCTCCTCCTGCAATCAGACACTTTTTTCCTTCCAAATCCACAAAAAACGGAAAATAAGCCATCCTTATCCCTCCTTGATCCAACTCTCCAGGCCGTCCAACGTCTTAAGTATCACCTTAAGCTCCTCGCTGTTTAACTGATCTCTTACACGAAAGAGAAGGCTTTCCAGCCGCTTTCCGGAAAATGCCGCCTTAAGCTCGTCCATGCGGTGGATATAAGGGTGAAATACCATCTCTTTTATGGCACTGTCCAAATCTTCCTCCATAATGGCACTGGCAAGATCCAGCTCCCTTAGCTTTATCTCCGTGTTGTTCTTTGTCAGGGTATCAAAATAATCGATATCACAGAGGGTCACTCCATCTATCTTTTCAATGGAAGCATCCATATCAACAGGCACTGCCACATCTATAAAAAGGCGCTTCTTTTTACTGGCCAATGCTCCACATAAATCCTCATAGGTTACGGTATAATGGGGACCTAAGGTTGCACTTATGACAATGTCCATGTCATCCATATATTGATACCGGTCTTTATACTCTACTACCTTTACCCGTTCGTGCTCAATATTAACGGTTAAGTAATCGTTGTGTCTTCTGACGGTACCAGTGACCTCAATGCCTCCCTTTGAGACAAGGTTCTTTGTAATGGTGGTTCCCATCTTTCCAGACATGCCGATGACCATTACCTTCTTGCAGTCCCCTCCATGCTTAAAATGAAATACTTCATTGGCAACGAGGGTTGCTATGGACAATGGTGTCTTAGATAAATTAGTATCCGTTTTGATTCGTTTGGCACAGGTAACCGCTCTTTGGAACAGTACATTCATCTCATAATCTACCGTCTTCATATCCTTAGACATCTGATATGCTTCCTTTACCTGCCCAAGAATCTCATCTTCTCCCAGCACCATGGAATCAAATCCGCAGGTCACTTTAAATAAGTGTCCGATGGCACTTTCTCCTCTGTAGATATTTAAATATTTCAGTACTTCCTCAAGCCGCACATTTTTATAATCAGCCAGCTCTTTTTGAAGCTCCGAAACCGCCTGTTTACTTCCTGACACGTAAATCTCACTCCGGTTACAGGTACAGAGGATAACAATTCCCGTAATCGCTTCCCTGCCAGCCAGAAGCTCTATGAACTCTTTTTTCTCCTCTTCCCGAAACGCAAACCGTTCCCGAACACTAACGGGAGCCATCTTATGGCTCACACTTATACAGTACATCATTTTATTCAGCCTTCTTAATCGTTAATATCAATCTAATTGTAAACTCTTTCCTATTCTAACATAACCAAGGCAAAAAGAGCAATCCATAATCACAGGAAGTAACAAATTGAAACTCCTTTTATTTGTGATATAATAAAGAAAATAACAGAAGACAGGAGAATGATGGATGAATTTCAGACAAGCTACCCCGCAGGATTCCAACTGCTTTTTAGAACTGATGAAGCAGCTGGATTATGAGACAGAATTTATGATGCTGGAACCGGGCGAACGTACCTCGACCGCAGAAGATATGGAGCATTACTTACATACGATGGAAACATCAAATTCCCTTCTCCTGCTGCTTTTTGACGACCAAAGGGCCGTTGGCTTTCTATCTGCCAAACGAGGGGCCGCGAACCGAATCAGGCATTCCGCCTATATTGTCTGCGGCATCTTAAAGGATTACAGGGGAAAGGGCTGGGGGAAAATACTGTTTCAGGAACTGTTAACATGGGCCCCTGAAAATAGCATTACCAGACTGGAATTAACCGTCATGGCTCATAATGATAAGGCCATATTATTATATCGGAGCATGGGTTTTGAAGTGGAAGGAAAGCTTGTCCATTCCATGATTGTAAATGGAAGCTACGTGGATCAGTACTCCATGGCAAAGCTTCTGTAATTAAATAAGGGTGATGCAAGAATGGAACTTCCATTTTGCATCACCCTTAACTATATTTACAGCACTTTACTTAAAAATGATTTCAGTCTGTCATTCTTTGGATGTTCAAAGAATTCCACCGGCTCATTCTCTTCCAGGAAATAGCCGCCATCCATGAACATGACCCGGGTGGCGACCTCTTTGGCAAAGCCCATCTCATGGGTCACCACCACCATAGTCATCTTCTCTTCGGCAAGCTCTCTCATAACATTTAAAACCTCGCCTACCATCTCTGGATCAAGAGCAGATGTGGGCTCATCAAACAGCATCACATCTGGATTCATACATAAGGCACGAACAATGGCAATACGCTGTTTCTGACCGCCGGAGAGCTGGTTTGGATAGGAATTTGCTCTGTCCTTTAATCCTACCTTATCCAGAAGCTTTAAGGCCTGCTCTTCTGCTTCCTTACTGCTTTTGCCCTGCAGCTTCATGGGTGCAAGGGTCAAGTTCTTTAATATCGTCATGTGAGGGAATAAATTGAACTGCTGGAATACCATTCCCATCTTCTGACGGTGCTTGTCTATATTTGTATTTTTATCTACAATATCGGTTCCCTCAAAGAGGATATGGCCGCTTGTCGGTTCCTCCAGGCGGTTTAAGCACCGAAGAAATGTACTCTTACCGGAACCGGAAGGACCGATGACACAGACCACATCTCCTTTGTAGATATCAACGGAAATGTCCTTAAGGACCTCCAAATCACCGAATTTCTTTCCCAGATTCTGAACCTGGATTAAGGGGTTTCCCATTTCATTAATGCTCACTCTTTTTCAGCCTCCTCTCCAGTAATGTTACAAGATATGAAAATACCATTACCATGACCAGATAAATAAGGGCCACAGAGATCAGAGGAAAAAATGCGGAATAGGTCCGGCTTTTTATAATATCACCGCCCTTTGTTAAATCCTGGAGACCTATGTATCCGGCTACGGACGTCTCCTTTAACAGGACGATGAACTCGTTGGCCAGAGTAGGAACCACATTTTTGAAGGCCTGGGGCATAATGATAAACCACATGGTCTGGGCATAATTAAAGCCCAGGCTTCGTCCTGCTTCAAACTGTCCCCGCTCAATGGAACTGATTCCGCTTCGGAAAATCTCTGCCACGTAGGCGCCGGAGTTGATTCCGAATGCCAGGATTGCAGTAAATATCTGCCCCGGATCATGAAATGAAAATATAATGAAATACATGATCATAAGCTGTACAACCACCGGCGTTCCGCGGATAACGGTCAAATAAACACTACAGATGGCATTTAAAATCTTTAATCTGCCGGTATTTTCATAGGTGGAGCGAATGATGGCAACCAAAAATCCTAATAAAATACCAATCAAAACTGCAAAAAACGTGATTTTCAGCGTATTTTGCAGACCTTCCGTAATGTATTTCCAACGATCATCCACAATAAAATTCTGATAAAAATCATCCCTTAGCTTTTCCCACATGGCACTCTTCCTTTTTCTTAATTTGCAGTAATGTATTTATCTATGATTTTCTGCAATTCGCCAGAGTCCTTTAATTCCTTAATGGCTCCGTTCATCTTCTCTAATAATTCTGTATTGCCTTTTTTAACAGCAATGGCATACTCTTCTTCTGTAAATGCTTCATCAAGAATCTTTAATCCTGTATTATCCTTAACGAATACAGTTGCAGGCTCACGGTCAATAACAACCGCATCGATTTTATCCTGAGTAAGAGCCATTACAGCATCCATTCCTTTGTTAAAACGCTGTACAGCGGCATCCTTGATATCATCTGCATAGATATCACCGGTCGTTCCAGTCTGAACGCCTACCTTCTTTCCTTCCAGACCATCTGGATTAACAATGTCGCTTCCTTCTTTTACGATAATGACCTGAGCAGCTTTTGCATAAGTATCAGTGAAATCAACGTTTTTCTTACGGTCTTCATTCACAGTCATACCAGCAGCCGTAAAATCTGCCTTTCCTGACTGTACGGCTGGAATCAGAGAATCAAATGCCATATCCTGAATCTCAAGCTCCATGCCTAATTTATCAGCGATTGCCTTAGCGATCTCTGCATCAATACCAACAATTTCATTATTGTTATGGTATTCATAAGGTGGGAATTCGGCATTGGTGACCATAACAAGCTTTCCACCTGCTGCACTTTCTGCTGTTTTTGTCTCTGCAGCAGTGCTTTCTGCTCCTGCTTTTTCCGTTGCTTTCGCAGTTGTTTCTGTTTTAGTACCTGTTCCGCCACAAGCGGTTAAAACTGCGGCCATACATACGGCAGCGGCTATTGCGATTACATTCTTCTTCATAATGCTTCCTCCTTATATGCACAAATCTGCATAATTATTAAACAAAGTATCAGTTATACATTATATAGCATTTTCGGAATTAATCAAGTACTTCGTCCTAAGAAAACGCTTAATTTTATACATCGTTTCATTTACCTTGCATGTTTTTTTCCAATCCTTTATAATATAGTTTAAATTTGGATGACAGGTAGAATTGAGGGTATCAATATGAAGGATTTCCTTGAAAAAACCGCATGGCCTATGAATCCGCCGCTCCCTTACTCCTTGTTTCATATTCTCTTTCTGGCGGTGGGGCTTACACTGGCTGTTTTACTGGCCTATTATACCAGCAGGAGAATTGATAAAAAGAAGCTTCCGCGCCTGCTTTTTATCTGTGGGCTGGTCCTTTTAGGCACGGAGCTTTGGAAGCAGCTTTTTCTTTATTATGTAGTCAATGAGCAGACCTATAACTGGTGGTATTTTCCATTTCAGCTTTGCAGCCTTCCCATGTATTTTTGCCTCCTCCTTCCCTTTGTCCCAGGGAGACAAGGTCAAAGGATTATCTGCACCTTTATGCAGGACTTTAACTTGTTAGGAGGAATCATGGCACTGGCTGAGCCTTCCGGGCTCTTTCACCCTTACTGGCTCTTAACGCTTCACGGTCTTATCTGGCATCTTTTGCTGGTCTATATCGGTCTCTTAATCGCATTCTCCCGCTTTTCAGATGTCTCACTTAAGGGATTTGTAAAAACCTTGCCCCTGTTTTTGATTTGCTGCATCATCGCTTCTATTATAAATCGAACTGCCAAGCCTTTGGGTCAGGCTGATATGTTCTATATTTCCCCCTATTACCCTTCCGCACAGATTGTATTTCATGAAATCGCTGTAGCGTTTGGTATAGGAGCTGGAAATGCAGTCTATTTATTTGCAACCTGTCTGGGTGGATTTATCTTTCACGTGATCTTTAACAGAATCCATCTGCGACCGGTACAGCCAATAGAAAAATAGTAACTTATAAGAGTTAGAAAAAGGAGGAATTTCACATGTCAGATACAACAAAAAGAATGGAAGAAGCTTTGAAAAAGCACGATATGGGATATAACTGTGCCCAGGCCGTTTCCTGTGTCTTCTGCGACAAAGTGGGCATTGACGAGGAAACCATGTTCCGTATCACCGAAGGTATGGGACTGGGAATGGGCGGCATGGAAGGCACCTGCGGAGCCATTGGCGCTGCATCCATACTTTCCGGACTGAAAAACAGCTCCGCCCATTTAGACAGCCCGGACTCTAAAAAGATTTCTTATCAGATGTCCAGGCAATGCTTATCAAATTTTAAAAACCAGAATGGAAGCTTAATCTGTAAAGACATCAAAGGCGTGGAAACAGGGAATGTCCTGCGCTCCTGCAATGACTGCATCGCTGATGCCGTGAAGATTATTGACGAAACTCTTTTCTCGCCTCTTTGACGTCCTGTAAGAACTTCTTCCACTCATCTTCATGGGCTACAAAGTATCTGGGACAATCCTTTCCAGTGGCATCGTAATGGCGGATGACATCTTTCTCCGTCAATCCCAGATTCTCACAAAGCCAGGCAGTGAACTTGACAAGTGATCCATAGGTATCATCACTAAACTTGCCGGTCTCATCGGGATGGCAGCATTCAATGGAGATGGTATTGGGATTCTTTTCTTTTGATGTGGCGTATGCCATCTCAGTGATTGGAATCCCCTGAAGGACCTCACCATCCAGACCAATGATAAAATGACTGCTGGCAGAGATTTTTTTAATCCCCTTCTGATCCTTTAAGCTGTCAAAATAGGCCATGTTCTGCTTGGCAGTGGTTCCTGGATTTGCTACGTAATGTATGACTATTTCCTTGACCCGCTTCATCTCTGTCTGGGGCCTGGAGTATTCGTTGGGGGTTATGAAATCCTGCTCCACCCAAGAGGGCATGGTCACGGATTTTAAATCCACATAATTTCTTTGAAATATCTGACTCAGTGCGATTAAAAGCACGGTCAGGGCGGAAGCTAATATCAGTGTTTTACCGATTATGTACAGGATATTTAAAAATGTCTGTTTCTTCTTTTGCTTCCTGCGTCTTTCTCTTTGGCGCCGGCGCCGTTCCAGCTCGTTAAAGCTATCCTTTGTCTGATTTTTCATATGCCAAACTCCTGAAATGACTTTTCCTTAGTTTACGTCTTTTGAAGGGGGAAAGTCAATAAAAAATCAGGATTCAGGGAAGATTTAAGCCTTAGACTCCATATTCACGGTCTCACAGACCTCCTGTAAGAGCTGATGAAGATCCCTCTGGACCATCTCTTCACAAAGGATCACCAGTTTGTCTCCTGCCAAAAAGGAAGTCTCACCTCTCGGAACAAATTCTGCCTCTCCCCGGATTAAGGAAACCAAAAGACAGGTCCTTGGCCACTGAATTTCTGATACCTTTCGCCCCTCTGCTTCACTTCCATGAAAAATCATGCCTTCTACCAGTACCTTTTCTCCTCTGGAGACAAGACCATTCTGGGGATTTAGTCTGGCTAACAAACGGTGTAGCAGCTGATCGTAGACCGGAGCACAGTGTGCCATATCCGGTATCACATAAGCCACAAGAGATACCATGGAAAGCGTCAATAGATGGGAGAAGCTTCCCGTCATCTCACTAATTAAAATAATTCCTGTAATCGGTGCACGGACAATGGCAGCGAAATAACCAGCCATTCCAAGGATGATGAAATTATCCAAAAGCCCGTCTAAGGAGCCGGTCACCCCTTCGGCAGTCTTATAATATATGCTGCCAATGATTGCCCCTAAGACCAATAGAGGCAGGAATATCCCTCCTGGGGCACCAGAGCCAAAGCTAATGAGGGAAAAACTGAATTTAAGGATAAATAAGAGACAGAGTCCTCCTATGACCAATTGATCCGTGGTCAGGTTCTCTACCAGAGGGTGGCCTCCTCCCAATACATAAGGATAGGTAAAACCAAACACTCCGGCTAAGAAAAAGGGAATCAAAAGCCGTATTGTCTGCTTAGGAATTTTCTGAAACACATCCTGTGTCTTAGCCAGACAGGTATTATACACGATTCCAAGGCCACCAAGAAGCACCCCCAATAAAATCACGTGACCATAGCTTCCAAGGGGCATCATACGGGTAATCTGAAAGTTAAAGACTGGCTTTAATCCAAACACATTTCTGGAAACAAAGTCGGCCGTGATAGAAGAAGCCATGGTAGATAGAAGGATTTCCGGTGAGAAATGCTTATGTACCTCTTCCAAAGAGAACAGGACTCCGGCAATTGGTGCGTTAAACGCTGCGGAAAGACCAGCACTTGCCCCGCAGGTAATCAACAGCTTTTCTTCTGTTTTTCCCCGTCTTATCATACGGGACACACCTTTTGCAGACATGGCTCCAAGCTGGATGCTGGGACCCTCTCTTCCCAGTGATAAGCCGCAGCCAATGGCTAAGAGCCCACCTGTCAGCTTTGCTATGAGGACCTTCCACCAACAAGGATCAAGCGCCCCGATCATCTCCCCTTCCACCTGGGGAATGCCGCTGCCGGATATGAAAGATTCCCATTTTAATAAGCGGGAAACTATAAAGGCTGAAAAGAATAAGAAAGCAAACCAGAGCGGTATCATGAAGGTATGAGCTTTTCCATAGGCTAAGAGGAATTGAAGCAGTTTATCTGCATAGATCAGCAAATATCGAAACAATACCACCACCCCGCCAGAAACCGCTCCTACGAGGATTCCTTCCAGTATTAATTCATAGCGAAAGCTGCGAAATCGATGAATGGTATTTTTAACCGAATGGTCGTCTGGCTGCATGTTCATATCCTCCTGTTTTTAATAATCAATCTTTATCTGAAATAAACAGTTTCAAATTATAACTCTATTATATGTGGTTTGCAAGGAAAAGCCTGGTAAAAACAAAAAGAAACCAGGCTTGTATCGTAAAAAATACAAGTCTGATTTCGTACCTTATTACATAGAAGAATTAAGCAGCACGCCCAACCAGCTCCTCTGGAGATGCGGTTTCGTTATGGCAAACGATTTCTACCTGCCGCCCAATTCCTATAATCATGACTCCCATCAGGGATTTTCCATCAATGACTAATTGATTGCATATCACATCTACCTCATAGCTGCATTTCTCGGCTCTCACCACAAATGCAACCAATTCTTCTACGGTAGTAAATGTGTGCTTTATATTCCTCACTCCTACACCTCTTCCATGAATTTCTTTGGTTTTATATTCATATTTAACAAAATTTTCTGGATTTTATTTATTATTTATGCAGTTTTTTCTAATCTCAATCCTATTATTTCCATTGTATAAAACCTTATTCTGTTAAAATGCATTTATTTCACGAAAAACACTACACAAACCCGACATTATCGTGTATAATCGTATCGTTCGCATTTTTATGGTATGATGTTAAGAAGTAAAATGGGAATGATTTTATAGAATAAAATGAAATTTATTTATATTATATGGAAGCGTATCGAAGTGGTCATAACGAGCCGCACTCGAAATGCGGTTGTCCGCAAGGGCACGTGGGTTCGAATCCCACCGCTTCCGTCATCGACAAAGCCTGTAATCAAACTCGATTACAGGCTTATCCTATTTCTGTGGAGTTAACTAATCGTACCGGCTGGGCTCGTATCTAAAGGCTGATTGGATTGCCCTTTTCCATTGTCACACAAAATCAAACATACATACGCCCATATACCCATCCACTGTCTCTTAAACGGTACTGCCGATGCAGGCAAAGCCTCCAGCTATGGTTCCATTTTCTGCTTTTCTGCGTTTAAGCTGGTTATCCTTTTGCACATCATGGAAAAGGCGTGTACTTCTTCCTCTGTTAATGCTTCTTCAATCAGGTTCATGATTTCGTTTCCAAAGTCCTCAACACGGTCTAAAAAAGCTTTTCCTTCTTTGGTAAGTACAATATGGTAAGAGCGGCGGTCACTGGTCTGCCTTTCCTGAGTAATATAATTCTTTTCCAGCAAACGCTTTGTTAATTTTGAAATGCCAGACTGTGAGATACCTCTCATCTCAGCAAGTTCTTTCGTGGTTTTTTGCCCTTGCTTATTCAGTGTATCCAGTATATAGTATTGTGCCGTTGAAACACCTTCCACATTGAACCGATTGGAATCTGATACAATCATGCATTGAAAGGGAACATAACTTTCCTCTAATTCTTTTTTTGCCATTAAGTCAACCTCCTAATTTTCATTGATATACTTTTTCAAATGCGTTCCAGTCAGAGAATCTGGACAGTGAACCAGATCCTTAGGTAATCCTGTAAACATAATCTTACCACCATTCTGTCCTGCATAGGGGCCTATGTCAATCACCCAATCTGCTTCACAAATAATATCCAAATTGTGTTCTATGACAATAAGAGTGGAATTTTGTTCTACAAGGCGATTCATTACACCTATTAGTTGTTTTATATCTGCCATATGAAGGCCTGTTGACGGTTCGTCTAAGACATAAATCTGACCAACGTTTTCAAGCTCGGAAGCAAGTTTCATTCGCTGTAATTCACCACCTGAAAGGGTGCTTAATGGTTGTCCCAAAGAAAGATACGTGATACCAACGTCTGATAGTCGTTTTAAAACCGTTACGATTTCTTTTTCCTGAAAAAATTCAAGAGCTTCTGTGACCGTCATCTTAAGAACATCGGATATATTTTTTCCTCTTAGCTCATAGGCAAGCACTTCGTCCGTATAACGGTTTCCGTGACATTCTTCGCATACTGTAACAATTGTGTCCATAAACGCCAAATCTGTATAAGTAACTCCCAGACCTTTACAGGCAGGGCAGGCACCCTTTGAATTGAAACTAAATAGGGAGGGGCTTACATCGTTCCTCTTGGCAAATAATTTTCTGATCATATCAAAGATACCTGTAAAGGTTGCAATGTTGGAGCGTTTTGAAGCTTGTATTCCTTTCTGGTCAATAAAAACAGTTTCTGGATAAAACCGTGGCAATACTCCATGAATAAGCGTACTTTTTCCTGAACCGGCAACTCCGGTTACAACAGTCATTACTCCTTTGGGTATCTCAACTGATAAATTCTTTAGATTATGCATGGCTGCATTTTGAATGGAAAGGGAACCTTTCGGGGTACGAGTTTCCGGTTTTAGCTTGGGAATGTGGGATAAGTATTTCCCCGTAAGAGTGCCCGAAGTCTTTAGTCCATCTAAATTTCCCTGATATACAACTTCCCCACCGCGGGTTCCAGCACCTGGTCCCATATCAATAATATGGTCTGCAATTTTTATCATGTCTGGGTCATGCTCTACGATGAGAACGGTGTTCCCTTTGTCACGCAGCAATCTCATAAGCTCATTCATTTTACTTATGTCATGAGGGTGAAGCCCGATACTCGGTTCGTCAAAGATGTAAGTGAGGTCAGTCAAACTACTGCCCAGCTGACTAACCATTTTAATTCTCTGAGACTCCCCGCCTGAAAGTGTAGATGTTTCTCTGCTTAAGCTTAAATAGCCAAGCCCTATGGATACCATGTGATTCATCCGATTCACAAGCTCTGAAACAATGGTAGCGGCTACGGGAGCATGAACGGACTGGACAAAATCAAGAAGCTCATTCATCTGCATCTCCCCGCACTCCCCGATATTTTTACCGTTTACTTTACAAGACAGCACCTTATCATTTAAACGGGTTCCGTGACAGTGGGGGCAATCCTGTTTTACAACAAATGATTCTATTTCTTTTCCGTATCTGACTTTTTCGCCATCTTCTTTTTTAAGAAAGCTCCGCTCAATGCGGAGAATCAGACCCTCATATAATGAGGTTTTATGCCATTCTGGTGTGGGATTCTTAATCTTGATTCCATCTGCGTAAAGTAACAGTTCCAGCTCCTCGGCCGAATAATCTTTCAATTTTTTATCGTTATCAAAAAAGCCTGAATGAATATAACGGGTCAATCGCCAACCGCCAGGTTCAAAGGTTGGAAAACGGATAGCTCCCTGATTTAAGGATTTATTCTTATCCAACAGTCTTTCCAGATCAATGGTTTCAATTTTCCCCAAGCCCTCGCAATGTTCACACATTCCGGACGGATTGTTAAAGGAAAAAACATCGGAATAACCGACAAATGGCTCTCCAATTCTGGAAAACAATAAACGTAATACAGAATAAATATCGGTAATTGTCCCAACCGTTGACCGGGAATTACCGCCTAATCTTTTTTGATTGATGATAAAGGCAACAGACAAATTTTCAATGGTATCCACATCAGGCTTTCCGTAATGTGGCAAGCGGTGACGGATAAAACTGGTGTAGGTCTCATTCAGTTGTCTTTGCGATTCTGCCGCTATTGTATCAAAGACCAAAGATGATTTTCCCGACCCGGAAACACCTGTAAAAACCGTAATTTCTTTTTTGGGTATCAGAACATTTATATTTTTTAAATTTCGCTCCCTTGCACCTGATACCTTGATGTAGTGATCATACATATTTTTCCCTCGTTTTTATATGATACAGTTAATATATGAGTAGGTTAACTATATATTATCACTATTTTTATTTCTATGCAATGACTGTAGTCGAATTTAGTAAATAGCATATCCACGAACAACACCCCCACGCAAACCATAGGTTCACGCGGGGGTGTTAAGATAATCTTTGAAAATTACTTATAGAGCCAATCGTTATAATTGTCTGCCAATTCTTGCAGCGCATTGATAAATCGCCCTACATGAAATCCATCACATACGGAATGATGTACTTGTACTGCTAATGGTATCAAAATCCTTTTATCCTGCTCGATAAACTTGCCAATCGTAAAAATAGGGGGCAGATAGCAGCCATCTGAGTATACATTTAAGTTAAATCCCGTAAAACTCGTCCAGGGCAAGCATGATATATTGAAAGTATTAAGTGGTCCATCAGGTTTCGGCATTAGATTCGTGGCACTTGAATAACAGACCATATCAGAGATACAGTGTTCATAAAATGTAATAAAAGAAGTGCTATACATCGTCCATATGCTTGAAAATGTTTCTTTTTCTTTATTGAAAATGGTGTAGCTCGGATTGAGCTCATCCCAAACCCCTAAATTACCATCAGCATCAACATTCATACGAAACTCCTGATACTGATTCACAATTGTTGTAAGCATATAGATCTGCGCCGGATATATTTTTTTGTCCATACGTTTTAATGCAGTTCTCAAACCGGTTATATCAATATTAGCGGTTAAACTATAAGTGCAACGTAACCCGTGCATATAATGATTATAATATTCTTTACGTGGCCAATTACTTAAATCGATCAAATGAAAGCTCATGATTATTCTCCGTAATTTCATTTATTTTAACGTGCAAAAGCTCATGCCATGCACGATAAAGAAATTGTTGATACCATTGTTTATACATTCCTCTCTCTTTATACTATAACAATAAATTATACTGCATTCGTTCGTATATCACAAGGCTAATGATTCGCCAAAGTACAGTATGCGCTTTGGCGAATCGTTTTAAGGCTATTGGTCAGACTATAAAGGGAGCTTTAATAAAAAAGGTTATCTGCGAGGGCTCGTAAGTTTTAATGCTGCCGTTACAGACATAATTGTCACCTAATATCTTGATTTTACAAGACTTTGGGCTTTTTTTATTTGTTAAGCACATTTGCAGCTATACGTTCAAAATTTAATTTTAACTAATTTAATAAAAGCAGTATATTTTAATGACAACGTTAATAAAATGGATCAAACATTGAAGTTTCCAGGCATAATATGTGCAATGAGTATGAATAATTCCGTTTATGCACAATTAAATTGTTGACTTTTTACAAAAGAGCTGATATGCTAAAAAAAAGTTAATATTGTAATGGGTTGTTACTGACAAGCAGGCAAAACCAATTTTAATTTAGAAAACAGAATTCTATTTTCTAAATTAAGATTGGTTTTTTTTATTCACAGGTGGGGTTTATGAAAATTGATAAGATTATTAACAATAACATTGTAAGCGCACTGGATATTGATGGAAAAGAAGTAATTGTCATTGGCAAGGGAATTGGATTCGGTACAAAACCTGGGAAAGCCATTGCGGAAGATAAGGTTAGCAAGGTGTATCACCTAGACAACCAGAACAGTATGGATAAATTTAAGGAACTTCTTGTAAATTTACCACTGGAGCATCTTCAGGTGTCTACCGAAATCATCAATTATGCAAAAAGTGTTTTAAACAGAAGCCTGAATCAAAATATTTACATTACACTGACGGATCACATTAATTTTGCTATCCATCGGTTTAAAAAGAACATTGAGTTTTCCAACCCTCTCATTCATGAAATAAAGACCTTTTATAAAGAGGAATATCTGATTGGAGAATATGCAATCGCTTTAATTGAACGGAAGGTCGGAGTCAAGTTACCAGTGGATGAAGCGGGATCGATTGCTCTTCATATCGTAAATGCGGAGCTCAATAGTGCCATGCGGGATACCATTGGGATCACCAATTTAATCGGAGGTGCGGTGAAACTTGTGAAAGAGCATTTTTCCAGAGAACTGAATGAGGCATCCCTTAATTATCAGCAGTTTATCAGCCATCTGAGGTTTCTCTCTCAGAGAATTGTTACCAAAGATCCTATCAACTATTTGGATGAGAGATTTAGCCATGCAATCGCTCAGATGTACCCGGCTGAATATGAGTGCAGTCTTAAAGTCAGGAATTATATCTTTGAAACATTTCATTATCAGTTAGCAGATGAGGAGATTGCATGTCTGGCAATTCACATCAAAAGATTAGGAGTTTAACAGGAGGACAATTTGTATGTTTGATTCATGGAAAAAGCTCTTTATAGGCGACGAAAAAGAAAGAGATAAGGTATTGGCGCCTGTGGAGGGAAAGGTGGTTCCTCTAAGCGAAGTCAATGACCCTGCCTTTAGTCAGGAAATTCTGGGGAAAGGCGTCGCTATCATTCCGGAAAGAGGAAGAATTGTGGCACCGTTTGACGGCGTTGTTTCAGTTATGTTTGAGACAAAACATGCAGTCAGCGTTACATCAGAACATGGCACAGAAGTAATTATCCATGTGGGATTAGATACGGTTCGTCTAAAAGGAAGCTATTATACTTCTTTTAAAAATCAGGGGGACCATGTGAAACAAGGAGATCTTCTCCTGGAGTTTGACAGAAAGGCAATCAAAGAGGCTGGTTATGATTTGATAACGCCTGTTATTGTCTGCAATCCTTCGTGCTATCCCGATATGGTATGCCATAGTGGGAGGCAGGTAAATGAGCTGGAACCGATCATTGATTTATAGACAGAGGAGAATTTGTTGAATGAAAAGGTTTTTATGGGGTGAAATCTAAACCTGCATTCATGCAGGAGTGGATAAAAAATGTCCGGGAGGACAGAGGAAGGGAGTTACTTTATGAAGTATTTACAGAAACTGGGGAAATCGTTAATGCTTCCGGTGGCGTGTCTGCCTGCAGCAGGCATCTTAATGGGGATTGGATATTGGATTGATCCCACGGGCTGGGGAGCCAATAGTGCCATTGCCGCTTTTCTGATTAAGGCGGGGGGAGCCATTATTGATAACATGGCCGTCTTATTTGCTATTGGTGTTGGAGTGGGAATGTCAGATGATCACGAGGGTACTTCGGCTTTGGCAGCCATCGTTTCCTGGCTGATGATTCAGACGATTTTATCTCCAGGAGTTGTTGCCATGTTAAAGGGCATTGATGTTAAAGAGGTAAATGCTGCCTTTGGACATATCAGCAACCAGTTTATTGGCATTGTATCAGGAATCATCGGTTCCACCTGTTACAACAAGTTCAAAAATACGAAGCTTCCTGATGCTCTGGCATTCTTTAGCGGAAAGCGTTCGGTTTCTATTGTAACAGCACTGGTCTCACTGGTCGCTTGTCTGGTACTGTTTTTTGTATGGCCCGTTGTATATACAGGACTTGTTACATTTGGTAAAGGTATTTTAGGTATGGGAGCTGTAGGAGCCGGTATCTATGGTTTCTTAAACCGTATTCTGATTCCGGTAGGACTTCACCATGCTCTGAATTCTGTATTCTGGTTTGATGTTGCTGGCGTAAATGATCTTGGAAACTTCTGGGCAGGAACCGGCACCCTGGGCCAGACCGGTCAGTATATGACAGGCTTCTTCCCGGTTATGATGTTTGGTCTTCCGGCGGCAGCTCTTGCTATGTACCATACGGCTAAGCCTGGAAAGAAGAAAAATGTCTATGGTTTATTATTGGCAGCCGCCGTATGTTCCTTCTTTACGGGAGTAACAGAGCCATTGGAATTCGCATTTATGTTTCTTGCACCAGGTTTATATTTGATTCATGCCATCCTTACCGGTATTTCTTTGGCAATCTGTTCCTTGCTTCCGGTGCGTACAGGATTTAACTTTAGCGCTGGTTTTGTTGACTGGATCTTAAGTTTTAAAGCTCCGATGGCTATGAATCCGCTTTACATCATTCCGCTGGGTCTTGCTTATTCAGCAATTTATTATTCTATATTCCGTTTTGCGATTAAAAAGTTTAACTTCAAGACTCCAGGACGAGAGGATGACGATGCAGATGAAGCAAAAATCACTCTATCCAATAATGATTATACCCAGATTGCAGCCATCATTCTGGAAGGTCTTGGGGGGAAGGACAATGTTACCAGCATTGATAACTGCATTACAAGATTAAGGCTTGAAATTAGAGATCAGGCACTGGTAAATGAAATGATGATAAAATCTTCGGGCGTAACCGGAGTGATCCGGCCTGGTAAGAACAGCCTGCAGGTAATCGTGGGAACCCAGGTACAGTTTGTAGCTGACGAATTTAAGAAGTTGTGTCAATGAGTATCTGATACATAAAAACCTTATATAAGGAGCTGTTGCGAAATGACGGTGTTTCAGTTATACGCAATGGCTCCAGCTAATTTCTCTGTTTCACTGCTAATCCATGGGCTCTATTCACAAAAAAACTGCACGTCTCCAGCGATTGTCTATCGTTAGATCGTGCAGCCATACCAATGTAATTAGATTATTTAATATTAAGCTTATGTTTCAATTCTGGATAAATCTTATTATACAGCTTGTTTTTTGTTATGTAAAACAACAGTGACACAATAAGAATGAGTGCAAGCAAAACTCCTGCTCCAATCCACAGGAAGGTATTCTCTAAAATAAAAGCAAAGATATTAACCTCTTCATTTAACTTACTGTAAACAATAACACCTACGATAAGGAGCAAAACAGGAAACGCCATAACTCCAGACAATATATTTAAGGTGCGCATTCTTTTATAGACGTTTTTATAATTATCCTCACCTAAATATTCTTCTAAAAGAATACACTGTTCGTCAAAGGCATCCCGTTTCTTTACAGGCAATTCATTTAAGCTGATATGCTTATGCAGTATGTCTAATTGCTCGCTAAAGTGTAATACATTTCCTACTTCTCTACCAATGTTCATAAATAAATTCCTTTCTTACTATTTATAGCATAGTCCAAAATAAACCTCTTATATTATACCATAATTTTCTACTTTTCGCTCTATGTCAATTGGAAAAATCGTTCCTACGAAGATATTTTTCTTAAGTTAATACCTTAGGATATGGATTATCTGCCAATCTGATGCTTGAATTTTTTATAACTATCCATATTAAGCCTTGAGAAATTACATTTTTGATATTACAGTAGAACTAACTGAATATTACAATATTCATATTTCACGTCCTAATACAGGCTGGTCTTATTGCTTTATCTTTTCTGTAACCTGTGATTAACCGCAACAACTATAACAGGATTTGCATTGAGTTCTCATGTAGGATAGCTTTAAAGGAGGAATCAAAAATGAATATATTAGCTCATTTCAATGAAGCTATGGATTATATTGAAAAAAACTTGATGTGTGATATTGAGCCAAGCCAGATTTCACACATAGCTGGTTGTTCGGAATACCATTTTCGCAGAATGTTTTCTTTTCTGGCAGGAATGCCCTTAGGAGAATACATTCGCCGCAGACGGTTGTCAACCGCAGGTATTCTGCTACAGACCAAACCAATCAAAATCATTGATTTAGCTTTACAGCTTGGATATGAATCACCGGAAGCTTTTAGCAAGGCTTTCTTAGCAATGCATGGTGTTACTCCATCTCAGGCAAAAAAAGAAAATACCAGCCTGAAAGTGTTTCCCGCAATGACATTTCAATTAACAATAAGAGGTGGAATAGAGATGAATTACCGTATCATAGAGAAGAATGAATTTTATATCGTCGGATTTAAGAAAAGGATTACGATGAAGTTTAAAGGCATCAATCCACAGATGGACTCAATCGTAGAGAAATTAACTCCACAAGTAATCGCAGAGCTAAAAGGCTTAAGCGATGTAGAGCCAAAAGGTATTCTTAGTGTATCAGCCAATTTTGAGGAGCGGACCACAGAAGACTCCCAGCTTGATCAATATATTGGCGTAGCAGCTTCGAAAGCAGGATCAAGCGGATACGACATCCTTCCTATTGCTGCTTCAACCTGGGCGGTGTTTAACGTGGTTGGTATATTTCCTGATGCCATACAGGAAACCTGGTCTAAAATATATGCCGAGTGGTTCCCGGCATCCGGTTATGAAATGACCGGAGGACCTGAATTATTATGGAATGAGAGTCCTGATACCAGCAGAACCGATTATAAAAGCGAGATCTGGATTCCTGTCCGCAGGATTGAATTCTAATATTTATTAGTTCGACTCCATACATCTATAGGAAATCTCCTAACCCCTTGATGCACAACGATTCATGCTAGGGAGGTGACTCCTATAGATGTATTTATTGGGAACCGATATTGATATGAATTTACACAGGTATCTCTATGGTAACGATTGCCCCTTGTTTCGTCTTATTATTTTCCAGAATAAGCCGGCCACCATGCTGTATGGCCACAGAGTCCGCCACATAAAGTCCAATTCCATAATGAGATTTTGAATTGCGGCTTTGATCATCCATATAGAATTGAGTCGTAGCATATTTTAGTGCTTCTGGAGAGAAGCCAGTTCCTGTATCCCGGATCGAAAATCTTAGGTAACCGTTCTCCTCCTCAGTCATAAAGGTAATATTCCCACCAGAAGGAGTGTATTCTGTTGCGTTTGCCAAAACATTACTTAATGCTCTCATTAACAGGTTTGGGTCTATTGTAATGTTTGGGATTGTATGGTTGGTTTCCCATACTAACTGAATATCCTTCCCCATACATAATCCTTTTGCTTGTTTTTGGACCTCCTGTAAAAAAGCATTTATGTCAACCTTTTGCAGCTTTGGAGATACCAAATTACCAGACTTATTTATTTCCATTAACATCTGCACATACTCTTGTATTTGCAGAGAGCTCTCTTCAATGTAACTGATACAATCCAACTGTTCGTCCGTAGGATTTGTTTCGTATAATAATTCTGCATTTCCCCTAATCAATGTCAGGGGTGTTTTTAAGTCATGTGCCAGCGCGGATATCTGCTCTTTTCTTGACTGCTCCATATTCCATTGACTTTCCAGAGAAAGCTTTAAGGCATGACGCATATTATCCATGGATGACAAGACCTTGTTTATTTCTTTGATATTGCCTTTTTCCGGAATATAATCCAGGTCTTCATGCTGTATGTGATCTGCGGCTGAGATTAGGGTATTTAGCTTTTTCCTGAGTACATGCCCAAAACGGAGTGCTGTTGTTATTACAAGGGAAAAAATACATGCAATTAGAGTCACTCCAAAGAGAGCTTCCGGGGGGGGAAGGTATCTTCTCAAGGTTTCTGATTGATATTGGGGAATGATTTTATATCTTAGCACGCAATATTCCTGATCCCGTGGAATGACTTTGTAATAATTCCCCTTTATATCTGACGTGCTCCCCTGTACTGCCTCCCAAGCTCTATCCGTTTCTCCAGCCTCAATATTTCCATATTTAACACGCCCATCTAAGGTAAAAATGATATACTGGTTTAATTCAGGAATCATATCTTCGCTTACTTTATCTGCCGTACGTATCTTATCAAAGGAAGCATTTGCCTGTTTTTCTGCATAGTTAGCATAATAGATGAGACCAAAACTATCTAAACTGCTAAAAATCAAGAATAGCACAATGCAGATTGCGATCACACCAAAAAATAAATACAGAAAATATTTTAAATAAAACAGGCTTAACGGAATTTCTCTTTCTTTCCTTACTCTTCCCATTTATATCCAATCCCCCATACCGTTTTCACCGGTGCATAATTCAGGCTCTCTAATTTTAACCGAATATTTTTAATATGAGTTGAAATCGTACTGTCATTGCTTTCCCCATCATATCCAAATACCTTTTCATAAATCTGCTCTCTGGAAAATACCTGGCCTGGGCTGCGAGCCAGAAATTCACATATCTGATATTCCCCCTTTGTTAAAGGAACCGTTACCTCGCCAACGATAAGCTGTTTCCCTGATAGATTAAAGTAAGAATTGGAAAATGTAAGTCTTGAAGTATGTTCTCTTCGGTCCCGCCTTAAATGAGCCGATACCCTTGCACGCAGCTCTAATTTCCCAAAAGGCTTTAAGATATAATCATCTGCACCTGCTTCCAGACCACTTACTAAACTACTTTCTTCTGCTTTTGCAGTTAGAAATAAGATGGGACAGTCCACATAGGAACGTATTTCCTTGCAGAGGGTATAACCATCCACCCCCGGCATCATCACGTCCAATAAAATCAAATCAAACCCGCAAAGATTGAGCTGCTTAACGTCAGCTGGTTCTGAAATAGTTGTTACCATATGTCCGTCTCTCGTTAAGATTTTTTGTATCATAACAAGAATTGCTTCCTCGTCATCAACTGCCAGGATATTTCCCATACTTATCACTTCCTTTCTGCAGAAATTATAACCGTTCTCTATTTCCAAGTAAAGTTAATCACTGGTATTTCCTCCCTCCCATCTGCATGACCAGACACAGTATAAAAGGAAAGCTGCAATTGTAGTAAAAATGCAAAGGCTGATTGCAAGTGAAACATCAGGCCCATCGAATATTGAGCCTTTCTCTTTTGCCAGTGCATAGGTGACGAATCTAGAAGCCCATGAGCAAGGAGTATATTGCCATCTCCCTTCTCCCATCCCAGTAAGAAACAGAGCAGAAATCAGGCTTTCTGTAATCCCTACTCCAATGGATAAGCCTTTGTTAAAGCGTAAGGACAAAAACAAATGCCAAATATATAAATGGAAGCTACTTGCCAGTAGTATCAATGATGCCTTTCCGTAGAACAAAATACTGACTGGAGATCGCTGCAAAAGAAAGGTGTAACCTGCACCAAAAAGCAAACATGCAAAGAAGACAGCCAATACTCCTGCTAAAAACAGAAACATTAATTTACTTAAAAATGCTGGCAATCTTTTTGGAGAACAAAGGAGAATCTGATAATGTCCCGCCGACATCTCCTGCTCAGAAACCATGACACTAAATAATGCAATGAGAAAAGGAAAACCAATTCCCAAAACCTGAACGTAAGCTTCCACCATGCCATAAGCATTTCTTGGGACAGATGCACTATATGCAAGAAATACTCCCGAAATCAATATCGGAATTACAATATGCCAAAGCCAAAAATACATGTGCCTGACCTTTAGGAACTCAGACTTTAGACATCTATAAAATGCAATCATTATGCTTCCCTCTTTTTCTTAAACCAAAACGTTGTACAGAGTGTTATTCCAAGAAACCATATCAAAGACAGACATATTCCGGGAATTATTACATTTGTATTATAAAGTTGGTTATCAACTGGCATCGGAATTCCATTTGGAAAAATTCCTAATACTGGACACATGAGGCGAATGGGAATACAAGGTGGATATACCCACCAATAGCTGCTGCTTGGCAGTGTGACGGTGCCAAAAATAGACAGCACCATGCTGGTAAATATGCTGGCAAACATTCCAAACCTCGCACTTAAAAACAGGAACAAGGGAATTTCCCACATGTAGGAAAGGGTTAACAATAACGCAGCGACACTCCCAGGCCAAAGTGAAATATTGGTACCAGATATAGCTCCTCCTACATAGGTTCCAATGAACATCATAAAATTTGAGAACAGAAGGACAAGTATACAATATCCAACTTTCCCCAGCCAGCTTTTCTCCAGAGCGAAAGGCAGCAACAAGATATGATGATATTTCATTTTTTTATCTTTTTTAATGCAAAGATAACTTACAATGGATAGCATTCCAGGAAGAAATAATGTATACCACCAATTCCATGCCCCTGCCTGAAACGCCCGATCAAAGCCACCTGTAAAGAATAGTGCAAGAAACATAACCATGAATGGGGCGATGATTGGAAGAAATAATCCAAATGTGTGTTTCAGCTTAAGATGCTCCGCCTTTATCATATTAACCATTTGTTCCCTCCTCCTTTCGATTCTCTCTTACTACCTCCATAAAAAGCTTCTCTAAGTCTTCTTTCGGATCTATTTTACCGGTATACCCCAAGACACCACCTACAATAATCCCAATATGATCAACAATTTGCTGTACCTCTGATAGATTATGGCTTGATAGAATCACCGTAATTCCCTTTGCAGGAAACGATTGGATTAACGTTCGCATTTCTTCTATTCCGATAGGATCCAGACCATTGGTAGGTTCGTCAAGAATAAGGAGCTTTGGCTGGCTGATTAAGGCATTTGCAATTCCAAGCCGCTGCTTCATGCCAAGGGAAAACTGACCTGCTCTTTTCTTTCCTGTATGGGTCAGGCCAACAATCTGAAGCACCTCCTCTATTCTTTTATCACTGCAGCCAAGCAAGGTAGTTTTGACCTTTAAATTTTCATATGCAGTGAGATTTTCATAAAGCGGCGGCATTTCAATCAAAGCACCTATGTCGTTTAAATGTTCTCTGGTCCATTCCCTTCCATTAAATTCAATGGTGCCTGAGGTCGGCCTCATAATGCCGGTTATCATTTTTAAAGTTGTAGATTTCCCAGCACCATTGGGTCCCAGCAGACCATAAATAGAGTTTTTTTGTATGCTCAGGGATACTTGGTTGACTGCTATTTGATCATTAAATTTTTTACAAAGATTTTTAGTTTTCAAAATCGTATCCATTTGATATCAGTCCTTTCTATTGATTGATATAGATAGGATAACCAATAATTTTGAAGAATTTATAAAGTTATTCCTTATTGGAATAATTCGTTAAAAACTTGATAATTGCTTCACCACTCTTTATACTAAGATTATAATCCATCATCTTATGAGTCTCGGTTGTAAGAAATTATTTTTATAAAGAGCAAGTTGTCATACTGCATAAGAAGGAGGATTTAAATGAAAAAGCTATCTACCCTGTTTTTAAGTATGGTTATTACCCTAAGTTTTGCAGCATCCACGTGGGCTGCCGATAACACCGCGAGCTCTGGAACCCGCATTGGATATACGGATTTTAATCTGTCAGACTTGGTTGGTACAGAAACACTTTCAGCTGCCAGAGCTGCTACTGCAAGCAAAGATGCTACCGTTGGTACAGTGGAAGCAAGGCTTTTTAACAATGCAACAGGAACTATTGTAGGCACAAGCCCTACCTTTAAGTTCAATGGTATTCCCACTGGTGCGAAAATCACCAACGTCCAGGCATGGAATCCCTCGAAAAGCAATATTTCTCAAGGAAAATTTACAGCCATTGAAAAAGTACAGGTATTCTGCGGCGGACAAGGGTCTGGATTCTTTAATTACTGGGTGACTTCAGCGCCCAGCACTTCAAATCCATGTAATACACCAGTATTAAATGGTTTAAATGCTGACAGTACTTATCAGATTCAGATTCAGGGCCGTGTATTAAGCAACTATACCGGTATGGATGGTTTTACCATCAGGGGGACAATCGTCCGCGTCACATACAGCTATTAATTCAGTTACCATAACATGAAATAATGAAGCGAAGCAGATGACAACTTGCTGAATGCAACAAAAAGCAGGGGCTTGTTTTGAGACAAGCCCCTGCTTTTTGTTGTTATATTTTATGCGAGATAATCCACTCTGTTTTTAAGTTCTGTGGAAGGTTCCATCTCCTGTCCTTGACTTAAGGAGTCACCGTTTATATATTGTCTGTAATACCGTTCTTCCGCTTTATTCAGTTTGGAAAGAAAGGATTTTTGCATGCTTTGTTCCTGGGGGGTATTTACATGATACCAATTACCAGAGGCATATCCCATAACCGTCTGCCCTGCTTTGCTGCCCTTTATCTCAAAAGTATCCGGCTGTAGATCATTTCCCGTAAACACCACTGTGGTACCGGATTTAGAAGCTTTGGAGCTACGGCCATTCTCACCATATTCCCCTATCCCGTCCTTCTTATTTAAGTAATCAATGAGATTCAGGGGTTTATCAGTCTCCTTATTTCCAGTATTGGAACGGGACTGCTTCATTACCTCAGAAGCCTCCTTTGCCATGGTCTTCCGGTCTGGTGACACGAGAGAGATATATTGCGCTCTTAACTTATCTCCTGCTGCGCTCAAACTCTCATATTGGCTTTTGTTATCATGATAACGTGCCTTTGCCAGTTCCTTTGCCAGAGCATCAATCTTACCATCAAATTCCGCTTCTGATGGTCGTTCCATTCCTTTATGGGGTATCTTCTCCCAATCTGGACTACTGACTTTTGATGATTGTGAGAAGGATTGGTATGAAATTCCAGACATTTTGCTGATATTAAAATTCGACATATATTATCACTCCCTTTCCTGGGTTATCCTGCGAAATGATAAATAATTCCTCTACTATTTCATATCGGCAATATATCACTGGAATTAATAAAAACAGGGTTATTTAAGCATCTTATACACTTTCTTAACGTTTTTGACCAGCAATACATAGTCCAAAGAACGCTCTGGTCACCACTGCATTACGAAGCTTTGATTGACGGAGCAGCTCAGTGATTCCGGAAGTGATCATACCACCCACGCCATTCCAGCCCTTTCTCTCATCTTTCCGGCATGTAAATCAAACATCTCTGCAGCAACTTCATTCTGATTCTGTATTTAAGATAGTAAGCATTGTTTCAATATCTTCCGTGGTCATCTGAAGCTTTGACTTTTCAATCAAAAGATTTCCCCCTGTCATGATATAGGAGGGAATGACCCGTATGCTCCCATAATAGAATTCACTGCTTCTTAGTTTATAAGTGGCGGTAGAAGGTATCACGTGTTTCTTCGTAGCTTTTTTTGCAATCATATTGAAGGCTTTTTTTGCAACATCTCCCATAAGCATAATTACCTTAAGATTAGGAAACAAAGCAAGCTCCCTCTCTAAATATGGAAGATGGTCTTCTATCACATTCTTTTCTATGGTGTATTGGGATTTTGGAGTTTTAACAGCATTGGTAATGTAAATCCCCATCTGCAGGATGTCATCAATGGTAGTGATCTTTGCCCCTGCTTTTTGAAATAGGGGAATCGTTGTTTTCAGATAATCGGCATCTGCTTGTCCATAAAAATCCTGCCTGGAATCAGATGGTACAACTTCATTAATCATAACTGCCTGAATCTTCTGTGGGTCGAGGTCAATATTGTTAAAATAAAAGCCCTCTCCCCCACCGGTCACCTGCTCCAATTCTTTCTTTACATTCATAGGTTGCTCCTTCCCAATGTCCCAATTCATTTGCCTGCCTCATTCGGCAGTAACCATCTCCGTGTTCTAATGTTATTACAAGCAATCTGGGAGCAAAAGTCAAGATTTATTTATTCGATTTCAGTTATTCTAAGTTTGATAAAAACTTATACGTTTCGCCGTTATTATAGGTATGACTCTCATCATTTGCGATATTATCTAAATATGTGATTAATTCATTATAGCTGCTAATTCCCATAATTTTTCACCCTAGCTGTCTTTATGATTGATTACCATTCTATTATAACTTACTTCTGAGATCTTGTATCCAGTTAGTATATCGTTTCTTCATATCCCTTACTTTTCTAACAAAATAGCCATGGTTTTCTTATCCTTCTGATACAATCCGCCTGCAACATCTCCAAAGATTTCAATCACCTTAAATCCTGTCTCTTTCACTTCCTGAATCAAGGATTCTTTTGTAAAACAGGTGTTCCACAGATAGTGGGGTGTTATGCTATCATCTGTCATCAGAATATATTGTTCTAATGTCACATGCTCCTCATACTTATACGTTCCTTGAAACATCATGTATTCACTCCCACTCCAAAATCCACCCTCTGGACAGATCTCCCACGATTTTTCCTCTTTGAATTGATGGAAGAATTCCATAGAAAACACATCAAATAAAAAACTTCCCCCTTCAATCAAATGCTGGTACACATAAGTTCTTAAAGTCTTTCTGTCTTCGGTTGACAATGCGCCATAATCGCAATAAATCATGGTGGAAACATCAAACGTCTTATTCAAATCCATGTTTAAATAATTCTGGCAATGATATGTTATGTCCAGCTCCTGCTGTTTGGCCGCTTTCTTTGCATACTCAATGGACCTCTCTGAAACATCAATCCCAGTAACCTGATAGCCCATCTTAGCAAACCGTTCCGTATATAATCCAGGGCCGCAGCCAAGGTCCAAAAGCTTATGATACTTGTCAGGAGGCAGCCGTTTCCCTATCCATTGAGCTGATTTCTCAATAAAGTCTGCTTTTCTGCTGGCACCTTCAAAATTGGGATCCAGATGTGCATGTAACATTTGTTTGGAAATATGTTCCTCATTCCAAAATGCTGCTTCTGACTTCTTATATAGGGCTGGTTGTTCAAACATCTGTTTCATTCTTTGATACATAATTTCCTCCTATTATCTCTATCAATGATTTACGATTCTGTAAATGATTACTTCTCTTCCATCAATTTTAATTCGTACATTCTCTACTTCTGTGATATAATAATCCAAAATACAATATCAGGATGTGAAAAATGATAATGAAACCTTTATTATTTATACTGATTACCACGTTTTACATTGCATACTTTGCAAAGCAGATTCTTCTAAAAAAAAGAGGAATCGTTACAAACCGTCTGGCAAAGGGACAGAAGCCAAGGAAAACAGCTATGATAGAAACCGGCCTGCTCCTTATTACTTACGGTATGGCAATATTCCAATATGCCAGCTTATTTCTTGAGAGATATTTACTTCCACTGAAACTGCCCGCATCGCTTCGCTGGCTGGGCATTGTCCTGGCTTTCATTGGAGTCCTTTTCTTTATTCTTGCCATTACTACCATGAGGGACAGCTGGCGGGCCGGAATCGACGAAAGCCAGAAAACAGCCATGGTTACAAGAGGAATTTACAGCATCAGCCGGAATCCGGCGTTTGTGGGATTCGACCTGCTCTATATTGGCTCTGCTCTGGCTATGCCAGGAGTACTCATCTTTGTCTTAGCCCTTGCAGGCGTCCTGTTTATGCATTTGCAGATTTTAGAGGAAGAGGTTTACTTACCGCGGATTTTCGGTGATGAATATGCAGAGTATCAAAAAAGAACCCCTCGCTATTTTCTCTTTTTTTAATTTTATTTGACTACGTTATATGTATGGGTATTGCAACATGAAAAATGTCAACAAGATAAGATTTCTCTTGTGTAAAACATTCATGTTACAATACCCCTTTTTATTTTGTTATTTCTCTATTTTTATCACCTGGTCAATCCAGTCGCAGTAAAATGCCTGTTCATGAGAAACAAGTAAAACCGTGCCGGAAAAATCAATTAAGGCTGACTTCAGTGAATCCTTTGCCTGAGCATCCAGATGATTGGTAGGCTCATCGAGGATTAAAAAGTTGCACGGTTCAAACTGGAGTAAGCATAGTTTAACCTTTGTCTGTTCTCCTCCGCTTAAGGTTCCTATGGGCTGCATGGCATGTTTACTGGATATTCCGTTTCGGGCAAGATGCTCTCTTACTTCCTTTATGGTCAGGGCTGGATTTTTATCCGAAACTACTTCCATCGGCGTTTTCCTACCATTTTCCCATCTTAAATCCTGTTCAAAATAACACACCTTCACCTGATCTGAAAATCGGTAACAGCCATCAAGAGGTGAAAGCTGGCCCATCAAGGTCTTTAATAGTGTGGATTTACCGATCCCATTAAAGCCCGTAATGACTGCTTTCTGGCCTCCTTTTAAGCTAAAATGAATGCCTTCCAGAACAGGAGTATCATATCCCACTGCCAGATTTTTCACAGTCAGATGCTCTCCATTGGTAACAGGAAGCTCTGGAAAGCAAAAATATGGCTTTCTCTCTTTTTGATGCAATGCCTCCATCCTATCCATGCGGTCAAGCTGCTTTTGACGCCCCCTTGCCATCTTTGATTTTCTTCCGGCAATGTTTTTACGGATAAATTCTTCTGTCTTTTTAATCTCTTTTTGCTGGGCGGAATACTGCCTGATATAATCCTCTCTTAGAAGTGATTTTTTCTTCAAGAACTCGGAGTACGTGCCGTAATATTTGGTTATTTTCAGATTATCAATATCGCAGATTCGGTTGGCGATTCTTTCCAGAAACCCATAATCATGGGATACCACCAGAAAGGCGTTTTCCAGGGAAGACAAATAATCCGATAACCAGCCGATATGCTCTTTGTCAAGGAAGTTGGTAGGCTCATCTAAAAGGAGAACATCCGGCTTTTCTAAAAGCAGCTTTGCAAGAATCACTTTTGCCCTTTGACCTCCGCTTAATTGATGAATGGAACGTTCCAGTCCCACTGCAGTCAGCCCCAGTCCATTGGCTACCTGCTGGATATTGGTATCAATAGAGTAAAACCCCTTTCTCTCAAGCTCTTCCTGATACCGGGCTGCCACACTTAAGGCATCCAGGCTTCCCTTAGCTCCTTTTTCATAGAGCCGGAGTGTTTCTTCCTCCATTTCGTAAAGTTCCTTAAAGGCAGACTTTAAAAAGTCAATGATAGTTACCTCTTTTAAAATTTCTGCATACTGATCCAGATACCCTACGGATATATCCGGTTGCCAATAAGCCCGGCCTGCATCCGGTACCACCTGGTCCGTACAGATTTTAATGAGTGTACTTTTTCCTGTTCCATTCTGACCTACTATGCCGATATGCTCTCCCTTATTTAAAGTCAGTTCTGCTTCTTTGTAAAGCAGGTTATCTCCAAACGAATGTGTTAATCCTTCCAATTCTAATAAACTCATGCTAATTCATTTCCTTTCTTCTCTTATGGCTTGCGCATAAACGAAAAAAGGCAGAAGACAAAGATACACAATGGTATCTGCCTTCTGCCTTTTGGCCTGAATGGGCCAATGGTGATATCAATGCAAAAGGCTGGGGACAAAACATTGTCCTCAGCCTTTTCATACGCAAAATGACACACGGAAAACAAGCTATAGCGAAAATGATACTTTCATTCCTGCTATGGCTATGTTTCCCGATGAAATCTTATGGCGTTGATTTATACGCTATACTCTGCACAATGTTTCACCGGTATGGATTGTACAGAGTTGAATATTCTTGTAGGTTTATCTGTTAAATAAAAGTTCATGCTGATCTCCTTTTAAGGGCACTGCCCTTCTTAAGCATCATACTACATCATGTTTTTGCTGTCAAACCCAAACTTTTTTATATGCCAAGTTCTTTCATTTTCTCCATTACTTCAAGAAGATTCTTGTCCTGGGCCATCTCGTCCTTATTCTGGAACCTTAACTCACTTACGATCTGTCCGTCGCTCATAAATAAGACTCTTCCTGCCCTGGCTGCTACTTTGGGATCGTGGGTCACCAGTAAAAGGGCCGTTCCCTCCCTGTTGATTTCTGCAAAGATATCCATGATCTCATGAGCAGTTTTGGAATTTAAGGCGCCGGTCGGCTCATCTGCCATTATGATTCTTGGTTGGCTCATAAGAGCCCGGCAAATTCCTGCCCGCTGGAGCTGGCCTCCGGATACTTTGGTGATTTCCCGCTGGGAAAGCTCCCCAATTCCCATTCCATCCATAAGTTCTCTGGCTCTCTTTTTAAGCCTTTGGGAATCCTTTTTATGGTCCCTTAAGGACGGGAGTAAAATGTTATCAAGGATATTTAGATTTTTTAACAAAGTGGGCTGTTGAAAGACAAAGCCGATTTTACTGCGCCTTAAATCCGCCAGCGCATCTTCCGAGAGGCCATCTAACGCTCTGCCATCAAAGGCAATGGTTCCGCCATCAGCAGGGTCCATTCCGCTTAATACATAAAGCAGAGTGGATTTTCCCGAGCCAGAAGGACCCATGACTACTGCAAATTCCCCTTCTCCTATCTCCAGAGACACGCCAGAAAGTACTGTCTGAGGTTCCCCGCCCTGGTCATATACTTTTACAATTCCTTCCGCTGTGATCAGTTTTTTCATCTCTTACTCCTTTATATGCTGGGATATTTGAATGCTCCTGATCCCTGACGTTCCAAGAAGAGTCGCCAGCAATACGGTACTTCCCATGAGTAACGGCATGATCAGATAAGCGGATACAGGATCTATGACAAATCGAAAGGCTGCGGCTCCAAAAGATGCAATTAAGGCACCTGCCATGGCCTCTCCCAGCGTATTGGAAAGAACCGTACCAAGCAGGACTCCCAGCAGAAGAATCACCAGGAAACGAGTGATATACTGTATAGAAATATCCTTAAAGGTATATCCCAATGATTTCATGACCGCTATGGAATATTTCTCTTTTGCAAGAAGCAGCTTCATCATCAGCATGGTAACCAGAAGAATCATGAAAAGTGCCGATACCATTCCAATGGAAGCGGCTCTCCCTACGGCACGAATGGTAGGTCCAAAGGTCTGCAAAATATAACCGTCGATGCCCGAAATCTTAGCAAAGGGAAAGCTCTCCCCGTACTCTACTGTTTTCTTATGAGCGGATACCAAAGGCGCCGCTTTTACGGCAATGGTTGTCCACATCGGCTTTTTCCAAGCCCCATCAAAAGATGCCTTAGCTGTTTTTCCGCCGTTGGTAATATCCGAATAAATACCGCAAACCACCAACTGCCTTTCCATGCCATCTTCCACCAGCACCATGGTATCTCCCACCTGTTTGTTCCATTCACTTCCATTGAGGACAGAAAGAGCAATCTCCCCTTCTGCTTCCGGTGGTTTCCCCTTTACGTATTGCACGGGAAATGTGGTGTGGCTGCCTAGTTCAATTTTTAACGGCTCCACACTGCCTGATGCAGATCTGGCATAGAATCGTTTGGTGGTCAATACTGCGTACTCAGCCACCTCCGGATCCCCTTTTAACCTCTGAATTATTTCCTTTCCCATTTCTTCTTCACCTGGTGTAGTTTGGATTCTTATGAGAAAATCACTTCGTCCAATCCCCATATAGGTGCTAAATTCAGGGGAGGAAATGGTATGGTGCAAATTCATTGGTACCAGTATGATAAATGCAGAAGGTATTATTACAAAGAGCATGGTGGCATAAAGCTTTTTCCGACAAAGAACCTCTTTGATTCCAAGAAACACGTTTGTACTGAAAAACATTTGATTGCTTAAGGATAGTCTGCTTGATTTTCCCTTTGTCTCTCCTGCTCCTACAAAGCGGATGGCCTGCGCGGCAGATTGCTTGCCCATGCGTCTTAATACACGGTTAACAAAAAACAGTATGAAGCAATAAATCACCAACATTCCAGCGGCACCCAGACCTATGGCAAGGAGCTTACTTCCTCCCTCTCCTATGGTCTGACGGATATTTTTAAGAGCTGCCCCTGAAAGGCATAAGGATACCATGCCTCCAAGGAGACAGCCGGCACCACCTATGACTGCGTATTTGCCTAGATACAGCTTTTTCAAATCAGATGTACGCATTCCGATGGCTTTCATGACCCCAATTTCCCTGGCCTCTTCCTCCATTTTTTCAAGAAGGGTAAAGCGAATGCATAAAAAGGCAATGAGGACCACCAAAGCGCTGATAAGAAGAATAACTGCAATCATCAGGCCATCGGATACACCATTCATCATTTTAAATAAAGGATAGGTCACCGTTGGTCCATCGGCTTCCAGACCGGCATTTATATAGGCAGATTCAAAGGCACCCAGGTCCTTTAGATCCTTTAGTCTGAATTCAATGAGATACTCGGGGCTGCCTAAGTCCCTTATCTCATTATAATCATGCTCACTAATAAGGAAACGCTTGGAGGAAGCCAGTAAGGAGTTCATCTGGGAGTCCTTAAGAAAGCCAGCCACAATAAACTGCTTTCCTAAAATAACAGCCTTATCTCCAAGGTGTGCGGTGCCATCTCTTCCATAAGCAATGGGAACAAAAAGTTCTCCATCTCTAGGGTGAAGGATTTCTCCGTCAAGGGAAAGAAGAAAATCAAAGGATTTACTTTGAGTGGAGAGACCATTATCCTGGACGCTTTCAGATAAGTTATTGGCACCTATTACAATTTCTGATCCCTCTGCATTTAGAAATTCCAGGACCTGAAAATCGGTAACGCTTTCCTCATTGTCTGCAAACTGCTCCAGACGGGCAAGGTCCGGCTTTTCGGAATTCATCTGAAGAAAATGAGGCGTTTTTGCCTGAACCATAAGCCCGTCAATGGCCCCGGTCAAATGAACCATCAGCAGTGCTGCCAGGGAAACCAGGGCAGCTGCTGCGGCAATAAAAACAAAGGTAATGAATGATACTGCAGGACTCTTTACAATGTCGTTGCGGATGATCCGTCGAAACATAGGTCACCTCCACCTTCCAGCTTCTGGACCGCTTTGATGCGGTATAAAGCGATCGAAACGATACACAGCAATCCGCCGGCTATGACGATTAAAAATCCGGCGCCTCTGCCTTCTCCTGTTCCAAGAATCTCTCCAACGCTTCCAGACAGCCCTCCGCCCTCTATGAGAAGGGGAGTAAACACATAGTCTGCCAATACTCCTGAGGTTGCATAGGCTGCGATATATCCCAGCTGGGAAATCAGTCCCACAAGCCCCCAGACACGTCCTTGCAGCTCGTTATCAATGTTGGTACGAAGGAGATAATCTATACTCATATTGGCAAGAGGGAGCATGGCAAAGAATAATATTCCTGATATGGTTATAAAGGTTAAGTTCTCCTTCATACCAAAGAGTGCCATGAACACCCCAGAGCCAAACAATGAAATACATAATACTTTAACATAACCTTTTTTAATGGGTATGATTCCTAAAAGGATGCTGGTAATGAGCATTCCCGATGCCATTAAGGTCTGTACCAGACCAAGAGTGGTGCTGTCTGAAAAACTTAAGATCATGGGAGATGCAAGCGTCTGGATATAGCCTAAGCACAAGGTGATAAACGTACCCATCCATACCAGTGTCATGACTCCTTTATTCTTAGAAAGGGCTCGGATTCCTTCCTTAAAATCCGAAAGAAATGCATTGTCTTTCTCCCTTTCCTTTGTTGCCAATCCCTTTCGAACCACCAGTGTGGTTGCCAGAGTAACAAAAAATGTACTCACATCAATAATAAGCAAGAGACTGATATCAAAGTGTCTCAGCAAAAAGCCGGCAATCACGGGTGAAATCAAATATTTCGCCGATCCGGCTGCCTGGACAAGACCGCTGGCTTTTGTATACTGGTCCCCTGAAAGCATATCGGTGACCGTGGCACGGTAAGCCGGCTCCAGTAAGGAGAAAAATACGGAGCTAATCGTAACTCCCACATATATCTGCCACATCTGTACATCCTTGTATAAGAAACAAAACAGGATGAACAAAGGACCAAAGGCAGAAAGTCCGTCGCCTAATATCATAATTAGTCTGCGGTCATACCGGTCTGCCAATACCCCTGCCGGAGCACTGAGAAGCAGAGTGGGAAGAAAGGATAAAAGTGTCACCATGGCAACGTGGGAAGCCATGCCAGTCTTTTGATACACGTAAACTCCAAGGCCAAAGGCTGTAAGACCTCCTCCAATGGAAGAAATTAAGTCTCCCAGCCAGAGGAGAAGAAATTTCTGAAATGCATTGTCTTTATGATTCATCTTCATCATCCTTTTCAAATATTTGCTTAGCAAATGTGAGGGTTCCTGTTTCCACGCCAAGGAGACGCTCTGTGTGAAAAATAAAAGCTTTGGCACGGCTCAGCCTTTCCTCATCGGTCAGCTCTATCATATCTCCGTCGAATACGGTATTTGCATAGACTACCAGCATCTCCATGGCTTCATAGGGATATGGCGTGGTGCATAATCCCTGCTCCACTCCTTCTCTGATAATTCCAGCCAGGATAGGGGTCACTCCATTTAAGACAGCTTTCTGGGCCTTAAAATGCATCAGTGCATTCTGTGGCTTATGAATCTGCTCAATGATTTCCCTTCCGCTTCCGTGGTTCATATTAAGTGCCAGAACCGTACTTACGATCCGTTCATAAACAGGAATGCTTTTATTTTTAGCAATCTCCTCTGCTCTGGTTAAAATGCCTCCACTGTACCGTTCTATCAGGGCATCCATAATGTCTTCCTTGGATTTAAAATGATAGTATAAGGTTCCCCGTGCAATGCCAACGGCTTCTAAAATATCATTGGTACTGGTACCATCAAAGCCTTTCTGGGTAAATAAGTGATCTGCTGCATCTAATATTTCATTTTTACGTTCTTCCGGATTTTTTATTATTTTCATTTTAGCATCTCCTTTTATAGACCGACTGTCTGTCTATAGCTATCATATGACAAAATTCTACTTCTGTCAATGGAAAAATCAGAGATTCCAATGGGACCTTGTACCAAATGGGGATTGTTGATATAATAGAATAAGTCAGATGATCCTTCCTAAGAAAGCATGGTCTGACTTATAGTATAAACGAAATGGAGAATAACATGATTAGAGAGTTTACCGCCAATGATCTTGATGTGGTCATGAAGATCTGGTTAGACACCAACACAAACGCACACGACTTCATTCCAGCCAGCTACTGGCAGGGTAATTTTGAAGAAGTGAAACGCATGCTGCCGGAAGCCGATATTTTTGTATACGAAAATAATAACGCAATTCAAGGCTTTATTGGGCTTATGGAAAATTACATCGCAGGCATTTTTATTGATTCTAGCTGTCAGTCCCAGGGGATTGGTAAGGCACTGTTAAATCATGCGAAGGAAATCCGGTCAGAATTGTCCCTGCAGGTGTATAAAAATAACACAGGAGCCGTGAAATTTTATGTCAGAGAAGGCTTTCATCAGGTAAAAGAACAGACAGATGAACATACTGGTGAAACAGAGCTTGTCATGGAATGGACAAAATGAGAATCCTGGATTTACTTGTTTTTATAAAATCACGATAAAAACGGCAGTTTTGAAATCATTTCAAAACCGCCGTTTTCCTTATTTTTATTGCGCCTTTAAACGAACCGGATAACAGACCTCTGTCACAAGCTCCTCCGGATTCTTCGTCTGGGCTGGGCTCACATGATAAATGCAGAACAGGGACCCATTAAATTCGTACCCATTGTCATTGACCCAGCTGGCCACAGAATGGTTGGCATCTGTAATGTGTTCATAGCTGCCTTTATAGATCGCAGATGCGATTTCTACCTCAGGAACCATTTTAAATGTTACGTGCTCCGTATCCTCATAGCTTCCTTTTACGGAAATCTGAATCTCCACGTCAGGGTCGCTTTCTTTATGTTCCTGGTCATGGAATACGGCAAGACTTAAGCAATTATCATCGTATTGCAGATTCAGACCGGAGGTCTCTGTCATAAGAAGGTTCCACAAGATACCCTCCTGATCGTAAGCCGGTATTTTGTCTCTGACGCTTGCCACATATCTTTGGGGCATTGTTTTTAATGTTACATTATAATTCATGGAAGTCTCATCCTTTCTCAGCCTTTCTATGGCTGTTTCAAGGAGCCTCATACGGCGGCTGGTCTCCTGCAGTTCAGAATACACCTCTGACTGCTTAATCTCCAGAAATTTAGCCAGTTCCCCTGGGTTGTGGTAATTTCTGATGATATCACCGATGGCGGCAAGTCCAAATCCCATCTCTTTTAAGGATGTGATGCGACAAGCCATAGGCAGCTGATCCTCACTGTAATAGCGGTAACCCGTTGCCTGATCTATGCTTTTTGGCACCAGCAGACCTATTTCATCGTAATGACGCAGCATCCGTATACTGATCCTTGCTAATTTTGAAAAATCTCCTATTTTCAGCATGTTTTTACCTCACATATATGTGTTTTTGAGCTCAGGATCAGTATATAGTATCTCACTGTGTGAGAGTCAACCAGAATTTTTTATTTTTAAAGCAATTGACTTAAAAGCCCCTGCCCGGTGCTGTACCAGATCAATATCCCATGGCCTCTTTTGGGGATCCGCACGTTTAAATCCCACTCCGGATACTGCTTGATGACCTGAATCCGGTCTCCGGACGCAAAGGCAAGAAATGAGATATAGCACTCCTTATTCATAGGGTGGCTGCTGGTGATGTACCAGTCCTCTTCCATTGCTTCCACATGAAGCTTTTCACTCTCACCGGCCTTTTTAAGCTCCAGGGAAGAAAGCTTCTTTCCGCAACAGGAAATCTCCGCCTCTCCGGTACAGAAGGTCAGGCTGTTGCAGGAAGGACATACATAATATTTTGTATTTTTCATATTACCTCCATCGGATTCATTGGGCGTTAAATCACCTGACAGCAGGTTTACCATCTCGACTCCTAATATGGCAGTCAGTTCCGGCATCAGTGATATATCCGGAAGCCCCTGGCCCCTCTCCCACTTGGAGACCGTTTTGTCACTGATATTCATTTTATCTGCAAGCTGTTTTTGGGTCATGTTCTGTTCCTGCCTCAGAGTGCGGATCACAGCTCCAATTTTACGGTACTCCATGGTTGTTTCCTCCGTGTGCTTATTAGCTTTGTTCTTCTTGTTTCTTTGGCCTCCAATAACTGGAGCCATCCGGTTTACGGTTAAGCAGTTTGTGTTCAATGAGTTCCCGCCTTAATAAGAAAAAATCTCCGAACGTATGCCATTCCTCTAAGATTTCGTTTACTTCTTTTTCTCTGTATTCCCGGTCTTCCATAAACTTATCAGCAAGATACTCTAAAACGGCCGTTCTGCTTCCCTTTTTCTTTGGGAACTGCTCAATTCGACCAGAGGAATCCAGCATCCGGCTGATATCAATCTTCTCTTCCATATTCTTCTCCTTCCTCCGCTTTCTCCTGCCACATTTCCAATAATATTTTTATATCCTCGGAAAATTCTTCCTCGGTCTGGGTTTCTTTCTTTTTTAATTCCTCCAGGACTTCAAAGGAAAATGCTTCTTCCCCGTACTTATCCCATAGCTTGCGCATCCCATGTTCCGGACAGGAATTCATGGACTTGGAAAATAAAAAGCGGTTTTCAGCTCCTTTTAAATCCACGGTGCTCCGCAGCCAGGCCACTTTTTCTTCCTTGCATACAATTCGGTATACGCCACCAATAAGAGCACGGCTTTTATATTGTTCTTTCAGGGATTTTCTTGAAAGTTTGTCCACTTAAGTTTCACCATCCTTTCCTTCTGCCATACAAATGGCAGCACTCTTTTATGGGAATACTGACTTTTTTCAGGCATTTTATAACATCATTGTAACTGAAATACACCACTATTTCAATCTACGCTTCGTAGAGTATAAAACAAAGCAGCCCGGCTAATGTTCCTGCCGGACTGCTGCTATTCTTATCTGAAATACTGTGGGAACTGTCTTATGATTCCATCGGTCATAATATCTGCCAGTTCAGTTGCCTGGCTCTCAATATCAGTAAAAGCTGTTACACTTTCCTCAAAATTACCTGCCAGCATATCATTTACACTGTTTTTGATCATATCCAGGTGATCCCGAAGGAGATTCTGCAAGCTTTCCTGTGACCAGTTGGAATTGATGCTGCTTAAGAAGGAAGCCATCTGATCTGCATTGGCATACCAGCGTCTCTCCGCATCTGCGGCAGCATTGGCATTGGAATTCATGAGCGCAGTGACAAGCTCATTGGCAATGGTAATATGATTGGATAACAGCTCTGCAAATGCCGCTGCATCATCGTTACCGTAGAAGGTCTGCATTGCCATTTCAAAATCTCTTGGATTCTGCATAAGGCGTGCATTGGAAATTCCAGCATCCGGTAGATCAAAAATCATACTCTGAATGGCCATTTTCAGCCAGTAAACATTTTCAAGCCACAGAAGACGAAGATAATTATTCAAATTCTGTTCTGCCTTACTTACCCACATGACCAGGGGAGATTCCGGCTGGGGTGTTGGCTGAGGCGCTGGCTGTGGTGCTGGCTGAGGCGCTGGCTGGGGTGTCGGCTGTGGCATCGGCCTGGGCGCTGGCTGAGGCATTGGCCTGGGCGTTGGCTGTGGCATCGGCTGCGGCGTTGGCTGCGGCATCGGCTGAGGCGTTGGCTGTGGCATCGGCTGAGGCGTTGGCTGTGGCATCGGCTGCGGCGTTGGCTGCGGCATCGGCTGCGGCGTTGGCCGTGGCATCGGCTGAGGCGTTGGCTGCGGCATCGGCTGCGGCATCGGCTGCGGCGTTGGCTGCGGCATCGGCTGAGGCCTTGGTGTTGGCTGAGGCATTGGTTGCGGACATGTATTGACTCTGGCAGCCGGTACGCAGATTACCTGACCTACAAACAGGTTATTGGGATTAATACCTGGGTTTGCAGTCATAAGTGCTTCTACGGTGGTGTTATAGCGTTGAGAAAGAAGCCAGAGTGTATCTCCTGCCTGAATAATATAGGAATGATGTCCCTCCGGGCAGCCGGAAATCTGGTTGCCTTCCATTAATTCATCATTAGATTCCTCCTGCATACGGGGCCATGACGGGAAGTTACGGAATTTGTAACCGGCAGGAATCCAGATTACCTGGCCCTCAACCAAATTGTTCGGGTTGATTCCAGGATTAATTGCCATAATGGTCTCTACGGTGGTGCAGTAGGTCTGAGAAAGTTTCCAGAGAGTATCTCCCCGCTGAATGGTATAAGTACGCAATCCTACCGGACAATTAGCTGGCGGCTGGGGGCTCGGGGGCTGAGGAGCCGGAGGCTGAGGTCTTCCTCTGCGAGGCACACAGATGGTTTGACCGACCTTTAAATTACCTGGCATTAATCCCCGGTTTGCAGACATAATTGCATCAACGGTAGTATTATAGCGTCTTGAAATCAGCCAAAGAGTGTCACCGGCCTGAATGGTGTAAGAAGTCATTCCTTGTGGACAAGAACTCATAATATGAATGCCTTTCAATAAAACAATTTGTCTTATGTTATGTTGAAAAAATCAGAATAGTACCTGTCAGCAAAAGAAAATTTTTATTTTTTTTCCTGGTGATTTTATTTCACTTTTCCATATGTAGATGTTCTCTTTTTTATTCCAAATGTGTGAAAAAATACAGGTTATCACTATCATCTCTTTTTCGTAATATATTATAACATAATTGTACATGCAGAAATGGTACCAAAGGTGGTGAGAAACTTCCTGTCATTCTTGTATTCTAAAAAAAGTTCTGATATTATTTCATTACTACAAAAATAATGCGAATAAGTAAGAAGGAGGGGTCTATCATGACAGCCGAAATTGCAGGTAAGATTTTTATGCAAATCCCGCTGGGCTGTGCGTTTTTTGAGATGGTATCAGAAAACACCAGTCACAGAAATGAATATGTTCTGGCAGATGCCAATGAAGCTTTTTTAAAGTACTTAGGTCTGGACCGGGAAAATGCTATCTCTAAAAATATTTCGCTGCTTCCTGAATTAACATCAGATGCCCCTCATTGGCATACATTCTTTTCCCAATTAAGTCAGTGGAATCATGATATGCCCCTTATGGTCTCAATGGAGAGCCGAACCTTTAAGGTAACAGCCACCAAGCTTAATGAAAACAGTCTGTTCACCGTTTGGGATGAAATTACGGATACATGGCAGCAATATGAGAACGAACAAAAAAGGAATGAATCTCTTTCCCGCTTCAATGACGTTTTCTTTGAAAACACTCAGGATGGACTCTTTCTTGTAGAATATGTAAATGGAACGCTTCGTTACGTAAAAAACAATGAGGCCCATGAACAGATGACAGGCGTGTCCTCTTCCCAGCTAAAGGGGAAGACCCCTGTAGAAGTACTGGGTGAGGTCGATGGGGGTGCTTTGGAGCAAAGCTATCTGCGATGCATCGAATCGAAAAGAAGTATGATGTATGAAGAAAGTTCCTACGTAAATGGCTCACAAAAAAACTGGCTGGTGAGACTTACTCCCATTGAGGATCGTGACAAGAAAACTTACCTGTTTGGTTCCCGCATGGATATTACGGAGCTGAAAGATTTAAAAAAGGATAAGGAACGGCTTTTAAAGAACTTAAATTCCATGTTTACGGAGCACGCTGCTGTCATGCTCATCACAGATATGGAAACGGGACAAATTCTGGATGCCAATCCTCCGGCCTGCTTATTTTACGGCTACTCCAAGGAAGAGCTACTGGCAATGAACATACAGGATATTAATGATATGCGCCAGGAGGCCCTCTGCCGTGAAAACCGGTATTTCTTATACTGCCACCGGTTAAAGAGCGGCGAGACCAAAATGGTCGATGTCTACTCCTCCCCTATTACTTATGAAGGGACTCCGCAGCTCTTTTCCATTATCTTTGATGTATCTGACAGGGAAAAGTTCCGGGATGATTTATATATGGAAAAGGTGCTTCTTAAAGTCACCTTAAATTCCATCGGAGATGGTGTGGTCACAACAAACAACGAAGGACGCATCACCTACTTAAACCAAACAGCTCAGGTCATTTCCGGTTGGAATCAGGCTGATGCTTACTTAAAGCCCTTCCATGAAATCTTTGATTTAAGAAATGCTGTCAATGGAAAGCACGTTACAAATCCCATTCAAAAGGTACTGAAAACAGGGAGAACTGTGGAGCTTGCCGATGATACCGTGCTCTTAAATAAACAAGGGAACATCATTCCAATTGCCGACAGTGCAGCTTCTATTCGGGATGATAACGGAATCGGATATGGAGTAGTCATGGTCTTTCGTGATGTAAGCCAAACCTTAAAGCAGCAACAGCGAATCCTGTATCTAAGCTATCACGACCCTTTGACCGGAATCCACAACCGCAGATATCAGGAAGAGGAAATCCTGCGGCTGGATAAGGAAGCCATGCTCCCGTTAACCGTGATTATGGGAGATGTAAATGGGTTAAAGGTAATTAATGATGTTTTTGGTCACAAAACCGGAGACCTGCTATTAAAAGAAGTGGCTAAAATCATGGAATTTACCATTAAGAAAAAGGGGATTGCCGCCAGATGGGGCGGTGATGAATTTTTAATCCTGCTTCCAAAGACCGGTGTAGAGGGTGCTCAGGAGATGATCCGTAAATTAGAAGAAGCCTTTGATACAAATAATACTCTTCCCTTACAGATCAGTGTTTCCCTTGGGTTTGACGTCAGACAGACCATGTATGAGCCTTTACACATTTCGCTTCATAAGGCAGAGGAACAGATGTATCACAAAAAGCTGCTGGCAGGAAAAAGCTATCGTAACAGCATAATAAATACCCTCCTGGCTACTCTTTATGAAAAGAGCATGGAAACAGAAGAACATGCTTTACGATTGGAGACTTACTGCATTGCCATTGCAGATAAATTAGGTCTTGCCCCAGAAGAAAAAAATGAACTATCCCTTCTTGCCATGCTCCACGACATTGGCAAGGTAGGCATCAATATGGAGATTTTAAAAAAGCCCGGCCCATTAAATGAGGAAGAATGGAAAGAAATGAGGCGGCATCCGGAAATCGGTTACCGCATCGCTCAGAACACGCCGGAGCTTTCTACCGTTGCTGAGTACATTCTCTCCCATCACGAGCGCTTTGATGGATCCGGATACCCCAGAGGATTAAAAGGAGAAGAAATTCCTCTTCTGTGCCGAATTCTATCGGTGGCTGACAGTTATGATGCCATGACGAATCATCGTGTTTACCGAAAGGCTATGGACAGTCAGGTTGCTATGGAGGAAATCAGACGGTGTAAGAGCACCCAGTTCGATCCCCATATTGTAGATATTTTTTTAGGACTGAATCAAATTTATAAATAAGATTGTGCAGGATTAACCGGTTAAGTATTCCGGATTGTCCTGCACATTTTTATTGCATCTTTATGAAATGATACTCTTAGTGATAAAAAAATTATTATTTTAAAAAAAGTATTGACTTTTAAAATTTAATTGTGTACAATACAATTGTGTTAAACAATAAAGAAATGGAGAGGTGCTAACAATGAATCTTTATGATATTACGGTCATGGACATGAAACAAAATCCCGTACCCCTTTCCGATTATAAAGGAAAAGTCCTTTTAATCGTCAACACGGCTACGGGCTGCGGATTTACCCCTCAGTACGAAGGACTGGAAGCCTTATATGGCAAGTATAAGGACCAGGGCTTTGAGATTCTTGATTTTCCATGCAACCAGTTCGGCCATCAGGCGCCTGGAAGCGAGGAAGAAATCCATGAGTTCTGCCAGCTGACATACAAGGTTTCATTTCCTCAATTTGCAAAAATCGAGGTGAACGGTGCCAATGAATCACCACTTTATACTCATCTAAAAGCTCGTCAGTCAGGGGTTCTTGGTTCTGGAATCAAGTGGAATTTTACGAAATTTTTAGTAGACCGGAACGGAAACGTACTAAAACGCTACGCTCCTACGGATAAGCCGGAAAAGCTGGAAAAGGATATCACCGCTCTTTTATAAAGAGCTCTATATAAAAAGAGGTCAAAGAAAGGAAGTATTCACATGAAAATTGAAGCAGTCAGATTATATGAGGGTGGCTATATGACACAGCCGTTTGCCATGGGAGGAGGGGTCAGTGAGCCGATTTTCGATGAAACGAAAACCTACCCATCAAGCCTTCAAAACTATGTCATTGATACAGGCAGTGAAGTGATTTTAATCGATACCGGAATTCCCAAAGAATCTCCTGACGCTCCCCCAAAGGAAGGCCAGAAGATATATCAGGGAAAACGGATTGATGATTATATGACAGCTTTAGAAAAGCTTGGCTACCGCCCGGAGCAGGTTACAAAAATTCTTCTGACTCACAAGCATCCCGATCATTCTGGAGAACTTAGAAGCTTTCCTCATGCAAAGATTTATTTATCCGGAGCAGAAGCCGATGCCCTCAAGCTGGAAGGTGACAATATCATTCGGGTGACCTATGAGGACGGCCCTTATCACAACTTTGAAAAGAGTGAAAAGATTGCAGAAGGAGTTTATTTCCTCCCTGCTCCAGGACATACAAAGGGCAACAGCATCGTAATCGTGGAAGCAGACGGACTCTTCTACATGATTCACGGTGATATTACCTACACGGACGCAGCTTTAATTGAAAACCGGTTGTCCGTTGTCTTTGAAGATGTGGAAGCAGCCAGGGAGACCCTTTTAAAAGCACGTACCTTTATTCAGGAGAATCCCACGGTTTATCTTTCCACCCATACTCCAGAAAGTCTGACCAGTCTGGAAGAAAAAAGAATCATGAAATTATAAGCATTTCATACTTCTTATACCTTCAGCCGGAACTTGTTGACCTCCTGATTAAGAATCTGAGCCTGAGCCGCCAGCTCCTCACTGGATGCAGAGCTTTCCTCGGCTGTCGCAGCATTGGTCTGAACTACAGAAGAAACCTGTGACAGCCCCTGATTGATCTGTTCTATGGCAGCGGCCTGTTCTGTGGAGGAGGCCTCGATTTCGTGTATTGCATCCCCTACCAAAGAAGCCTTTTGTGATACGTCAAGCAAAAGGTTTCTTGTGATATCTGCCAGTCTTCCGCCTTCTCCTACCGTTGCTACGGACTTCTGAATCAAATCTGCCGTCTGTTTGGCTGCTTCTGCTGACCGTGCCGCCAGTGTCCGGACCTCATCTGCGACCACTGCAAATCCCTTTCCTGCATCTCCTGCCCTGGCTGCTTCCACGGCTGCATTTAATGCCAATATATTGGTCTGGAAGGCAATGTCCTCCACCAGCTTTGTGATTTTAGAAATCTCATGAGAAGAAGCGCCTATCTCTGACATAGCCTCATTTAAGTTCTGCATATATTCATTGCTTTCCGTCACGCCCGCTCCTGCCTGAGCCACATATTCCGCTGCTTTTTGTACGGTGACTGCATTTTCTTCTGCCTTAATGGCTACGCTGCTGACAGAAGCATTGAGTTCTTCCACCGTTGCCGCCTGTTCTGTTGCTCCGGAGGAAAGTGCCTGGGCAGCATCGGAAACCTGTTCTGCACCGGAATTGACCTCAGTAGCTACCGTACGAATGGCATGCATGGTCTGGTTCAAATCCGCTTGAATCCTCTGCAGAGCCATACCCATTACATCTTCAGAGGAACGCAGTGGAACTTCCTTTGTAAAATCTCCATTGCTGATAATATCTGCAACCTCTACCTGCTTTTTGATTCCCTCCAGCATTCTTAAAAATGCCTGAGCAAGCTGTCCTGTTTCATCTTTGGAATCAACTTCACTCAAATCAATATCAACCCGGCCCAGAGCAATCCGCTCCGCCGCATTTACAACCAGTCCGATGGGACTGCTGATTGCTTTGGCAATCCGAAATCCCAAAAATAAGGCTGCTGCTGCACCAAGTAAAAGAAAGACCACCAGTAAAATAATCAGTTCCAATGCCAAGGCGGAATTGTCATCACTGGTTTTATCGGCTTCTGCCATTCGGTTGTCCACCAGTATGTCCATGTTACTCATCATGGCTTTGGTGTCTTCCATGCTGGTTTCAATGGCTTTTACTGCCTGGTCCGCTTTGTTCTCTTTTGAGAGAGAAATCACCGATTGAACCAGAGGCATATATTTTTCCTTAAACATGGTTTCTGTCTCATCTAAAAGAAGAAGAGAAGCTGAATCCGTTATGGTAGAACGGTATATCTCCATTCTTTTTATGAATTCTGTGGAACTCTCCTCACAGACCTTTTCTAGTTCAGAAATTTTCTGGACATCTCCTGCATGAATTACAGCATCCCTGACATTAATCCGTATCTGAGTGAGGGCTTCAATGGCATGAATCATATCATCAATGGGGGCTGTCTGCTTTTCATATAGGTAGTTACTGGCCTGAGTCATTCTTATCAAGCCAAAAGTTCCCACACACCCGATCACGATCATAAGAAATACCATACTAAAAAATCCGGTCAGTAACTTTTTCGTAATTTTAAAATCCTTAAAACTCTTCATACTTCATCCTCCTCTTTTGTTCAACGCATTTCTTTTACAAAAACCATTATCATTTCCAATAAATTGAGTATAATATATCTGACATCAATGGGTTTTAATATGGTCGCTGTTTATTCAAAACTGTGACATACCTTATTTTTTCTTTGTTTATAAGGCTTTTTTACGTTACATACGAAAAAATTGACGGGGAATCAAACGACTTTCATTTGAGTCACATGCATCATATTCAGCTTTTCTATGGCTGCCTTCTTCTGCTCCATCAGGGAATGGGCATAGATATTTAAGGTGATTGTAACATTAGAATGTCCTAAAATCTCACTGAGTGTTTTAATGTCTACCCCAACCTCCAGCGCCCTGGTTGCAAATGTATGTCTGATGGCATGAAATTTTCTGTCCTTAATTCCTGTATCTTTCAGAATTCTTTTATATAGCTTCTGATAAACACGGGGCTCAAAAGGCGTATTTTTGTTAGAAAGTATAAAATGTTCCTCGGATTTAATTCCTGGCTTTAGTTCTTTTGCAAGCTCTAACAAAAATCCAGGTAAAGGAATCTTTCTGGTGGAGGTTTTACTTTTTGGCGTTCCTATGTGAAGCATTGTTTTGCTTTCCACCGACTGAAAATTCCGAATGCGGGATACCGTATTTCCAATGTACATAGTCCCTGCCTCCAGATCAATATCACGCCAGCGAAGGGCACAAAGCTCTCCTAAGCGTATGCCCGTATAAAAGCACAGAATGATACCCAGTGCTCTTTTATCCGGAGACATGAATGCAGCCTGCTCCAGTATTCTCTGCTCCTTCATGGTAAAAACGCTGACCTCCTGATGAGTTTTCCCGGTTGGTAAGACAGCCGCTTCCAAAAGCTTGGGCTGATTAGGGTAATCTTTATATATTTCCCTGATAGACATCTTAAACACAGAAATGATCTTTCTTTTATATGTCTGGGAGATGGAAGCGTTCTCAGAGATTGACTTCACAAATCCACAAACACAGGACTGGGACATGGGCTGATTTTCTATGGATTTAAAATAGGGAATTACGTACCCATGAATACAATGATAATAACTCTCATAAGTGGTTGGCTTCACCCTCTCAGATACCGTGTCTGAAAGCCAGCTCTGAAACAGCTCCCCTGGATTTGTTGGAAGGGGAATGGTATTTTTCTTCTCAGCCTCCCTTTCCTGCCAGGCTTCCTTCATCTTGGCCCGTACCTCCCGATAAGTACTTGCATAGAAATACCGGTATTTGCCGTTGGCTCTTAAGCTTCTTCCTTCCCAGCGGCCATCTTTTCGTTTATAAATATTCTCTCCTTTGCGCGGCATCGCACGACTCCTTTCCATATGACGATCATTATGACGGCGGATTTTTTCTTTCAAACCGAAAATAACTGCTATATTTAGGATGAAATCCCTAAATTAGCTTAGAATAAGTTTCATTTCCTCTTGTTGACAAACAATATCTGTCGCTATATAATGAAATTTGTCAGAATATGTCTAACTAAGGGGTCTCGGTTTTGAATAAACTGCGATCATAAAATGCCCGTTCCATAGTTATTATGGAACGGGCGTTTTTTAATTTTAACACAATGATCCAGGACGTTTTTTACCTCTATACGGTCTATAAATATATCTGGACAGGTTTAAATTAAGAAACAGTATACTAACAACCTAATATTTAATCAACTTACTGTTCGTTAAGAATTATCTATGAAGCAGTCCCCTACGCCAGATGCGGTCGATGTTTTTGATAAAAATATATGATTAATCAGATGCCTATGTATGGCACTTTTTTCAAATTACTACAGAATTAAATCGAAAGACAATCACTGAGAAATGAAAACAGGAAGGTTTTAAAAAAGTCCCAGGTAGCTGGCTCTCTTTATCGGTTCCACCATACGTTTCGGCTTAAATCAATATACGTAATCCCCTTTCGTTTAAGTAGACATACAAGCCGCACCAAATCTCCTTTCTTCTAATAACATGATAGTAAGAAAGGAGGCGCTTATATATGAATACTTGTAATTTTGAAGGTCTTACCGGCCGTGTGGTGACACCAGATGACCCTTTCTACCAGGAGTTAAGACAAGTTTACAACCGAGCTGTCAATAAATTCCCACTTGCCATCGTTTTCTGTCAAAACGAGGCGGATGTAAGCAATGCCGTCTTATGGTCCAGATCACACTGTGTATCCCTGCGTATCCGAAGCGGAGGACACAATTACGAAGGCTATTCCACAGGAAATGATATTCTTGATATTGATCTAAGTGAATTCAATCAGATTGCCATAAATGAAGCTTTAAGTCTTGTCACCGTTCAGGGAGGCGTTACCAATAAGCAGGTCTATGAAACTGTTTCAGCCCTGGGATATCCCTTTCCAGGCGGTACCTGCCCTACCGTTGGTGTAAGCGGTTATGCCCTGGGAGGCGGTTGGGGACTCTCCTGCCGGTATCTGGGGCTGGGCTGCGATAATTTGGTGCAGCTGCGGCTTGTGAACTATGAAGGTGTCGTCCTGACAGCCAGCGATACGGAAAATCCAGATCTTTACTGGGCCCTTCGAGGAGGCGGAGGCGGAAACTTTGGCGTAGTCACCTCTATGACCTTCCGGCTTCCACCAAAGGTCTCAAACGTTACACTCATCGATATCCGTTATTCCAATGCTGACCGGGAAAAGCAGTCCTTATTTATCCAGACCTGGCAGGATTGGCTGATGGATGCAGATATCAGGGTCACTCTTGTTTCACGAATCTTTAATTCACAGGAGGAGGGCCTGGGAATCATTGCAAGAGGTATCTTTTATGGTCCCCCGGAAGCTGCTCTTGGTATTGTAAAACCCCTATTAGAGCTTGGAGGTGTAAGATACAGTTTAAGAAGCCTTACCTTTTTAGAAGCTGTCACCATCATTGGAGAATTTTATCCTCCCTATGAATCGTTTCAGTCTGCCAGCCGTTTTGTCCTTCGTGATTTCAGCGAATGTGAAACGTGTCAGCTGGCGGGTCTGATTGCAGAGCGACCCAGGGGTTCTGTCTATACTGCTCTTTCCTTTTATGCTTTAGGAGGAAGGGTCTCAGAGACTGCATCAAATGAAACTGCATTCTTCTACCGAAACGCACATTATATCACATGGCTAAATACTGTATTTGAAAGCTGCAAGTGTGAAAATTCTGACTGGATCAACGAACGATTCTGCTATTTGAAATCTGTTACGGAGGGCTCCTATGTTAATTTCCCCTATGGTCTACTCCCCTGCTATCTAAAAGAATATTATGGAAGCAATGCCTGCCGGTTAAAGAAAGTAAAAAAACGTTATGATCCTTATAATGTTTTCTCCTTCCCTCAGGGAATTCTAAAAAAGCCACCGTGCCTATAAACAGAGAAAAATAATTCCATTTAACACATGAATCATCCCATAGCCTCGTGTAAATTCCCCTTACACGAGGACTTTTTTATTTCAGGTTACATTTATTTACAAAAAGCGACAGTTTTTTACTAATTTGATTGAGTTTTATCATTTTTTCACTTATAATCATAATTACAAATTTTTGGCTGATATGGAAATATTAGCAGATAGGAGTGAGCATAAAGAGTATTATATTTTAGCCTTGATCCAAAACATATATATTTCATCTGGCCCATAAAAATCGTTTGGAACACATGGCAGAACTGCCCTTTTTGTTTTTCAATCATCACCGGATTCCAAAGAGCCTGAGCAGAGAATTAAACTTATTTACGGAATGAAAAATCAGCAGTCTTTCATTTCGTCCCTACCGGGTCAGGTAGCTAGTAACTATCAGGAGGATTACTTATGAGAAATTTTAACGACTACAGTATATCAAAAAAGCTGAGTGCTGGATTTATAGCCGTAGCTGCAATTATGCTGGTGGTAGGTCTGGTGGGTCTTGGGAGTATGCTCCGAATTAATTCATCAGATACCTACATGTACAAAGAAAAGACCGCTCCTCTGGAGGATATGTTCACCGCCGTACGAAGCTTGTATCAGATCCGTACCGATGCCAGGGATATGGTCATTAACTCCGACGACAAGGAAAAAGTAGCAGCGCTGGAACAAAGCTACCAAACGAACAAGGAACTGTTTGTTACCAGCTCAGAAATCTACCGAAAATCCATTCCTTCCTCGGCTCAGGATTCTATACAGTTATACGACGAAGCTATGAAGCTTTTTCACGATTCCTATGACCCTGCTATCACAAAAGCTATTTCAGCCGCCAAATCAGGAGATAAATTAAGCCTTCAATTGGCTTTAGCAAACCAGAGCGAGGAGATTCAGACTATCTATGGTAACTTTGATAAGCTGATTGATAATCGTATGAAAGAAGCAAATGAAATCAGTAACATTAATGAGACCATCGCAGTGGTGGCTACTGTAGCGCTGATACTTTTTATTGCTGCAGGTATGATAGCTGCCATTTTCCTTGGAAAAAGATTATCCGCTATGATCAGTATTCCCATCGGTAAGGTGGTAGACGCAGCAAAGCTGATTTCTCAGGGACAGCTTGATGTGGACCTTACAGACATAACCTCAAAGGACGAGACCGGCCAGCTGGCTATGGCTTTTACCTATATGACTAACGGGATTAAGGAGCAGGCATTGGCTGCCGTTAACATCAGCAACGGAGATTTCACTCAGAATGTTCCCATTCGTTCTGATAAGGATGCCATGGGACTTGCTCTGCTAAAGATTGAAAATGACTTAAACCAGTCTCTTCTTTCCATTCAGACTGCTTCCGATCAGGTAAACACCGGTGCAGAACAGGTATCCTCTGCTGCCCAGGCCCTTGCCTCCGGTACCACAGAACAGGCGGCTACCATCGAGGAATTAAATGCTGCCATTACAAATGTTACACAGCAAGCGGAATTAAACGCTCAAAATGTACAGAAGGCCACCGTTTATGTTGGAGAGGCGGATGCAGGTGTCATTGAGAGCAACGCGCATATGCAGAAATTAAATCTTTCCATGAAGGAGATTTCTGCTTCTTCCGATAAGATTTCAAGCATTACAAAGGTAATCGAAGACATAGCTTTCCAGACCAATATCCTTGCACTGAATGCGGCAGTAGAATCTGCAAGAGCCGGAAGTGCCGGAAAAGGATTTGCCGTAGTGGCTGATGAAGTACGAAATCTGGCTGCGAAATCCGCTGCTGCTGCAAAACAGACAGCTGAGCTCATCGGACATTCTGCGGTTTCTGTTTCAGAGGGTGAAAAGCTTGCCTTAGAAGCAGCTAACATTCTTTTAGAAGTAGGAAAAAAAGCAAAGCTTGCCGAACAGTCTATTAAAGAAATTGACAATGCATCTTCTGCACAGGTCGTTGCCATTGAAGAAATCAACCATGGTCTTGCCCAGGTATCCGCAGTGGTACAAAGCAATGCAGCTACAGCTGAAGAAAGCTCCGCTTCCAGTGAAGAGCTGGCTGCACAGGCACAGATGCTGAAAGAAGAAGTAGGAAGATTTAAGCTTAAAACAGAGACAGGAAATTATCAGCCTCTGAAAGAGGAGTCTCATATTTCCCATGATACATATGATTATGAATCTTCTTATACAAACGATACTATGTACAGCAAATACTAAAAAAAGAACTCAGGAAACCATCTCATTGGCTTCCTGAGTTTTTTATTTGTCTGGATTCCGGTTGGAACTTCCTAAGATCTTATATAACAGGTGATACAGCTGTTTCGCTTCTTCCTGATCAAGAGGGACACATTTTGTAATCTTTTCCGGTATGAGAACCGCCTGTTCCTTCAGTTCCTCTCCCTGCTTCGTCAGCGTGACAATGACACTTCTTTCATCGGTCTTATCCCGGCTGCGGCTTAGAAGGCCTGAAATTTCCATCTTTTTTAACAGGGGAGTTAAGGTACCGCTGTCCAGGTAAAGAAGCTCTCCAAGCTGTTTCACGGTAAGCTGCTTTTTCTCCCATAATACCATCATGGCAATATACTGGGTATAGGTCAGGCCAATCTCATCGAGAAATGGCTTATACATACGCACGATCTCTCGGGAACAGGCATAGAGAGGAAAGCATAGCTGGTTTTCTAATTTTAGTCTATCATAGTTCATTACGTTTCTCCGTTCTCCCACTGTCTTATATGGATTGTTTTACAGCAGCTGATTGATGCGTTCTTCTACAAGCTTCATATCAGCAGTAGGCTCAAATCGTTCTATTACATTACCTTTCCGGTCAACCAGGAATTTTGTAAAATTCCACTTGATATCCGGTTCATTCTTATAGTTGGGATTTTTTTCTTCAAACATGTTTTCCAGAACAGGTGTTAATTTATGGCCGGCATCAAAGCCTTTAAAATCCTTCTCTTTTACCAGATACTGATAAAGAGGAATCGCATTCTCTCCATTTACATCAATCTTGGAAAACTGAGGGAAGGTAACGCCAAAACGTCCGGTACAAAAGGTGTGGATCTCTTCGTTATCACCAGGCGCCTGATTGCCAAACTGGTTGCATGGGAAATCAAGGATTTCCAGGCCTTTTTCTGCATACTTTGCATATAATTCCTGAAGATCCGTATACTGTGGAGTGAACCCGCACTCAGTTGCTGTATTAACGATCAATACTACTTTGCCTTGGTAATCAGATAAGCTCTTCTCTTCTCCAGCCATTGGTTTTACTTTAAAATCATAAACAGACATGTCATATACCTCCTTAAATGTATTATATCAAATTATATTTATCTAAATCATCTTTATTATAAGTTATTCAAGAAAACTTGTCAACGGTAATGTAAAATTTAATTTTGTTAAATTCAATTTTGATATAAAAATAGATTGACACCAGTTTCGTCCAGTGCTATATTTGTATGTACAAACAAGAGAGAGGTGATGCTTTGAACAGGGTTTCAAATACCGAAGAACAACACGGCTTCCTCATGAATAGCTGTCTGTTTTTTACCACCACCAAGCTTTCCAGGGCTTTGGGAAAAATAGCAGAGGAGGCTTTTGCAAAAACAGGTCTTTCTCCAAGCCATGCCTCCCTGCTTTATCTTGTAAATCAAAACGGCGGTATGATGCAAAAAGATTTAGGGGAAACACTTCACTTAACTCCTTCCACCATTACACGGCTGATTGAAAAGCTGGAATTAAAACAGCTTGTCACCAAAAGGCTGGAAGGAAAGCAGGCTTATCTAAATCCTACCCCCAAAGGACTGGCCTTGCAAAAGGAAATCACAGAATCATGGGAACAGCTCCACAGACAATATGATAATATACTTACGGAAGAAGAAACCGCTCAGTTTATTGCCATTAGTGGAAAGCTATTAAAAAGCTTAACAAAAGATTTCTAGTTCATACGATAACAAAAAGCAAAGGAGAACATTATGATACACATTATTGCTAATAACTACGTAAAAGCTGACAAAGTTGAGGAGTATTTAACATTGGCTATGGGTCTGGTTGAGGATACCAGAAACAAGGATGCAGGATGCATCCGCTATGAGCTGGTTCAGGATTTAAAAAATCCACAGATTCTTACCATGCTGGAAGAATGGGAAAGCCAGGAAGCCTTAAACAACCATATGAATTCGGAGCATTTTAAAGAAGTTATGGCAGCAACTGCTGATTTTTCCGAAAAAGCTGCGGAAATTCACGTATGTAAAAAAATTAAATAAAGCACTCACTTATCCAGGAGCATTTTATCCCATAAACAGGATCAACGTTTTATATGCTCCCTATATATAGTTAGATTTACGGGTCATAAATCAATTATTAGGATCATGGAGGGAAGTTTTATGAATGTATTAGTAGTCACAGGCAGTCCAAGACGGAACGGCAATACAGAAATCATGGCAGAGGCCTTTGCCCAGTCAGCAAAAGAAGCCGGTCATGATGTTACAGTGAGGAATTTAAGCACCTTAAAGGTGGGGCCATGTCTGGCCTGTCAATACTGCTTTACCCACGATGGTGTTTGTAGCCAGACAGATGATATGAGTCATCTTTTAAAGGATATCGAAGTGACCGATATGCTGGTTTTAGCCTCTCCCATCTATTGGTTTGACGTTTCCGCACAGACAAAGGCCTTTGTGGATCGTATGTATGCCTTTGCTAAAAAGGGCTTTCGCATCAGATCCATTGCCATGCTCTTAAATTCCGGAGGTAATAATGTTTATGATGCTGCCGAAGCTCAGCTCAATGCCATTTGTTCTTATCTGAAATGGGAAAACAAGGGCGTCATTAAAATATCAGGAATGACAGAAAAGGGGAGCATGAACAATACCGATCAGCTGGATTCCGTCAGAGAATTTGCAGCCAGCCTTTCATAAGAGAATGTACATAATAGAAGATGGTGCTCCCAACAGGAGCACCATCTTCTATTATGTTTAGAGCTCAAGCCCTCTTAATTTAATATAATCTTTGATAAGCGTAGCAGTTTGCTCCAAATCAATTCTGCTGGTATTGATGATCAGATCATAATTATCCCAGTCATCCCAGCTCTCACCGGTGTAATAGCGGTAATATTCTTTCCTCTCCCGGTTGATCTTCTTCACACGCTTGGTCGCTTCTTTTTCATCGATCTTATCTACATCCATGGTTCTTTTCACAAGTGTAGGCGTATCTGCGTATACAAATATCTTTACAAGTCCCGGTACCTTCACATCTTCACGGCTTAAGATATAATCCGCACATCTGCCTGCAATGATACAGGACTCTTCCTCTGCAAGCTCTCTGATGACCTGAGACTGAAAACGGAATAAGTTCTCCGGTTTTACAATATCCGAATCTGTCGATGGCTTTCCTAACTGGGGTTTTAATCCGCTTACGATCCGGTATAGCAGATTATTTCCTGCCTTTTCATCTGCCAGGCGGAAAAATACTTCTCCCACAGCACTCTGCTCAGAAGTAAGGGTCAAAATCTCTTCGTCATAAAAGTTAATTCCAAATTCTTCTGCAAGAGCCTTTCCTACAATACGTCCACCGCTTCCGTACTGTCTTCCTATTGTAATGACCAGATTATTTTTCTCTTTCATAATGCCTGCCTCCTTTAGTTGCACGTTCTCATATCTTCTATTACTTACCTCTATTGTACTCTATTATGGCAGGATTTACAATTATTATTGCTTTAGAATCTCTTCAAAACAGATGGCCCCGTAAGGTCTGATGCTCATGCGGTATGCATTTCCCTGGCCCATGGCTTTTTCCATGTAGGCGATATACTCATCTGCCAGTTCATTGGGAATCATGGTCATAATAACACCGGCAAATCCGCCGCCATGGATCCTGCAGGCTCCTGCCTTTTTTTCTCCCAGGAAAAGCTCCGTCAGAGCCAGAGCCACGGTGATACCCTGCTCCTGATAGCTGGTATTGGTAAAGCAGTTCTGAAGCCATTTCCAGGAGGAATTGCCGGAGGCTGTGATATTATGCAGAAAATCTTCAAAACGCCCTTCCTTTAAGGCTGCCACTTCTGCGTCCACCCGCTTATTCTCCTCAAAGAAATGAAGGGCCCGAAGAACAGAACGGTCACCGGCAAATTCTCTGACCTCATTCAGGTTTAAAAGAACCTGTTCTTCTGTAATCTCTGCACACACTTCTTTTCCGAAGAACTCTGCTACTTTTTTCATCTCCAGGGGAACCAGGGAATAATCCTCACTTAAATCTGCATGTCCCTTGCCTGTATTAACGATAATCAGACTGTGATTTCTGGAAGCAAAATCAAAATCAATCTTTTCCACCTTTGGCTCAGATGGATTCTTAAAATCAATGGTGATAAGGCCACCCACAGCACAGGCCATCTGGTCTAAGAGACCTGAGGACTTGTCCCAGTAAACATTCTCAGAGTATTTGCCGATATGGGCGTAATCCACTGCGGTAAGACGTCCCTGATTAAAAAAGGTATTGATCATGCTGCATAAAAGCATCTCATAAGAAGCAGAGGAGCTAACTCCCGCCGCACTGATTACATTGGTGGTAATATAGGCATCAAAGCCGCCGATTTCATGGCCGGCTTCTAAAAATCCTTTGAACAGGCCCTTTGTTAAATCAATGGTTCCAGCCTTCTTCTCGCTTGGTTTTAAATCATCAAGATCTATGGTAAAATTCTGGTTATAGGTCTCACTGATTATGGTAACGGTCCTGGTCCCATTAATCGCGGCTACGCCTACACAGTCCAGATTAATACTTCCTGCAAGCACCTTTCCATGATTATGATCTGTATGGTTACCGCTGATTTCTGTACGGCCAGGCGCAGAAAACAACAGGACATCCTCATCCTGGGGGAATTTCTTTTCAAAGCTTACTAACAGCTCCTCATACCGTTTTATGTTAGTTTCAATTCCTTCTTCTCCATATAGTGAAGCCATAAGTCTTCTGGAATCATCTGATTTTAAAAGCTTAATGGTATCGGTAACTTTCATCTTTTATTCTCCTTTTCCCCATTCAATTACATTATAAAACAATACTATGAGTATAACATAATTGTCAAAAGTTCTACAATACATTATTCTACGAAATCCTATAAAATAATTTGACAGTATCACCAGGCCGCACCTATAATAAAGCAATGACGAAAACCGGGGAGGCTTCTATGCTTTGGAACGAAAAACCTTATCATTCTCTTGACTACGAAATGAAAAAACAATATGGGCAAAAGATTTATAAGCTGGCCCTGGACGGAGGAATGACCTGTCCCAACCGGGATGGCACCTTGGGGAATAATGGCTGTATCTTTTGCAGCGGCGGAGGCTCAGGGGAATTTGCAGAATCCAGGTGTGCCCATATCTCTGTTTCAGAACAGATTGAAGCTGCCAAAGAAACGGTCATCCGGAAGATGAAACCAGAGGAAGGCCGTTTCATCGCATATTTTCAATCCTATACCAATACTTACGCCCCTGTTTCCTATTTAAGAAAGCTGTTTACAGAGGCCATATCCCATCCGGATGTAGGGATTCTTTCCATTGCTACCCGGCCTGATTGCCTTTCAGAAGACGTAATTTTATTACTAAAAGAGCTCAATAAGCAAAAACCGGTGTGGGTAGAACTCGGATTACAGACCATACATGAGGCCACCGCTCAGTATATCAGGCGGGGCTATTCCCTTCCTGTCTTTTTTGATGCTTACGCACGGCTTAAAGAAGCCGGGTTAACTGTAATTACCCATGTAATTTTAGGGCTGCCAGGCGAAGATAAGGAGATGATTTTTGATACCATCCGCTATCTATCCCGTTTGGGAGACCATGGAACTGATGGCATTAAGCTGCAGCTTCTCCATATTTTAAAAGACACAGACCTGGCCCTGGAATACGAAAAAGGCTTGATTCCCGTCTACACCTTGGAAGAGTATGCAGATTTGGTGATCGACTGCATCGCCCTTCTTCCAAAGGAAGTGGTCATCCACCGAATCAGCGGTGACGGTCCAAAAGCCCTTCTTTTGGCCCCTCTCTGGAGCGGAAACAAGCGCATGGTACTAAATACTCTGGCAAAACGCTTTAAAGAACGAGGTATCTGCCAGGGAGACAGATACCTCGGATAAGATTAATTATTATGATGAAGCACTCCCTGTTCATCCACAGTAACCCCAAAGGAGATTCCCTGAATGTACTGGTAAAAGCTCTGTTTCTCTCCTTCCCCTGTTAAGGTTCTGGTATAACCTGACTTAGAAGTACCTGGAACCAGGGATAAGGTGGTGCTTCCCCCATTAAAATCTACATCAAGGCGTAACAGGGCAGTCTTTGGAATGGAACTTCCAAAGATATAATTGCCAAGACTGTAGCAAATGGGCTTATCCTTATAATATTCAAAGCCCTGGAGTACGTGGGGGTGGCTTCCAATGACCGCATCCGCCCCGGCATCAATGATCTGTTTTCCCAAAGCCCGTTGATATTGCTGGGGTTTTTCATCCCGTTCCACGCCCCAATGGACATAGACGACAAGATAATCGCAGAGAGGTCTTGCTTTTTTTATCTCTTCTAATAGAATCGTAGGATCATATCCACTGACCATGCCAGGCTTCTGACTGCCGGCCACCCAGCCAGGATCGGGATAAACTCTTGAAGCAGCAAGAAATCCTATGGTCTTTCCTTTTACCGCCATGGTCTGCAATTGTTTTGCCCGTTCCATATTAGGACCGGCTCCCACATAACGAATGCCTGCCTCGTCCAGGGCAGTGCAGGTATCAAGAAGGGCATCGGTCCCATAGTCCAGCGTATGATTATTGGCAATGGTCACGATATCCACCCCTATTTCATTCATCATAGATACCCTGGAAGGGGGCAGCCGGAAGGTAAACTGTTTGTCCGGTGCAGCTGTCCCCCGGTCACTGAATGGGAACTCCTGATTTGCCATAAAGATGTCAGACTGGCTGATTTCCGTTCGAAATCCAGTATCAAGCACACCATTAATACCCTTTGCATTATCATAAGCTGATGTTACATAATTAGAAAGTAATATATCCCCTGCAAAGACCAGATGAACCACCGGGTTTTCCGGCTCTTTGTCTGGAACTTTCGTTTCTGTCTCATCTTCCGACTGTTTTACAGTGAGAACTTCTGTTTCTGTCTCAACCTGAGATTCCTCCCCTGATGGGTTGTCTGTTTCGTAGGCCAGGGAGGGCTCGGCCTTTGTTTCTTTCCATTCACTGATTCCAATCCATCCAATAAGCATTACGAACAGTAATGCAGGAAGGAAAACCAGAATTTTGATCCAGTTGCCTGTTTTCTTCATCAATGCCTCCTGATTGTTAATAGTTTCAACATGTTTTTTATGATTTCCATAATGTTTTCCACATTTTTCGAGGAAAACTCCACATTTTCTTATAAAATCGAGGATTATCCACATAATGCATTCTGTTTTTCCATAACTAAACCTTTATGCTTGTCTGGATTTTATTCCCATTTTTTTATCTTACCCAAATAATCAAGTTTTGTCAAATGATAAAAGCACCTGTATAACCATGAGAAAGGACATGGCAAACCTGCCATGTCCTTATTCGTGTGCGTCTATCAATTTATAGTACCACTTAAATCATCAGTTGGAACCACTTATGTATATACTAGTATGTCAAACCTCTTTTATCAATCTCTGCCTTATAAAGCCGATAGATATCCTCCTGCATATTTAAGAAGGATTTGAAGAAAATACCGTACATGAAAATTGCCATAAACTTTCTATTACGGCCTTTATCAGCTGCATTGCACAGCTTGATTAACTGCTGGTCATTGACCTTACCTTTTTCCAGCCTTCTTCTAATGCTGTTTTGCTGAATCTTGCTCAGCATTCTTGTATACAAATTAAATAAAAGCATAATTCCTAAGATAAACGCTATAAGCACGACTATTGAAGTTACGTTATTCATATAATAGTCCCTCCTTTTTTTATCCTTGTAACAATATTTATACCATAAAATGTTAAAAAGGTAAATATTTTATCTATTTTTAATTATGAAATCATTTAACAAAATATGTTCTTTAAAACCATCAAATTTCGTTATTGTCGCATTTTAAACAAAATTATCCCTGTTCTTATCATAAGTTTTGGAAGTATTATCCATATTATGTCTATTTTCATAAGTAGATAGTCCCATGAAGTCATATTGTAGCTGTGTAAGCTTAATAGATTGCCATATCCTTATATTCATGTTCCATTGCAAATAATCATCTCAGTGCAATGTACGTTGGTGTCACCCATCCACCTGCAATTTATATTTAATTTGTATTTCACTCCGCAGCAAACTGTTAAGAATAAAAAGAAGCCTGTCATGAAAAAGGGGAGGACTCTCCTTTTTTGCCCCGACAGGCTTCTTTCTTTTATTCAGGTATTTTAAAACGTAAAATTACAGCGTCATGATGATTCCACCGTCATTGGCATATACAGTGGCAACACCAGCTGTTTCAGTAATGATCACATCTTTGAATTCTGCTCTTTTTCTCATCTCCTGCTTTACATACTCTGCTCTCTCAGGGTTGTTGCAGTGAGCAATGGCAAGTACCTTATCTCTGGTATCACCTGCATTCTTAACAGCGATCTCCACCATGCGTATTAAAGCTTTATTAATGCCTCTTGCCTGATCCAGCTTTATAATCACACCGGATTCTGCGCTCATAACCGGCTTTATATTAAGAGCTGTAGCAAAGAAGGCCTGAAGTCCTGTAAGTCTGCCATTCTTTCGTAATGTATCAAGGCTTTCCAGCACAAAGTAGGTCTTCATATTCTTGATAAAGGCTCTTGCTCTTTGCTCAATTTCCTCAAATGGAAGGGCTGCCTGACAAAGAGACTGAACCAGCAGTGCAATGTTAAGCTGACCGGAAGAAGCGGAATCAGATCCTAACACTGCAATCTTTTTTCCATCGTTTCCGTGCTCTTCTTCATATAGCTTCTTACCAAGGACGGCGCTGTTGTAGCTGCCGCTTAAATGCTCGGATAAGGTAATGACGAAAACATTCTCTTCCTCACACTCATATGCCTCTTTATAAAGCTCTGGGGAAGGACAGGCAGACTTAGGTGATTCACTGCTGTTTTTTACCAGTTCCAGAAATCTTTTCTGATCAAAGGTGTCGTCGTCAACAATCTGGTTTTCTCCCACCTGTAAGGTAAGTGGAATTATCTGAAAGTGGGGATCCTTTTTTAAATCTGCAGTAAGATCAATGCAGCTATCCCCAATAATTTTATAATTCATAATTCTATTCTTCCTCCTGACACGAAACTTATCATGTAGTATTCATTACCATATATTATAGAGAAACCCGTCACGGATGTCAATAGGATTATGGAGAAAAGGACCGTTACCCTTTGTTTTCCAGGGCAGCGGTCCTTTATTTTTTATCATCAGTTTTGTGATTAAGCTTCTGCCATCACCATCATCAGCTCGTTACTTCTTGCAATGAATTTAGTCATACGCTCAGGTGTTAAAGAACCATGGCTTAACGCTGCAAGATCATAAAGCTGCTCGCAAATGGCGTTGGTATGAGATCCTTCCTTATGGTTTAATACATACTGTACCAGCTTATTGTTATAATTAAGTACAAGAGTCTCAGTGCTGCCAAACATGGAGTTATCCATACCAGGCATGGAATACATCTTCATCATCTCTGCCATACGGCGGGATTCTTCTGAAACGGTGATCATAGAAGATACTGCTTCATTTTTCAGCTTTTCAACCTTAACATCAAGGGTTTCTTTGCCTAACACCTTGCGGAACAGCTCAGTAAGCGCATCCACATCGGCTTTCATGGCTTCCTTATCCTCTTCACTCACTTCTTCCTTGAAGATATCGGATAAGTCAGAGTTAATGCATAAGAACTTTACATTCTCATTCTTCTGCTCCAAGTAGCCCACAAAAGGATTGTCTATGTTCTGAGTCATGTAAACAGCATCAAGACCTGCTTCCTTAAACATGTTAACATACTGGCTCTGTTCTTTTTCGTCTGTAATATAGAATACACTGTTTTCGTGCTTTTCTTTATTTTCTTCCAGACATTCAGCAATGGTTAAATACTTGCCTTCTAAATTTTTAAAGATAAGAGAATCATTAATCTTTTCAGCAAACTTTTCATCTTTTAAGCAGCCGAATTTGATGAATGGATTGATATCATCCCAGTATTTTTCATAGTTTTCTCTGTCTGTCTTAAACATACCGGTAAGCTTATCAGCCACCTTCTTTGTAATATAATCAGAGATTTTTTTCACAAAGCCATCGTTTTGAAGTGCGCTTCTTGATACATTAAGAGGAAGATCAGGACAATCGATGACTCCCTTTAACAGCATTAAGAACTCTGGAATGACTTCCTTAATGTTATCCGCGATAAATACCTGGCTGTTAAACAGCTTGATGGTTCCTTCCAGGCTGTCATAGTTGATGTTTAATTTCGGGAAGTAAAGAATTCCTTTTAAGTTAAATGGATAATCCATGTTTAAATGAATCCAGAATAATGGCTCCTTATAATCATGGAATACCTTACGGTAAAATCCTTTGTACTCTTCTTCGGTACATTCATTGGGGTGCTTATTCCAAAGAGGATTGGTATCATTCACCGGTACCGGACGTTTTGCAATTTTATACTTTTCAGTGGCTGGAGAAATTTCAACGACTACTTTTTCGCCGTTCTCATTCTCTTTTTCCTCAGTTTTAGCTTCTTCTACAATGGTCTCGATTACGGTATCTTTGTCTGTCAGCTCATCCTTTTCAATGGTCTCAAACTGAGGTTCTGCAGCTGCATTGGTCAGATAAATCTCAACCGGCATAAAGGAGCAATATTTTTCAAGAACTTCTTTTGCACGGTATTCGTTACAGAACTCAAGGCTTTCTTCGTTTAAGTAAAGCTTAATTGTGGTTCCCTGCTCTGCCTTGTCTCCGTCTACCATCTCAAATTCGGTGCCGCCGTCAGACTCCCAGTGAACTGGTTTTGCTCCATCCTTATAAGATAAGGTATCAATGGTAACCTTATCGGCAACCATGAATGCGGAATAAAATCCAAGTCCGAAATGTCCGATGATCTGCTCTTCATTTGCCTTGTCCTTGTATTTCTCCAAGAAGTCCTGAGCTCCGGAAAATGCGATCTGATTGATATACTGATCAACCTCTTCCACAGTCATACCGATACCGTTATCAATAAAGGTAATGGTCTTTTCATTGGGATCGGTAATTACCTGAATCTTAAATTCAAGATCCTCCGGCTTCTGCCATTCTCCCATGATCTCCAGCTTTTTCAGCTTTGTAATCGCATCGCAGCCATTGGAAACCAGCTCACGATAGAAGATGTCATGGTCAGAATACAACCATTTCTTAATAATTGGAAAGATATTCTCGCTGTTAATCGTCAAACTTCCTTTTTTCGCCATTTCGGAACACTCCTCACTCTCTTTTTTTCTATTTTAGTTCCATGAATTCATGGAATTCTCTCAATATTTGCCTGCAAAGAGTATTTTAATACGCAGTCTAAAAAATGTCAATAGAAAATTAGCACTCATTTAAAATGAGTGCTAATAATATTATTCTTCTACAAATGGTATCTCGTTTTTCTTTAAAAAACTTTTAAAACCTTCATCCCATTCTTCATCAAGTGTCTTGTCCAAAGTGAACACAGAGACAGAAGTTCCTGTAATACAGGTCAGCTTTTCTTCCTCATAGCGGATATTGACATACAGTCCCTTTACCTGTTCTTTGGGAAATCCGATTCTTCTTGCAGAGAGAAAACGCTCTGTCCCCTCTTCCGGCATCAATAGGATAATGCGAAAGCTTACTGGCAGCCGCTTCCCCTTAATCAGGGAGAAGCAAAACGGCTTTAGGGTGGACCAGGAGGAATAGGTTCCTATCTTCTGCTCCTCCAGCTCCTCCTGGGAATAGTATCCACTTTTAATGGTTCCGTCTATGGTAAATGTATTATAGGTCGAAATAGATGCCTCCTTGATCAGGAAGCGGTCAAATACTTCCCCTACAAAAAGCTTGGAGGTAAAGGATTTAATATCCTCAATTTTTACTGAAATCATTTCATAATCTCCCATTCATGATTGTTCTTTGTTTAATATACAACGGATTCCAAACCTCTGTCAACGAAGGATTCCAAACCTTCCATTTCTGTGTTATAATAGAAAGATAAGTTTCGCTCTGGAAACAAAAAGTAGTAAGAAAAGAGGATAACATATGAATACCATCAAAGAGTTAGAAGCCCTGATTGCAGCATCCGTTTCTCCTTATCATTGCATTATGGCATCTTCCAAACAGTTAAAAGACGCAGGCTTTAAAGAACTGCCTCTCTCCGCTTCCTGGAAGTTGAAAAAAGGTGAATCCTACTATATAAATGTTTTTGATTCCTCCCTGATTGCATTTACCGTGGGAGAAAATCTTACCGATACTCCCTCCCTTCGTCTGGCAGCGGCTCATACGGACTGGCCCTGTTTAAAGGTAAAGCCGTCTCCTGAGTTGACTTCCTTAGACTATGGAAAATTAAACGTGGAGGTTTATGGCGGACCTCTTCTTAATACCTGGTTTGACCGTCCCCTTTCCATGGCTGGAAAGGTGTCTGTGATGGGTAAATCCGTGATGGAGCCAAAGACTATTTTTGTTGACTTCGCTCGTCCCATTATCACGGTACCAAGTCTTGCCATTCACATGAACAGAGAGGCAAATAATGGCGTGCCCATTAATGCACAGGTGGATATGCTGCCTATTATTACACTGATCAAAGATAAATTAAATCAGAAAGACTTTTTCCTTCATGCTCTGGCAAAAGAAGCGGGAGTCAGTAAGGAAGATATCCTGGATTATGAAATCTATGTTTACAGCCGGGAAGCCGGGGACTTACTTGGTTTACACGATGAGTTCTTTTCCGCTCCCCGTCTGGATAACATAACCTCTGTCCATGCATGTTTAAATGCAATCATAGAAGCTCCCTGTAAAGAAGGAATTCATGCGATTGCTTTATATGACAACGAAGAGATTGGAAGCAGTACAAAGCAGGGCGCAGCTTCTGCCATGACAGAACATGTCCTTGAAAAGATATATTTATCCTTAGGATATACAAGAGAAACCTTCTTAAACGGCCTTTTAAGCGGTTTTCTGCTTTCCATGGATGTGGCTCACGCATTCCACCCAAACCATGGGGAAAAATGCGACATTAAAAATCAGATTGTCATGGGGGATGGCGTTGCTATCAAGCTTGCTGCCAGTCAGTCTTACGCTACGGATGCCTCAAGCACCGGAGTTATTGAAGGCATCTGCCGAACCAATGACATACCGTATAAGAAATTCTCTAACCGCTCCGACATGAGAGGTGGCTCCACGTTAGGCAGCATTTCCTCTGCCCTTTTGACCATGCGCACCGTAGATGTAGGTGTTCCTATGCTTGCCATGCATTCAGCCAGAGAGCTTATGGGCACCCATGACCAGGCTGCACTTGTAAAACTTGCCACTGAATTCTTTAAAGCTTAAAACAGAAACAATATCGATACAAAATAAGGGTCTGCCGCAGGAAGTAATTCGTGTGACAGACCCTTTATTATATCATTTCTTAGATATCTTGTTCGTTAAGAACAAAGTTGGAATGAGTAATACAAAACTAAGGACTAAGGCTAACATGAAACCATTGTGGTAGGCAGTGGTCATGAGAGAAATTGTTGGTACAAAGGAAAAGCTATTATTTGTCATTTCCATGCATAGTCTCCGGAACTACTTCCCGGCTTGTTTCCAAAGGCTGATTGGAGGTCCGGCTTCCTTCCCAATAGCGGTAACCATAAACTCCTCCGGCTATGACACCTACAAACAGAATCAGTACAAACAAAAACAGCATGAACCCTCCAAAAATTTCCCGCCCACGGCTTTGTCTGCGCCTTCGGCTGTGGCTTCTTCTACGAATGGTATCTCTCTGGCTCATTTGCTTTCTGCCGTCCTTTCTTTTTATCAATCCGTTACATATTTTTTGTAAATTTCAAAAAAATTAGTAGTCGTGGTCTTATCTTCCTTGGAGAACCTGACATCCTTCCATATCTCATTGCTGAAGGTCACAGGATTTTCCTCTTTATATTTATTATAAATCTGGTCAAAGGCTTCTTTTTTCCGTTTCCGGTACAATCCGGCTTTTCTTTCCTGGGTAGCTGTCTCATCATAATCATCGACGCATTTGATAAGGTAAAACCTTCCATTATCTTCCACTACAGGGCTGATTTCTCCTTCTAACAAGGCAAATGCAGCCTCTTCATAGGCCTTGGACACCTCTCCTCTTCCAATATGGCGTTCCATTGTCTCCTCTATGGAATGCTCTCTTGCCAGGGCAGAAAAATCAGCTCCCTCAGCCGTTGTAAGGGACAGAACCTGATCCGCCTGGGTCTTGTCTGTGAGAACGATCTGGTCTACGATAATGACCTTTGCTTCACTGTCACTGATTTCCAGATTCATATCCTTCGTTAATTCAGTCACCACCTTATTGGACAGGTAATATTGCTCGTACATGCTGTGGACATCTTCTTCTGTAATTCCCATATAGGCAATGTCTTCTTTTGTCAGGGATCCAAAGTATTCATCCGATGCCTTACGCACCTTTTCTTTCTCACTGCTGGTAAGGGTGACTCCCTTACTCTCTGCAAGAAGATTCATCATCTTCATCTCCTGGAGAAATTCTTTTACCTGCTCTATGAGATAGGTTTCAAAATTCTGATCTCCGGGCAGGTCTATGCCCCAAATCTGGCTGGTATATATTTGTTGGTACCGGTTTCTCTCCGTTGCCAGGATGATCATGGATTGAGGCAGTGTATATGCCTTCGTCTCCGCAATCTCAGAAACAATGGGGATATCTGCCTTACAACCGGTAAGCAGGGCAATAAGTGCCAAAACTGCCAGGAATATCCTTCCTCTTGGTTTTTTTTCACCTTTCACGTGCTTCCCTCTTTCCATGCTACAACAGCAGCTTCAGTATTTTTAACACTCCGTCATTGATATTTATATCGGTACGGAACCTGGCCGCATTCTTTACTTCTTCTCTGGCATTTCCTACTGCAAAGCTGTAGTATGCCTGGCTCATCATCTCAATATCATTTAACTGGTCTCCAAAGACCATGGTCTCTTCGGGTTTGATCATCAGACTGTCCTGAAGAAGCTTTACTGCCTGCCCCTTATTGATTCCAGGCTTCATGCAATCCATCCACATCTCTCCTGCAATGGTAATCTTAAGACGGTCTGCAAATCTGGCCCTAAGCTCCACGGTATGGGCTTCCACCTCAGATTTACGGTACACAGATACCTTTATAAATTCCGAATCCACCTTGGTCAAATCATCCACCTGCTGAACCTGAAACTTATATCCATGGATCAGCCAGTCTAAGATCTCCTGATCCCTGGTTTCCACATACACCACATCAGGTCCGCTTAACATAAGCTCCAGCCCTTCTGTGCGACGTACCTCCTGAATCATATCCATAACCGTCTGTCTCTCAATGGTATTTAGAAATAGATTTCTACCGTGACAGCCTACATAGGCTCCGTTATCCGACAAATAAAATATTTTTTCCTTCACAGGCTGAAAGATAGATTCAATGCTCACCCACTGGCGTCCACTGGCGGCGGCAAACTGAATTCCCTTAGCCCGCAGTTTTAATATTACATCAAAAATCTCCGGATTGATTTTATGGCTTCCGTCAGGCACCAAAGTTCCGTCAATATCTGATACAATCAGCTTAATCATGACAATCCTCCTATTCAAGCATTCCTTTTATCTCCTGAAACACTCGTCCTACTGGCAATCCTACTACATTATTGTAATCGCCGTCAATCCCTTTGACAAAAGCCGCAAAATTCCCCTGGATTCCATAGGCTCCTGCCTTATCCATTGGCTCCTCACTAAAGGCATACGTCTTTATCTCTTCTTCTGACATGGGATATAGGGTCACATCTGTTTTTTCCACAAAGGTCTTTACCTTCTTCTCCGTTTGTCCACAATAAATTAAGGTGACGCCGGTATAAACCTGATGATCTCTTCCCTGGAGCATGGAAATCATGCGGTAAGCATCCTCATGGCTGACAGGTTTTAATAAAATCTGCTGGTCCATGGCGACTACGGTGTCAGCGCCTATAACAAGAGTACCTGGTTCCTGGTGCTTAGCCACATCCTGGGCTTTCTGGCTGGAAAGCTCAGAAACCACGGCCTCAGGTATGGAAGAGGTAACCTTTTCTTCTAAGGTACTTGGCTCAATCAAAGGGGTAAGCCCGATCTGGGCAAGAAGTTCTCTCCTACGCGGAGAAGCAGATGCCAGCACAAGTTTTTTCATTTGTTTCATATCCATCCTCCCTGTTTTTAAACGAACAAATAAGCGGGACCCGAATCGAATCCCGCCATTCATTAATATACTTTCAAACGACCAATCATAGTTGCATCGTCTTCGTCACAAGATGACTTAAGCTGCAGTCTCATGGTGTAAATAAAGTCGGCGATGTAGAATGCCAAAAGGCTTAATGCCACCATTCGCTCCAGACCTTCCGGAACCACTCCTGCCATCTGGCTTACAAAGCCATCCAGGAACCGGAAATAAAAGATACCTAAAAATCCCCAGGCAACACTGCTTTCCAAACAGATAATGCCCTTGTAGTTAAATGGTTTTCTGCTGTAATCCCACCAGAAGGAACCAAACAGTTTAATCATCATTCTTGCCGTAATGAGCTCCATGGTCGTAGCCATTAACGTTGTTGCAATGTAAAGTAGAATAAGATTATCAGAAAGAGGCTTTAGAAGAATCATGGCTCCCATGGCACCGAATCCATATATAATACAGAAGGGACCATGTCCAAAACCGCGATTGATCACTGGCCTTTTATTTTCATAACTGAGTACTACACATTCAAGAAGGTATCCAAGAAAGCTGAACAGGAAAAAACATATGATCCTGTGATAAATCGTCATACCCATTTTACCTCCAAATTTGACAATTTTTGAACTTGTTAAAGTATAATATGGATATCTTAAGAAATCAAGGTCTAATTTCTTACGATTCACGGAAACAATTCTGTTTATTTAATAATATTGTGCCATAAACAGGGCGAGGAGTATGCCAAGGAGCGCTCCCGCTGCCACCTGCAAAGGAGTATGACCAACATATTCCTTTAATGTCTCCTGTATCAGCTCTCCCTTAAGTTTTAAAGGGTTTTCCAGCAATATGCTGTTTAATAATTTTGCCTGCCGTCCGGTTTCTCTCCGGACTCCCATCGCATCGTACATAACAATCATGGAAAGCACGAAGCAGACTGCAAATTCAAACGAGCCGGGGCCATAACGGTAGCTGGCAGCGGTCGTCAATGCACAAACCGTAGAGGAGTGAGAACTGGGCATTCCCCCGGACCCCACTAACCTCTCCGGATTAAAATTTCTATTAAGAGCAAGATCAATCAGTGTCTTTAAAACCTGAGCCACCATCCAGCCTGTGACAGCGCTCATTAAAACCTGGTTTCCCAGTATATCATCCCAATATTTCATGGTTTCCTCCATCTTATGCAGTACTTTTCCAGCCAACGCTGAATAAAAACCAGCGTTTGAACCTGGCTACGGTTTCTACGAGACCGCAGAATTTGTCCGAATAAACAATCACCAGACCTCCCCTGGTCCTTGGCGGAATCGGGGTTAACGGCCACATATGACGCAGGATCATGTCTTTTTCATTCTCTGTTAATTCAAAGTATTTGACTGCGTTATTCAGTGCAGTCCTGGGATGAGTAAAACCATGAAAATGTTCCCCGGTTTCTCTGGCATGGGTATGCCAGTCATACAAAAATAAATCATGAAGAAGACCGGCTCTGGCGACTTCTTTATAGTCCCAGCCCAGCCTTCTACAGATACTGTAGCTCATATAGGATACTTTGATGCAGTGGTGTTTACAGGTTGTATCCCCATGCTGCATATAGTTTTCCATGGACTGGAATATGGGGTGCTCTAAGATATCTTTCACACAATCCATATAGACCAGATCCGCATTGTAGTTTTCCTGTTCAGCCCAGGAAGAATCTTCTGCCCACGTTACGGCAAGTTCTTTTTCTTCCCGGGTGAAATGCATGCTTTTCATTTTTATTCACTCATTTCTTTTCTGTAATTTCAGTCTGCTAGCAGCCAGTGAGCCAGTCGTAAAGCTCCTGATATTTCATGGCAGAAGTTTTCCATGAAAAATCCTTTGTCATAGCACGGCAGACAAGCAGGTTCCACTCTTTCTTTTTATCGTAGAAAATGCTTTCCGCATACCGAATGATCCCAAGCATCTCATGGGCATTGTAATTGGAGAAGGAGAAGCCGGTCCCGCTCTTCTCATATTCATTGTAAGGCTCTACGGTATCCTTTAACCCTCCGGTCTCCCTGACAATGGGGAGTGTTCCATAGCGAAGCGACATCAGCTGACTGAGCCCGCATGGTTCAAATAAGGAAGGCATGAGAAATGCATCACATGCTGCATAGATCTTGTGGGACATGGCCTCTGAATAATATATATTCGCAGAAACCTTATCCTGATACTTCCATGCGTAATGACGGAACATATTCTCGTAACGTTCATCTCCGGTTCCAAGGATGACAAGCTGAATCTCATCCTGACACAGTTCATCCATGATGCACTGAATCAGGTCAAGTCCCTTCTGATCCGTCAGTCTGGATACAATGCCGATCATAAATTTGTTTTCATCCTGAGCAAGGCCAAGTTCCTTTTGAAGAGCTGTCTTATTCTTACTCTTTTCGTTTTGAACGTTTTCGAAATTATAATTCTGTACAATGTATGTGTCATTCTCAGGATTGAATTCTTCGTAATCAATCCCGTTTACGATACCTCTAAGACTGCCTTCCCTGGCACGCATCAGGCCATCAAGGCCTTCTCCGTAAAAGGGCATCTGAATTTCCTTTGCATAAGTGTCACTTACTGTAGTGATGGCATCTGCATATACGATGCCGCCTTTTAGCAAGTTACCGTCCTTATATGCCTCCAATTTGTCCGGAGTAAAATAATAATCCGGAAGGCAGGTAAGCCTTTGTATGGTCTTTACATCCCATACGCCCTGAAATTTTAAGTTGTGGATCGTAATCACCGACTTCATGCTGCGAAAAAATTCACCGTCATGAAACCGATCCTTTAACAGAACAGGAATAAGTGCAGTCTGCCAATCATGGCAGTGTACCACATCCGGCTGAAATCCAATGACCGGAAGTGAGGATAAAGCTGCTCTTGAAAAGAAGCAGAATTTTTCCAAATCATATAACCAGTCCCCATATGGTTTGGGGCCATTAAAATAACTTTCATTGTCTATGAAATAAAACGTGATACCTTCGTAAACATATTGAAGAATTCCCACATATCTGCTCTGATCCAGATAGTCCATATAAAAGTGATCAATATAGGTCATCTGGTTTCTCAGTTCTTCTTTGATGCATAAATACTTGGGAATCATGACTCTGATATCAAAATGCTCTTTGGGAAAACACTTGGGAAGGGAACCTACAACGTCTGCAAGTCCTCCAGTTTTGATAAAAGGTACTGCCTCTGATGCTACGAAAAGTATCTTCTTCATCCACAAACCTCCCTTATCCTTACCACTAAAATGGTGGCATCTGTTAGTCTATAGTATACTTCATTTTAAAGAAATAAGGAAGTATCTTTCCGTATATTTAGGAAAGTTTAGGAAAGTTTTTTGTAATCAAGTCGTATTTTATCTGCGATTAATGCGATAAACTCTGAGTTTGTGGGTTTTCCTTTGCCAGTACTTACCGTATAACCAAATAATTCATTGATGGTATCCATCTTTCCTCTGCTCCAGGCTACTTCGATCGCATGACGGATGGCTCTTTCTACTCTGCTTGGTGTTGTCTGGTGTTTTTTAGCTATAGAAGGATAAAGTATCTTAGTGACTGAAGTAAGCATCTCCTGGTCCTGTACAGAAATGACAATGGCATCCCGAAGGTACTGGTATCCTTTGATATGGGCAGGAATTCCAATTTCGTGGAGCATCTGTGTTACATCATTTTCCAGATTCTGCTCCATATATTCGGTTTTATTGACATAAGGCTTCACCTTTTTCATCCCCTGTAAATTAGGTGCTTTTGTCTTTCTCTGACCCACTCTTCGAACCTTATCGACGATAATTTCCTTATTGAATGGTTTCATTATGTAATAATTTGCTCCCATGCGAAACGCGTCTTCGGTAATATTCTCGCTTCCTGCCGCTGTTACCATAATAAACGACGGTATCTTTGTAACAGAACCGTTGCCCCTAACTCGTTCCATTACTGTTATTCCGTCCATTCTCGGCATAATTACATCCAATAAGACAACGTCAGGATTTGTTTTGAGGATCATGTTATAAGCATCTTCGCCATTATCCGCTCTGCCTACAACGTGGAAATCCTCCTCTCCTTCCAGTATATCGTTCAACAGATTTAGTGTCTGAAGGTTATCATCGGCAATTGCAATACTGATTTCTGACATAGTAATACTCTCCTCCTGATTCATAAAAATAAAATAAAACTAGTGTATAGCCATTATAATCTTGCCTCAGCTTATGCCGCAATGGAATTCTATCGCAGGATTCGACAAATAATGATTTTTACAAGCTGATTTCCAAATTTTTCCAAATTTCTAAAAATGTCGAACCGATAAAATGCCTTTTTGCATCTTGATTCGCTCCCAGCCCCCCTTTTTAACCAGTGTTGAAATTTGATGCTCCGTGTCGGCAAAAAAATCCGGCCTTGTTCTATTCCTGGTTCTTATACTAACATATTCCCTCTGCCTTGAAAAGTGTTAATCATCAGATTAATATAATTTATCTTACTTTTTTTTAGATTTTTTGAGATTCAAAGTATTTATTTACATACATTTCAAACATTACGGGCAGAATGTAATAGAAGAAAAGGACAGCACTGTAATCCCATTACAATCCTGTCCTTTTCCTACCATATTAAAATTTAATGATTCAACATGTTCTCGATAAAGATTCCGTAACCTCTTGTAGAATCCTGAATGAAAACATGAGTCACCGCACCAATGAGCTTACCGTCCTGAATAATAGGGCTTCCTGACATACCCTGGACAATACCTCCAGTGAGTGCTAAAAGATCCGGATCTGTGACTTTAATGACCATTCCTTTGCTTTTGTGAGCCGTGGAGTAATCCACACGCTGTATTTCAATCTCATAATCTCTTATCTTACCGGATACATCACTTCTGACGTATGCAACGCCCTTTTTTACATCCTGACGGTATCCGATGGGTATGGCATCCTGCTTTATATTTTGCTTAAAGCGGTCGTTTACTGTTCCGAATATTCCTTCTTCTGTGTTGGCTGTAATCGTTCCAAGAGTGGAGCCAGGGCCGTAATAGATAATGCCGCTCATCACTCCCGGTTTCCCGAAGGTGCCTTTTTCAATTCCCATAATTGCTGTTTCATAGAGAGAGCCGTCTGTAATCTGTACTACATTGCCGGTATCACTGTCACTGATTCCGTGACCAAGTGCTCCGAACTGACCATTCATATCCACATAGGTCATGGTACCGATTCCCTGAGTGTCATCTCTGACCCAGACGCCGAGTTTATAGGTGCCATCTTCGGTCTGAACAGGATTCATCTTTACATCAATGGTTTCCCCATTTCTTCTGACCTTTAAAATTGCTTCCGCAGCGCCTATCTTGTTTAATTCACTCATCAGGGTTTCTTTGTCTTTTAGCGGAGTTCCGTTAATGGTTTCAATGTAATCACCAGATTGCAGAATGCCAAATGCTGGTTCCGTTGTCATTCCGTCCTTTTTTGTTACATCTCCAGTACCTATGACCATGATACCATTGGATTTTAAATAAATTCCAATTGGAGTGCCGCATGGAACGGCATACTTGGTATCTACCACGTTGACCTGTATGTCTTTTAGCTGAATAAAGCCAAAAAGCTTCAGGCCCAGTTTGTAGCTTCCCTGATTTTTAGAATACACAGAGAAGGGCTCGTTTAACTGCAGGTGGATCTGATCGGAAGGGATATTGGAACCATTGCTTAGGACCACTTCCTCACTGTCTGAATGGAGGGTTACATCAAAAGGCATGGAGAAATGAAATTGTTCTTCTTCCTCTGCTACAATATTCAATTTGTCGGGGATCACCCGTTTCATATAGAACCAGGAAAACCCGATGCAAAAGACCAGGCTGATCCAGAACGCTCTCACGATAAGCTTATGAACTTTGTTTTTACCCATCTCACATACCTCCTTAGAAGAATAAAGGAGACAATTTTTTTGGCTCCTCTCATAGTATGTGAGAAAAAAGTAAAAACACTCTGTCATATTTTAGTTGAATTCATTTAATTTTGGTCATTGTTTTTTTGACAGCAAGCCGTTTCATCTCTCTGGCGTTCTCTCTGACTGCTTCCGTGATCTTTGCACCACCGAGAAGTCTTGCCAGTTCTTCCACCATCTCCCCATCATTCAGCGTACGAATGGTGGTTTGAGTCATTCCATCTTTTGCCGATTTTAAAATTTCAAAATGAGCATCGGCCATAGCGGCAATCTGAGGCAGATGGGTAATTAAGATCACCTGATGGCTGTTTGCGATATAGGAAAGCTTTTCTGATACCTTCTGCGCTGTCCTGCCGCTGATTCCAGTGTCGATTTCATCAAAAATCAAAGTAGGGATATCATCGGAATCGGCAAGGACTGTTTTCACTGCCAGCATGATTCTTGATAACTCTCCGCCGGAAGCCACCTGGCCAAGAGGCTTTAAGGATTCGCCAGGATTTGTGGAAATAACAAATTCTGCTTCGTCATAACCGTTTGATGTATAGTGGTCCAGACGTTTAAATTCCATAGAAAATTCCACATCTAAAAAGTTTAAATCATTTAAGCCTGCTTTGATTTTTTTTGTCAGTTCTTTTGCCGTGTCTTTTCTCATATAAGATAATTGTCCGCATAAGTCGTCCAGTTTATCCTCGATTTCCTTAATATCCTGTTCTGTTTTCCGCTTTAAGCTGTCGTAATCTTCAAGCTCCTGTAAGCGTATCCTTTTTTCTTCCAGATTTGTAAAAATCTGACTTACACTTTTGCCGTACTTGGCTTCCAGATTATGTATGACATCAAGCCTTTCCTCGATTTGACTGTATTCTTCCTCATCAAATGACATATCATCCATATAAGAAGAAATTTCATGGTTGATGTCACTTAAAATAGAGTCCGCATCAAACAGCTGATCTCTGATTGCTGACAGCCTTTCATCATAAGAAGCAACGGATTCCATCTCTTTTAAAGCCCGGCTGATTAAATCCGTGCTCACAGCAGAATACGCTTGGGAAAGACTTTCGGCTATTTTTTTTCCGTGAAGAAACAGGCGGTATCTGGAAGTAAGCTCTTCTTCCTCTCCATCCTTTAAATCAGCGTTTTCTATCTCTTCCATCTCAAAACGGATGAAATCCATTTCCCTGAGTCTGGTCTCTTCATCAAGAGCAAAGGTAGAAAGACGTTCCTTTAGCCGGCAATATTCCCGGTATGCTTCTGCAATATTCTCTTTTAGCTCATGGGACTTTTTATCCTGGTATCGGTCCAGAATCTCGAGATGTTTTGATTTGTAGAGTAAAGACTGGTGTTCATGCTGTCCATGGATATCAATTAATAGTCCGGTGATATCCCGCAGCTTTCCTGCGGTCACCGTTTCGTCATTGATTTTGCTCAGACTTCTGGAAGGCATGATTTTTTTTGAAATGATTACCGTACCATCGCCGTCGGGATGGACGTCATATTCCTTTAACATGGAAAGCTTTTCTGGATCGCTGACCGTAAAGATCAGTTCAATATAAGCATAATCCGCGCCCTTTCTGATGATGTCCTTGGGTACCTTGCCTCCCAAAGCTATGGTCACAGAGCCGATGATAATTGATTTTCCGGCACCGGTCTCACCGGTCAGGACATTCAGTCCTTCCTTAAATTCTACATCGGCCTTTTCAATCAGGGCTAAGTTTCTTACGTGTAATTCTGAAAGCATGGCAGCCTCCTTATCCCGTAATAAGTTTTTTCAGTTTGTCCATCATCAGGATGGTATCATCGGAGCTTCTTATGGCGCACATGATGGTGTCATCTCCAGCAATGCAGCCCACCATTTCATTAAAGTGAAGGGCGTCAAGAGCCGCAGCTACAGCCATAGCCATACCTGAGACCGTTTTAATGACAAGAATGTTCTGTGCCATGTCCATGGACAAGTATCCATCTTTTAAAATTCTTATATATTTATCGCTGAATGAGCTCTGGCTCTGAAGCACCATATAACGCTGTTTTCCAGATTCTGAAGGAACTTTTGTTAATTTAAGCTCCCTGATATCTCTGGATACGGTAGCCTGAGTTACCGCAAAACCAGCCTTATTTAAATATTCCGCCAGCTCTTCCTGTGTCTCGATTTCATGTTTTCCGATGAGTTCCACAATTTTGCTGTGTCGTTCCAGTTTCATTATGTTTCCTCCTTATATACCGGTCATCTTATTACGCAGGTTATCTAAAAACGAGATATGTTTCAGCTTAACCAGTATGGTCTTACCCTCTGACCTGCCGATTTCCACCATATCCCCGGGGCAAAGCCTCATTTGGGTATCCCCATCAAAAACTGCTTCCTGATAGATATCTTCCTGCCCCATCATCTCCACCCGTATGGAGTCATCGGAAGACAGAACAATGCTTCTGGCTCCCAGAACATGAGAACAGATGGGTGTTAATACAAGCATCCGGGAATCCGGCACCAGAATCGGCCCTCCGGCAGAAAGGTTATAAGCCGTAGAACCAGTTGGAGTTGCAGCTATGAGGCCATCCGCCCGGTACTCATTAAAGTATTCTCCATTGACAAAAACCTTAAATTTAAGAACCTTCAGCTTCTGGTTTCTGATAATAACGATCTCATTTAAGGCAATATCCTGAAATATTTTTTCACCGGAGCGGGTGATGGAACCATGTAACATCATCCGTTCTTCCAGTGTGTAATCTCCTGAAAGGAGGGAGGCAAGAGCTCCGTATATCTCTTCGGTGCGGGATATCTGGGTCAGGTATCCAAGTGTGCCCCGGTTGATTCCAAGTATGGGAATGTTACGGCCGGCCAAGTCTCTGGCTGCCTGAATGAGGGTGCCATCTCCCCCAAGGGTGATGATACAGTCTGTTTCTTCAGGTACCATGGCTGAGTCCGTATAATGGCTGCCCGGATAATCTTCTTTTTTATTGCTTCCTCCAATGACACAAGTAGCGCCATGAGATAAAAGATATTGACTGATGGTATCTGCAGTCTCCTTCGCACCTTCCTTATCCGGATTCATGATTACATAAAAATGTTTCATATAATTGCTCCTTACCTGCCACCACTTAGCTGTTCATGAGCCTCAGCAACAACCCGCTCCGGATCTGCCTCCATGCTTGGAGATAATCCCTCTGACTGGCAGTTTTTCAAATGTAGTAAATATTCAATATTCCCTTCCGGGCCTTTGATCGGAGAAAACTCCAGATGAAGGACGGAAAAACCGATGGAAAGTGCATATTGGATTACCGCTTCTATTACCTCAAGGTGGACTGACTTTTCTCTGACCACCCCTTTTTTGCCAACCTTTTCACGGCCTGCTTCAAATTGGGGCTTAATGAGACAGACAATCTCTCCGTCTTCCTTAAGAAGATTTTTGACTGGGCCTAATACCTTTGTTAAAGATATAAAAGAAACGTCAATGGATGAAAATTCAATGGGATCTCCAATGTCTTCCGGTGTCACATACCTGATGTTGGTTTTCTCCATGCAGACCACTCGCTTATCTTCCCTCAGCTTCCAGGCAAGCTGACCGTGTCCCACATCCACTGCATACACCTTGACCGCACCATTTTGCAGCATGCAATCGGTAAAGCCGCCGGTGGAAGAACCAACGTCCATACAGACCTTACCCATAAGAGTCACATCAAAATGAGTCATAGCCTTCTCAAGCTTTAATCCGCCCCGGCTTACATATTTTAAGGTGTTCCCTCTCACTTCAATGACAGAAGTTTCAGGAAAAGCGGTTCCTGCCTTGTCTTCTTTGTCTCCGTCCACATAGACGATTCCAGACATGATAAGGGCTTTGGCTTTTTCTCTGGACTCTGCCAGGCCCTGCTTTACTAAAAGCACATCCAGTCTTTCTTTCATTCCTTTTTCTCTTTCCCTGTTTCGTCTTTATAATGTTTCCATTCGGTATCCTGGCGTTCCAGATCAAGATACTCTTTTTTCAATCGCCAGATAATGGAATCGCTGTCAATCCCCAACCCTTTTCTAAGAAGGGATACGTTGCCATGTTCTACATAAGAATCCGGCAATGCAATGTTTACCACCTTTATATGGGGATAATTCTCATGAATATAATTGGTTATATTAAGGCCATAGCCGCCCTGAAGTACATTCTCTTCCATGGTAACCATAAGCCAATGGTCTTTCGCCAGAGAATCAACCAGTTCTTTGTCAAAGGGCTTAATGAACCGTCCGTTTGCAAGGGTACAGTTCCAGCCGTCTGCTTTCAGCTTTTCTCTTACATGTTCTCCTGTGCTGACCATGCTTCCTACTGCCAAAAGAGCGATGTCCTTTTCTTTATAGAGCATCTCACCTTTTCCAAATTCAATGGGACTGCGAAACTCCTTTAGTCCCTGGTATGCCTCTCCTCTTGGATAACGAACGGCTATAGGAGCGCCATAGGATAAGGCAAATTCCATCCCATCCATCAGCTCCCATAAGTTTTTCGGCGCAAAAACGCTCATACTTGGAACGGCTGTTAAGAAGGAATAATCAAAGATTCCCTGATGGGTCTCTCCGTCACTGCCCACAAGTCCGGCCCTGTCTACTGCAAATACCACAGGGAGATTCTGGATGCACACATCATGAAGCACCTGATCAAATCCACGCTGCAAAAAAGAGGAATACACAGCTACCACAGGCTTTAAACCTCCTGCTGCCATTCCTGCTGCCGAGGTTACGGCATGCTGCTCTGCTATCCCCACATCAAAAAAGCGGTTCGGAAACTGTTTGGCGAAACGTTTTAAACCGGTTCCGTCAGGCATGGCTGCCGTAACTGCCACAATTTTTTCATCTGCCTCAGCCAGACGGCATATGGTCTTTGAGAACACATCCGTATAGCTTGGGTTCTTTTTTTCTTTTTTAGATTCCCCTGTGAGGATATCAAACGGCTCAACTCCATGGAATCTGGAAGGATTCTTCTCTGCAAAAGAATACCCTTTTCCCTTTTGGGTAATGACATGGACCAGAACCGTATGATTAAGCTTCTTAGCCTCTCTAAAGGCTCTCGTCAGCGCCTTTGTATTATGACCGTCTATGGGACCAAGATAGGTAATTCCCATATTCTCAAACAACATGCCTGGAATCAGCAGCTGCTTGATTCCGTTCTTGGTACGGCTGATTTTCTCAATAATAGAGTCTCCGACTACAGGAACCCTGGAAAGGACATTGGTCACATGTTTTTTTAAATCCAGATATCCTTCTCCCGTTCGAATGCTGCTTAAATATGTGGACATACCGCCTACATTCTCGGAAATAGACATGTTATTGTCATTTAGGATAATGATAAAATTCTTTTCCATCCTGGCCGCATTGTTTAAGGCTTCATAGGCCATGCCTCCGGTTAAGGCGCCATCTCCGATGACAGAGACCACATAATGATCCTCTCCCAGAACATCTCTTGCCTGAGCAAGTCCAAGGCCTGCGGAAATAGAAGTAGAGCTGTGGCCTGTATCAAAGGCATCACAGGGGCTCTCTTTTCTCTTTGGGAAGCCGCTGATTCCGCCAAACTGGCGAAGCTCATCAAATGCAGCCTTCCTTCCGCTTAATATCTTATGGGTATAGGACTGATGTCCTACATCCCAAACCACCTTATCTTTTGGAAGGTCAAAGGCCAGATAAATAGCCATGGTAAGCTCAACCACTCCTAAATTGGAAGCAAGATGGCCTCCTATGGTGCTTATTTTTTCCAGTAAAAAATCCCGGATTTCCTGGCTTAAGACATCGAGCTCCTGCTTATTCAGCTTCTTGATGTCTTCCGGTCCGTTTATCTTATCCAATATCATATTTTAATCAAATCCTTTATTTTTCACGGTTTACCAGCATCCGGATCAGTTCTTCCAAGAATTCATTCTTTCCCGGAAGCTCATGAAGAACGGAAACTGCTTCTTCTGAGATACGTTCCACATCCTGCTTCGCCTTAGTCATACCATAGATGGAAACATAGGTAGTTTTATGATTTTTTTCGTCGCTTAATACAGGCTTTCCAAGAACCTCGTTGCTGCTGGTCAAATCAAGGATATCATCCTGGATCTGGAATGCCATACCAATTAAGGCTGCCATACGTTCCACCTGTTTTAATTCCTCTTCCCCCGCTCCGCCAAGCAGCGCACCAATCATCATGGAGGCTTCTAAGAGAGCACCCGTTTTCAAACGGTATATAAATTCAAGTTTTTCTTTTGGAACCGGTTCTCCTGAAAGCTCTACATCAACAGTCTGTCCGCCGATCATTCCAAAAATTCCTGTTTTTTCTGCCAGGATTCCCATAGAACGGGCAACCCGGTCAGCTCTGTCCGTCATAGAAAGGGCCTTAGCCGCCGTCTCCATGGAATAGATAAGAAGTCCATCTCCAGCTAAAACTGCCATGTCGTAGCCAAATTTCACCCATGCCGTAGGAAGCCCCCGGCGCAGGGTGTCATTATCCATACAGGGCAGATCGTCATGGATTAAGGATGAGGTGTGGATCATCTCAATGGCCGCCATAAAGGGCTCAATTTCTTTGCCACTGCCGCCAAATAAGCGGTATGTCTCCTCCATGAGCATAGGGCGGAGCCTTTTTCCTCCTGCCTTCACACTGTAATCCATGGCCTCAAGCACAGTGGCCTGATAGCCGCTCACTTCAGGTAGATAGGATTCCACCACCTGACCGACCTCTTTCATACGGGCAGAAAACAATTCATTAAAGTTCACTTTTTTCACCATTTTCCTCTAATACGATTATCTTCTTTTCTACGTTATCTATCTTCTCATTGCAGGACTTTACAAGCTTCATGCCTGTTTCATAATGCTGAAAGGACTCTTCCAGGGAGCACTCTCCGCTCTCTAACTTTTTGATCAGTTCCTCCAGCTCAGCAAACGTCTCTTCAATGGTCTTTTCTTTTTTCACTGCCATGATGGACCTCCTTATCTCCTATCCGGATCATCCTTTTTTTCCTCGTCACTTTGGTTGATTCTGGAAATCACTGCTTCCATACTTCCATCCCTGACGATGACCTTAATGCCGTCTCCAGCTTTTACCTTGGTCACAGAATCAATTCTATGATCCTTTTGATCCGTTACGAATCCATATCCTCCGCCAATCTTCTTTAAGGGGGACTGAGCCTCTAAACGGCTGGCAAACAACTCAAGCCGGTGCCTGTCACGGACTGTCTGCTTTTCTAACAGAGTCTTCATCCGATTGGCAGCGTTTTCGGCATCTGCCTTATAGCCTGCGGTCATGGAAAGCAAAATGGTCTGGATCTTTATCTCCAGATCAGAAAGCCTCTGACGGCTTTCCCGGATGCTTCTTCTCGGATCAAAATACTTAAGCCGTAACCCATATTGGTCCGCATGGAAGCGGTAGCGTTCCATCTTTCGTTCCATGGTCTTTTTTAAGGTGTTTCGGTACAGCTCCTTCTGCTCTTCAAACAGGGAATAATCAAAAACTGCCAGCTCCGCCGCGGCAGAAGGCGTGGGAGCACGCATATCCGCCACATAATCTGCTATGGTCACATCGGTTTCATGACCGACTGCAGAAATGACTGGAGTGGAGCACTGGAAAATGGCTCTGGCCACAATTTCTTCGTTAAATGCCCATAAATCTTCAATGGAACCGCCTCCCCTTCCCACAATCAGGACATCAAGCCCCATCTGGTCCAGTACCTCGATTCCTTTTGCAATACTCTCTTTTGCATTCTCTCCCTGGACAAGAGCCGGGTAGAGATAAAGCTGCACGTAAGGATTTCTCCTTGCCGATATATTCATAATGTCCCGGATGGCTGCACCGGTGGGAGCTGTTACGATTCCTATGGTCTTTGCATACCTGGGAATGGGCTTTTTATACTCCGCAGAGAACATTCCCATCTCTTCCAGCTCATTACGCAGCTTCTGGAACCGTTCAAACAGATCTCCAAGCCCTTCTCTTGTTATCTCCTGGGCATAGAGCTGATAGCGCCCATCCCGTTCATAAACCTCAATGCTCCCCTTTACCGTTACCTGCTGGCCTTCTTCCATCTGAAAGGAAAGACCCTTTCTGGAACCGGCAAACATCACAGCAGCTATAGACGATTTTCCGTCCTTTAAGGTAAAGTAGATATGTCCGGAGGTATGATACTTGCAGTTGGAGACTTCTCCTTTTACAGAGATGCGGTTCAGCGCAAAGTCCTGGGCAAACATATTCTTGATGTAAGCATTGACCTGGGAAACAGAATAAGCGCCAGCCATATTACACCAGCTTTGCTAAGACTCCGTTGATAAATGCCGGAGCTTCGTTCCCGCCGTACTTTTTAGCCAGTTCCACTGCCTCGTTGATGGCTACCTTTTCCGGAACATCGTCGTCAAATAATATTTCATATAAAGCAAGACGGAGGATTGTAAGTTCGGCTCTGCCCATACGCTTTGTCTTCCAGCCTTCTGCCACTTCATTGATCTTAAGATCCAGTTCCGGTATCTTAACCATGACAGCTTCTGCTCTTTCTTTTAACTGGTCGGAATTCTCACCGCTCATTGACACATCGTGTATGATCTCTTCCTTTCCTTCTTTGTCGAAATCATACTCCATTGGTTCCTCAAAATATTGGATAAGCTGCTCGTCCTTTTCCTCTGCCGGATGGAAATCCGCACAAAAAAGCAGCTTAAAGCAGTGTTCACGCATTTTACTTCTGGTCATTTACCATGGTCCTCCTGTTGGTAATTTTTCTGGGCGTTTGGAATTATTATACCTTACCGTGGTTTATTATACAATAGCAACTTTTCCTTATCCGTATGTGGATTATATGAAACTATCACCGTTTTACGGCATACTGGTTCTTCCCTTTTCGCTTTGCCTGATACAAAGCTTCATCCGCTCGTTTTAAGATGGCATCGTAATCATTTTCATTCTCGCCTACCAGGGTGATTCCAATGCTTGCATGGATATTCCCTGAGATATTAAAGGCATTTAAAATCCGGGCTGCTATGGCTTCCGGCTGCTTTCTGCCTCTCATGCCAAAGAGCCAGATACAGAATTCATCCCCTCCGAAGCGTACGATGACGTCCTCCTGTCTGGTACAGGCATTTAGAATCTGCCCCACTTCTACCAGAACCAGGTCACCTTTGTGGTGTCCGAAGGTATCATTGATCTTTTTAAAATCATCTATATCAAGAAACATGCAGGCGTAGAATCGTTTATTTCCCACTCCTTTTAATCCCTGGGACACAAGCTTTCTTGCAGTTTCCCGGGTATAAACTCCTGTTAAATAATCCTTCTGCGCCCTTTTTTCTTCCTTCTTTCGGTAATGAAGAATACCAAGGATGAGAAGGATGGCGCAGACCAGCATTAACGTGGAGCTTGTAATAAAGCCAAGGGTCAGTCCCCGAATCCGGTTTAGCATGCTTTCATACCGTTCAGCTTCTACCAGGGAGGCTGTCATCCAATCCTCAATTCCAGTGGGTTGAAAAAGCAAGAGCCGTTTTTTATTATTCTCATAATAAATCAGAAATCCGGCCTGTCCGCTTTTTACGACCTCCCTCATCTGCTCTAAGGATTGTCCATCCCGAAACTCCATATCTTTTAGAAGCTCGAATACCGTATCCTTTTGGTCGATTCCTGAGCTTGAGACCATGATCTGGCCTTCCTGAGTAAAAATGAAATTGGCTCCGTAACGGCTTAAGGGACTGTCATCCAAGTACTTTTCTATCTCTGCTGCGGAGTATTCCAGACAGGCAGCGCCTTTTACTTTAGAATCTCTAATGATAGGAACTGCCAGAACAATTCCATCCTGGCCCTCAAAGCCTCCGGGAAGTAGCCTGGAAACATTTTTTTCACCCTTTAAGACCTTCTGGTAGTAAGCTCTCCCGGAAATATCAGCAGTCTCATGGTTCCCATAATATATGGTTCCCTTATCATCTGCCACCCCTAATCTGGAGGTTTCTTTCTCATTTTCCGCTACCAGCTCCCACCAGCTTTCGTTTCCCGATCCATCGGGAGGATCAGAGAATGAGGCAAACAGTTCCAGCCATTCAAGCTTTGACTCGGTCAAGTTCTGCAGATAGCTGAGAATCTTATCATTTTCAAGCTTAATATCCCGGTACGTCTGATCTACGAGACTTTTTTCCACTTCTCTGAAATAATAAAGATTCATCGCAAGGATTCCTGCGATTATCGAAACCACCAGCCCGAACATTCCCATTATCTTTGGCAAGTAATGATTCCCATCCCTATGATTTATCATATTAAAAAACACCTGTCCTTAACATCCTGTCCTAATGCATATGGTTCATTATAAATCCTGTCCATTTTCATTACAAGATAAACTTTATTACGAAAAGCAAAAGAAAAGCGGGGGTAAGGACCTTTGTGGCCCACCCCCGCGATAGATTTGCATCTATTTGTTTTCTTCCATTGCAACACCGGCGATACGGATATTTACATCTAATACCGTAAGACCTGTCATGTTCTCAATTGCAGTCTGTACCTTTTCCTGAACCTTCTCACTGACAGATGGTATGCTGTATCCGTACTTGATGTTTAAGGACAAATCCACAGATACATGCTCCTCAGTCAGCTCGACCTTAACGCCTTTTGATAAATTTTTCATGCCCAGCTTCGCCACCAGTTCATTGGTGATGTTGCCCGCCATGGAATCTACACCTTCTACTTCGGTTGCAGCAAGACCCGCGATGATAGCAACTACATCATCTGCAATCTGCACTTCGCCGATTTTATCTTTTTCATATACTTTGTGAGTATTTCTGATTTCTGCTTCTGCCACAGCAATTCCCTCCTGTACTAAATTTTCCGGGTTATGGAATCATTATAGCAAAATTGTCCATCGTTTGCAAAGGCTTTTTATTCACCCAGCTTCATAAGGGTGATCACAATATTTTCTGCTCCGACTTCTGCTTTTCTCTTTACAATATCTTCAATCTGTGCGCGCTGCGGATCGGTGATGCTGGAGGCATTGATGACAACATCTACTTTACCGCTGGAAATGCTGACGACTGGATCTGAAAATCCTTTTGCAAGAAGAAGGGTTTCTGCTGCATTTTCTTTTTCGGAAACAGCTGTCATATCAATCATTTCCTGAATGGCCTGCTGTTTTGCGGACTCTTCCAGGTTCGGATTGTTAATCAGATTCATTAAGGTCTCTTTATTTCTTGCCCTTACCTGTTCTCTGTTTAACTGTACGCTGGATATGTAATCTGTTACGCTCATTCCGCTTGTTAAAACGGCTTCTCCCGGATTATCAAGTCCGGCGTCTGCTGCTTTTGTCTCGGCTGCGGCTGCTACCTGGTCTGCGGCTGCTACCTGCTCTGCGGCTGCCTTTGTCTCGCCTGCTGCTGTGCTCTCAGAGTTTGCAACGTCTTTGTTTCCTTCTGACGTTGTTTCTGCGGCTGCCAGTTTATCAATATCCGATGCATCCTGATCCAGACTTGCAATATCCTGGCCGGAAGAACTCTCATTTAAGGCTTTGTTCTCCGCTAAGACGTCTTCTTCGGATATATCAGTCATACCTGCTTCAAACACATCTTTACCTGAAACCGCCTCCTGTTTCCCGGCATAATTTAAATACCCGGCGGCAGCTATCATAACGGCCAGTGTGGTAATGATGATCTGATTTCTTCTGAACAGTTTCTTCATATCCATTTTCTTTGGGGTTTTAGGGACATTTGGTTCATTGCTTGTTTTCCAACTTCTCATACCTGACACTCCTTTTTATTCCACCCTCTTTAATACTTTTATTTTATGTGGGGGCAGGTTAAATAATGCTTCCATGGCACTGGAAATTTCTGCTTTCACCGTAGGACTGCCTCCGCCCTGGGCACTTATGATGATTCCTTCTATTTCCGGACTTATCTCTTTCTCCACAATAGGAGCCGTATTTTCTCCAGAACCGGTCAAAATGGTATTCTCCTGCTGTTCTTTGTTGGTGATATTTCTGGTTCCGCCGGAGCTGTCATTTTCCACGGTGGAAGAATCGGTTGTGTTTCTGTCCACCCTGAGCACCTTTTCCTTTGAGGATTTCAGCACGATCATCACATCCACCTGACCAACTCCATCTACGGTTTTTAACAGCTTTCTCACCCTTAATTCCAGCTGCTCCTCATAGGTATTGTCTGCGTTTGCGGCTACAGCCGTATCTTTCTCTGGCAGCTCTGTCACAATTCCCTTTTGCAGCTCTGTCTTATTTTTGCTCTCCGATGCTGTTCCAGTCTTTCCTGCACTGCCTGGACCGGAGGGAATCGCAAGGATCAGGATGATCATTCCAACCGCCAGCAGGATCAGCCATTTATCCTTTCCCATCTTCCACTTGAATTTCAATATCCTGTTCCTCCAAATCATAATATTCAGCAATCTTCCTTCTAAGACCTGATACTTGTGAATTTTCTTCTTGTCTCCCTTTTTCTTCTTTCTTCGGAGGGGAACCCGTGATTTTTACTCCTTCTACTTTGGCCACTTTTTCAATGGGTTCGATTTCTTTCACCGCAGGAACAGCTTCTTCCCCTTCTTCGCCTTCTTGCCCTTTTTGTACTTCTGGCGTAAGGATTAAGGACACCCGGACCACATGCCCGAACTTCTTGCTGTCCTGATCCTGGCTGATTTCTGCCTTTGACACGCTGCACCCAAAACCAGCAGAGGCTGCCATTGTTTTTAAATCCCCGGAAACAGCCTCCTCGTATTTGCTCATCATTTTATTCAGCCTTTGTCCTTCCATCTTTGCGATTTCTCCAGTAAGCTCTCCTGCCTCTTTTTTCAAACTGATGGATTCGAAATAGTAGGCAAGTGTATCGTCAAGCCTAAGCCCCCCTGTAATCGGCTTTAGAACAAGAAGGATCAGTACCACTCCGGCAAAAAAGCGGATGTATTTTTCATACTTCTTGTTAGGCAGAAGATTCACCACAACTGTGATAAATATAAGATAATATATAATGCTGCGTATCCAATCAAACAATTGTTCCATGTCAATCACCCGGAAAAATAAGTTGCATTCGTCGATGCACATACAAGAGCTATGGTTATTACAAAGAGCATGACAGCAGAAGCTGTTATGGAAAGAAGCAGCTTGTGCCCCTTAGCGATATCAGAGATACAGGAGACGATCCTCTTATCACAGACCGGCTGTAAGAGGGCTGCCACACATTTATAAAGAAGCATCAAAACCACCAGCTTTATTAGGGGAATGGCAGCAATTATTAAAAGTATGACAATTCCAGCTGCACCAATGGTGTTTTTTATTACAACACCGGAACCAAGAACCATCTGGGATACGGAGCCTATGCTATTTCCAATTCCCGGAATAGCTCCCGCCAGTTTCTGAATGGCCCCGGTCTTCATGGAATCTACGTATGGGAGTACCATGCCCTGTATAATCTGGAACCCTAAAACAACCCCAATCATGGTCTTTACGCTCCAGGAGATAATCTGCTCCAGGAGCTCTGTCATCTTAGAGAGCATGTCTTCCTTTGCAATATGACCTGCCATGACAAGAAGAGCGTAGACTTTAATCAGGCTTAATAGGACCTGTCCTAAGAGCCACTGTGCTGCCGCAATTACAAACAGGGTAAATCCATAGGAAGCTGCCGCTGCCGTGCTTCCTCCTGCAAATGCCACCGCCAGGAAATAGGCGGGAAGCAGGGCTTTCATAAATCCCAGAATCTGGCCAATGACATCTCCCGCAATGGAGACACTGGTAAAGAAGCTGGCCGCCAGATAAGTAAACAATAGAAGATATGTAACAAAAAATCCGGTTTCTGAAATCTGACTTCCGGAAAATACACTGGAGAAATTGGAAAATACTGCTCCAATGATGCCAAGTATGATAATCTGTCCCATCATGTGCCCATTGGTTTTAATTTCGCCCAGCAAAAGCTCCTTAATGGCATTTCCTACTTGTCCCATTACCTGATCAAGCTTTCCATTCATCAGATCGAACATCAGCTGTTTAAAGGAAAGGTTAAGACCCTTTGTCCCATTTCTTCCGTCCAGAAACTTTTGAATGTCAGATAAATCGTATTGATCCAGATCCAGGTTGTCCGTCCCCGGGTCTCCTTCTTTATATTCTTTCTGGGAATTTATATCTGCGCCTAGGCAGCTCATGGGAAAAGCCAGAAGATATAAAAAGCAAACAAGGAAAAAAGTGATTCGTTTCATGGCCTTTCTCCCTTCTGTTATGATACAAATGTCTGGAGCGTTTCAATAAGCGCCAATAAGATTGGCATGCTGACTGCCAGTACTGAAAGCTTTCCAAATATTTCAATCTGCGTTCCAATGGCCCCATAGCCCGCATCCTTGCAGATGCCTGCGGCAAATTCTGCGATGTAGGTGATGCCGATCATTTTTATCAGGGTGGACAGATAGATGTTGTTGATCTTTATATAGTTCTGGATCTCTTT